>NZ_JBSWWT010000012.1:0-152446 GCF_056160225.1 Microbulbifer sp. ABF4_143
AACCGCATCAAGGTGATCAAGCGCACGGCCTACGGATACCGGGACAACGGCTACTTCTTCCTAAAGATCAAAGCCGCGTTTCCCGGTAAAGTGCGATGAACCATAAAAAAGCCGCTGCGAAAACGCAGCGGCTTTTTTGTTTTGTCAGCGCTCACTGGCCTCCGGCAGGCTGCAACAGTGCCTTCAGGCCCAGGCGCTTCAGGTAGGCCCGTACCGTTTCCTCTATCTCCTCCGGGGTCTCCATCGCCAGAACCTGTCGCAGCAGTTTTTCCGTGTCCGCTTTGCGCACCGCGCGCAGCGTCGCCTTGACCCGCGGCAGATTGGTGGCGTTCATCGATAGTACGTCGTAGCCCATCGCCACTAGCAGCAGGGCGCCGCCGGGGTCGCCGGCCAGTTCGCCGCAGATGCCCACCTTGGTGCCGGCGGCGTGGCCGGCGCTGACGATCTCACACAGGGCGCGCAGTACCGCCGGGTGCAGCGCGTGGTAGATGTTGGCCACGCGGCTGTTGCTGCGGTCCACCGCCAGCAGATACTGGGTCAGGTCGTTGCTGCCCACCGAGATAAAATCGGCGCGCTCGGCCAGCTCGCGCGCCTGGTACACCGCCGAGGGCACCTCGATCATGATGCCGAGCGGCGGCATGGCGATGTCGAAGCCCTCCTCCACCAGCTCGCGGTGGGCGCGCTCCACCAGCCTGCGCGCTGCCTCCAGTTCACCGACGCCGGTGATCATCGGCAGCATGATACGCAGATTGTCGAGGCCGAGGCTGGCCTTCATCATCGCGCGCACCTGGGCCAGGAAGATCTCCGGGTGGTCCAGGGTCACGCGGATGCCGCGCCAGCCGAGGAAGGGGTTGGTCTCCTCGATGGGGAAGTAGGCCAGCGCCTTGTCGCCGCCGATATCCAGCGTGCGCATGGTCACCGGGCGCGGGGCGAAGGCCTGCAGCTGTTCGCGGTAGATCTCGCGCTGTTCCTCCTCCGACGGGAAGCGGTCGCGCAGCAGGAAAGGCACCTCGGTGCGGTAGAGGCCGACGCCCTCGGCGCCGCGCTCCAGGGAGCGCACCACGTCCGCCATCAGCCCGGTGTTGACCCACAGGCGCACCCGGTGGCCGTCGGCGGTCTCGCCGGGCAGGTTGGCCATATGGTCGAGGTTGCGCGCCAGCTCGCGCTCCTCGGCGACGATGCTGTCGTAGCGGCGGCGCAGTTCCGGGCCCGGGTGCACGTGTATCTCGCCGCGGTAGCCGTCGACGACGACTTCGGCGCCGTCGATGCTCTCGAAGGGCAGGTCCTGGGCCCCCATGACTGCCGGCAGTCCCATGGCGCGGGCGATAATCGCGACGTGGCTGTTGGCGGAGCCCTTCACCGACACGGCGCCAATCAGTTTTTCCCGCGGCACCTCCGCCAGTACCGCGGCGGTCAGTTCCTCGCCGATCAGGATGGTGTTGTCGGAGTAGTCGCCGCGGTTCTGCTGCTGGCTGCGCAGGTGCATCAGCACCCGCGCGCCCAGGTCGCGCACATCGGCGGCGCGGTCGCGGAAATAGGAGTCGGACATGGCTTCGAAGCGGCGCACATGTTCCAGCATCACCTCGGCCCAGGCGCGCGGCGCGCTGACCTGCTGGCGGATGCGGTCACAGACTTCGACGGCGAGGGAATTGTCGTCGAGCATGCTGATATAGGCGTCGAAGAGCGCGCGCTCCTCGCGGTTCAGGTCGCCCTTGAGGCGCTCGCCCACCTCGCGGATCTCCTCCCGCGCGCTGGCCAGGGCCTGGTGGAAGAGTTCCAGCTCCGCGTCCACATCCATACAGCAGGAGTAGGGTACCGTGGCCAGGTTGGCCTGGGGCGCGACGATATGCACGCGACCGATCGCGACGCCGGGGGAGGCGGCGATACCGCTGAACTTGGCTTCGCGCCGCTGCTGGCCGATGGCGGCCAGAGCGCCGGTGGCCTCGGCGTGGGCGATGACACCCGCCAGCTGTGCCGACAGGGTGACGAGGAAGGCCTCCTCGCCCTCGTCGAAGCGGCGCTTCTCCGCCTGCTGGACCACCAGCACGCCGAGCACTGTGCGATGGTGGATAATGGGGGTGCCGAGGAAGGCGCTGAAGCGCTCCTCGCCGGTGGCGGGGAAGTACTGGTAGGCGGGGTGTGCCTCCGCCTGCTCCAGGTTGATCGGCTCCTCGCGGGTGACCACATTGCCCACCAGGCCCTCGCCCGGCGCCAGGTGCACCTGGCCGACGGCGTCGGGGTTCAGGCCGCGGGTAGCCATCAGCACATAGTGGCCGGACTGCTTGTCGCGCAGATAGACGGAGCAGACGCGGGTGTGCATCACCTCGCGTACCCTGCGCACGATGATATCCAGCACCGCCGGCAGGTCCCGGGCCGCGTTCACTTCCTGAACAATACTGCGCAGAGATCCGAGCAAAGGCCTGTCCTCGCCATTCAACGGAGTTACTCAAACGGCCTTGACTATCAGCCCGCCGGGATTGATAGATTTTGACCGCAACAAAGCCGGCCGCGTATACGCTCAGGGTTCGCCCTGTTCGCGCAGCCAGCGCCTTTCCAATTGTATTTGCTGCGGGGCCAGTTCGGTCAGCGCGCGCCGGTACACCTCGCGCTTGAAGGTCACCACCTTGCTGAGTGGGTGCCAGTAGCTCACCCAGCGCCAGTGGTCGAATTCCGGTTTATAGCCATTATTGAAGCTGATCGAGCTCTCCGGCGCCTCCAGCTTGAGCAGATACCACTTCTGCTTCTGCCCGATGCACAGCGGCTCGGAGCGCCGCCGGATCAGGCGCTGGGGGAGTCGATAGCGCAGCCAGCCGCGGGTGCAGGCGATCAGGCTCACCTGGTCCCGGGTCAGGCCTATTTCCTCGTACAGCTCCCGGTAGAGCGCCTGCTCCGGGGATTCGCCCGGATTGATACCGCCCTGGGGAAACTGCCAGGCGTCCTTGCCGCCCACCCGCCTCGCCCACAGCGCCTGACCGCGGGCGTTCAGCACAATGATGCCGACATTGGGGCGAAAGCCCTCGGCGTCGATATTGCTGTTGTCGTCACCGCCTCCCCGGTTTTTGCGTTTGTCGCCGGGGTTGGCGGTGCGGTTTGGCTGTCTGGCGGACTTGCGGCGGTTCTTTCGCCCGGCTTGCGCTGGCTTGCCGTCGCCCAAAATACCGTCCTCTAATTCTGTTGCGCGCGGCCGACCGCCGCGCCTGCTTGTTCCGCATTGTTCCACAGCGGGGGCCATTCCGGCAATTCGGAGCCGTCCAGCGTGAATTGGTCGGTGTGATGCGCGCGCCGGCGGGGTAAAATTGCCCGCCGCGCCGCTTGCGCCGGCGCGGCGGCAGGATTCGATGCGGCGCCTGTTGGCGCCTATAGTTACAGAGGGGTGCGCGGTGCATCTGGCAATTTTCGATCTCGACAACACGCTGATCGGCGGCGACAGCGACCACGCCTGGGGCGAGTTTCTGGTGGAGCGCGAACACGTCGACGGCGAGCGCTACCGCGCCGAAAACGACCGCTTCTATCGGGAATACCAGCGCGGTGAGCTGGATATCTTCGCCTACCTGGAGTTCGCCCTGGAGCCGCTGGCGCAGCTGTCCCGCGGCCAGCTCGAGAATCTGCAGCGGGAGTTTATGCAGGAGGTGATCAGCGAGATCTGGCTGCCGCGCGCGGAAGCCTTGATCGACCGGCATCGCCGAGACGGTCACCACATCATGATCATCACCGCCACCAACCGCTTCGTGGTGGAACCCATCGCGGCGCGCCTGGGAGTGGACACGCTGCTGGCGACGGAGCCGGAACAGGTGGACGGGCGCTTCACCGGGCGGGTGGTGGGGGAACCCTGCTACCAGGGCGGCAAGGTGCTGCGCCTGCGCCAGTGGCTGGCGCACAACCCCGAGTACGCCGGTGGGGAGAAGTGGTTTTACAGCGATTCCATCAACGACCTGCCGCTGTTGCAGCAGGTGGAACACCCGGTGGCCGTGGATCCGGACGCGCGCCTGCGCGCCGAAGCGGAGGCGCGCGGCTGGCCGGTGATCAGCCTGCGCGACGGCGATTGAGGCGGCGCGCAGGCCGGCGAGGGCACATCCCTGTGCCGCATTGCGAGTGAGAAACTTTCGGGGGATCTAGTGAGCGGAAATAGGATTCGGCGCGGAAAACTGGTACTGCTGCTTGCGCTGCTGGCGGGGCTTGCGGCCTGTGAGCAGAAGCGCGTGGAGCAGCCGCCGGAGGCGCAGCGGCCGGTCGCCAGGGCGATCGACGGACAGGCGGCGGAGGCGCTGACCCGGGCCATCTGGCAGGCCGGCGAGGCCCAGGTGATCGACGCCCAGGCCGCGATTGCGGGGCTGGAAAGCGCGCTGACCACCCTGCTCGAGCGGCCCAGTGAAGACCACCTGGAGGCGGCCAAGGTGGCCTGGCTGGAGGCGCACCGCGAGTTCGCCGCGACCCTGCCCTATATCGCAGTGGCCTTCGCCCCGGCGGAACTGGGCGACCAGGGCCGCCAGCTGCTGCTGGCCCTGGACACCTGGCCGGCGCAGCCGGGCTATCTGGATACCGTGCCGGGCTACTCGGACAGCGGCATCGTCAACGACACCGCCATTGAGCTGACCCTGGCCAACCTGCGCAAGCAGCACCGCCTGACCGCCCACGAGGAGGCCAGCACCGGCTTTCACGCGATGGAGGTCATGCTCTGGGGCCCCACCGGAGAGCGCAGCGCGGCACAGTTCAATCCCGCCAGCGAGGGTGAAAAACCGGAGGCGCTGTCGGCGAACCGCCGCCGCGAGTTGACCCGCCTGATCGGCCGCGGCATGGCGGAGGATATAGACGGATTGGCGCGCCGCTGGCCCGCCGGGGCCAACGATCTGTCGCGCCACTTCCTGGCGCTCGGCCCGGCCGCGCGCCTGCAGCAGATCCGCGCCGCGCATATCCGTTTGCTGGACGAAGAGCTGCTGCGGCGCCTGCCGGAGAGTTCCGAGAGCGATGTCGAGAGCGGCCGCGCGGCGGACTCCAAACAGGCGCTGTTGGCGGCACTCGCGAGCCTGCGGGCCAATTGGGTGCCGCAGGAGGGCGGCGGCCTGGCCGAGCTGCTGCTGGACCGCCACCAGGTCAACGCGCTGAGCCAGACCTTCGCCGAGCTGGAGGCGCTGCTGCTGAAGATGGAGGATCCGATGGAACTGGCGGAGCTGCCACAGCTGGCGCGGGCGCGCGAACTGCTCGAACAGCTGGCCGGGCTGATGGCCGGCACCGCGCAGGTGCCGGTGGCGGAGGAGGATATGACGCCGGTCAGCCTGCCGCTGGACGGCGAACAACCCGGCCGGTAAACCCCGCCGGGGAAATAAAAAGGCCGCCGGATCTCTCCGGCGGCCTTTTTTGTTGCCGGGCGGCGCGGGGCCGCCTGTCGGCACCCGTTACCAGCGGCGAACCGGGCCGGTATCCACGTGCACGAAGTTGCTCTTCGGGTAGTAACCCACGCCGCCCGCTTTCAGTTCCAGCGCGGCCTTGCGCAGCTTGGACAGCGGCACACCCGGCATGCGGATATCCAGTGCCATACCGCGGGTGTGGTAGCTGCGGCGGGCGACGCCGCGGCCGGCGGCGCGCAGCTTGGCGTTGGTCTTCTCTGAACGGTAACCGGAGATGATCTCGATCTCGCCGTTAAAGTTCAGCTTCTCCTTCAGCTTGTACACTATATCGAACAGCTTCGGGTCCATACGCGTCACCTCGTTGGCGCGGTGGTCGCGCAGCAGTCGGTTGAACTGCTTGAGGCCGCTGCCCAGGTAGTCGCCATCCGCCCAGTAAGCGGCGCTCAGCCTCTCCCCGGTGTGCAGGTTGCGCATTTTCAGGGTGCGGGATTTACCCACTTTTGCGAAAGTCGGTCCGGCGCTGACCGCCGCCGCAGTTGCGCAGGTCACTGCCAGGAATCGACGTCTGGATGGATTCTTCATACCTGTCTCCGCCTCGTCGGAAGTATCTCGTCTTTGCCCTTTGCGGCGCCCGGCGCCGCTGAGGACGAGAGGAAATGTACAAAAAATAACCGGTGGTTACAAACTGATCTGTGCTCATTCGCAAATAATCGAAGCGGCGGGCTGGTATTTTGTTTCCCTGTGAACTATGCCGCCGACCGAATTACAGGGATTCGCGGCAATCACCCGCGGATATTGCGAGACAGCGTTGTCATCTGCGGGCGCGATACTGAAAAATAATTTTTCTGTGACTGCTTGGTTTTAATTTGTCCCGAATCTGGCTAGTCCCGGCCGGAAGGTGTATCCCGCCGATAGATATCGCGGCGGAACTGCGGCCGCCCGTCCTTATCCACCCAGGCGGTCATATAGACGATATAGAGGCGCGGCGGCCGCTTTACCCTGATATTGACCGTTTCGTCGCCGGTGGTGGCCCGCGCCACCCTGGTTCTGTCCCAGCCCTGCGGGGCCAGCAGTGCATAGGCCAGTTCCTCCGGGTGCTGCAGGCGCACGCAGCCGTGGCTGAAGGCGCGCTCGCGCCGTAGAAACAGGCTCTGGGCCTGGGTGTCGTGCAGGAAGATCGCCTGGCGGTTCGGGATCACGAACTTGACCCGCCCCAGGGAATTGCCGGGGCCGCCGATCTGGCGCAGGGTGGCGTCGCCGTGGGCGGCGCGCGCCAGGCCGTCGGCGGAGATCGGGGTGGTAGTGCCGCTGCCGTAGTTGACCACGCGGTAGCCGCGCCGGTGCATGGCCTCGGGGTTGTGGCGCGCTTTCGGCAGCATATCGGTCAACAGGACGCTGCGCGGCACAGTCCAGGTGGGGTTGAACACTATATTGGTCACGCGGCTGCGCAGGTTCGGCGTGCGGCTGCTGGTCTTGCCCACCACGGTTTTCATGCTGAGCCGGACCAGGCCCTTTTCCACCAGCTGCAGGCGGTAGTCGGGCACATTGATCAGCACATAGCGGTCCTCCCTCGGCACGGAAAACTTGCCCCAGCGCCCGGCGTTGAGTTCCAGCTGGCGCGCCCGCTCCTGCGGCGGCACCGCCAGCGCGGCCAGGGTGTCGGCCGCGGCGATACCGGTGGGTTCGAGACCGTGGCGGCGCTGGTAGTTCTCGACCGCCCGCTGCAGGGCGCTGTCGAAGCGCTGCGGATCGCCTTCGGCGGTGCCGATCGGGCCGGGCAGTCCGCGGTAGTCGCCGTAGAGCTTGAGCAGCTCGCGCAGCTGCGCCACCCGCTGGCCCCTGTCCCCGGCGCGCAGCGGGCCGCCGGCGGCCAGGGGGCGCCAGTCCCGCGCCAGTGCGCGGTAGCGGTCGGCCGCGGCGCGCAACTGGGCGCTGGTTTGAGCCGGATCCAGGGCCGGCTGCGGTTGCGGCGCGCGCGCAAAGGCCGCCAGCGACAGGTTCGCCGCCAGTGCCAGGCCCGCCAGCGGTGCTATCCAGCGGTGCGCGCGGCGAATGGCGCTGCTGCCCGGCATCGTTCACTCCGGCGCCCGGCCCCGGCCGTCGGCGCCGTCCGCTGCGCCGTCGCGGCCGTAGATATCGGGGCGGAATTGCAGCAGGCCGTCGTCGTCGACCCAGGCGGTCCAGTAGGTGATATACACCGGGATCGGCTCTTTCAGCGCCACGCCGTAGGTGCGGCTGCTCTGCAGCGCGCGCTCGATACGCGCGTCGCTCCAGCCGTTCTGCCGCGCCAACATCAGGCGCGCGAACTCCAGCGGCTTCTCCAGGCGGATGCAGCCGTGGCTGAAGGCGCGCTGGCTGCGTTTGAACAGGTGCTTGCTGTTGGTGTCGTGCAGGAAGATGGCCTCGCGGTTTGGGATCACGAACTTGACCCGCCCGAGCGCATTGCCGGGGCCGCCCTTCTGCTGCAGCGTGACCTTGCCGCGGCGGACGGCGGCCACATTGCCGCGGGTGAAGGGTACGGCCCTGCCGCTGTGGTTGACCAGGCGGTAGCCGTTGGCGCTGAGGTCGGCGCTGCCCTTTGGCAGCAGCTCGCGCAGGGCGATGCTCGGCGGCACCCGCCACACCGGGTTGAACACCACGCGGGTCATGCGCGTGGCCAGCATTGGCGTCTTGTGTTTCGGCTTGCCCACGACCACGCGCATGCGGAACGCCTCCCTGTCGCCGTCCACCAGGCGCAGGCTGAAGTCGGGGATATTGACCAGTATGTAGCGCGGCCCCAGGTCCTTGGGCAGTTGTTCCCAGCGCGCCAGGTTCGCCGACAGGGTCCGCGCCAGTTCGGCCGGGCTGACATTCAGGCGCGCGCGGGTGCGCTCGTCCACCAGCCCGTCCGCCTTGAGTCCGTGGCGGCGCTGGAAGCGGCGCACGGCTTGCTGCAGGCGCTGGTCGTAGACATCCGCCGCGCGGCTCTCGTCGGCGTGGTCATCCAGCCGGTAGTCGCCGTACTGCATCAGCAGGCTGCGCAGCTGTCTGACCCTCGGGTCGCGCACACCCGGCGCCAGGGGCTGACCGGCGTCCAGCGGCCGCCAGTGGTCGCCGGCGGCCAGTGCGCGGTAGCGCGCCAGCTCCTCGCGCATGGACGCGTATTGCCGGCCGTAAGGCGTATAGGGGTCGCTGGCATCTATCGCGGTGGGTGCGGCGGTCCCCTGGGCCGAATCCCGGGGTTCCGCACCGGCGCCGGGCAGTTCCAGCGCCAGCGCCAGCGCCAGCACTAGGGCGCTGCAGTGGCGGCCGCCACTGCCGCCGTGTGCACGGTCTGTATCGGGAAGTGTGTGAAGCCGGTTGCCGCCACCCATAGGTCACCCCTGTAAGCAAGACGATGGGTCTTGCCTTCATTGGTAAGCTGCGGGGTCCCGGGGGCGAAATACCTTAAGGGAATATGGGGCTGCGGTTGGCGACCGGCGGCGCTGGCCGCCAACCGTCTCGGATCACCGCCGGTTGGCCTCCAGACCGTCCTTGCCGTAGATATCCGGGCGGAAGTTCAGGCGCCCCTGACCGTCGACCCAGGCGGTCCAGTAGGTGATGTAGACCTTGACCTTCTGTGTCAGCTTGACCTCGGTGGTCTCGTCGCCGACTGTCAGCTGGTCTATACGCCACTGGTCCCAGTCGCCCTCCGGGCGCAGCAGGGCCTCGGCCAGGTGGCGGGGCTTCTCCAGGCGTATGCAGCCGTGGCTGTAGTCGCGGTTGGTGAGCGAGAAGAGGCTGCGGGCGCGGGTGTCGTGCAGGTAGATGTCGTGCTTGTTCGGTATTTCGAACTTGACCCGGCCGAGGATATTGTCCTCGCCGCCCATCTGGCGCATCAGGAAGGAGCCGGCGCCGGCGGCGGACAGGTTCTTCGGCGTCAGGGGCAGGTGTTCGCCGCTGCCGCTGACCACCCGGTAGCCCATATTTTCCATACCGCTGGGGTTGGAGCGGGCCTTCGGCAGTATCTCGTTGACGAGGATGCTGCGCGGCACTGTCCAGGTGGGATTGAAGACCACCTTGCTGACGCGGGTGGTGATCTCCGGCGTGGCGTGAATCTTCTTGCCGACCACGACGTTCATCGACAGCTTGACCCTGTCGTCCTCCACATAGTGCAGGCGGTATTCCGGCACATTGACCTGGATAAAGCGGCTGCCCAGGTTCGCCGGCAACTGCTCGCGGCGGCGGATATTGATCTCGACGATCTGCGCGCGCGCGGCCGGCGACAGGTTCAGGCGTTTGCGGGTCTCGCGCCCGACGATACCGTCCGCCTTCAGGCCGTGGCGCTGCTGGAAACGCAGCACCGCCTCGTGCAGGCGCCGGTCGAACCTGTCGCTGTTGGGCTCGCCGCCGTAGCTGTAGTAGTCGCCGTAGAGCGACAGCATGTTGCGCAGCAGGGCCACGTGGGGGTGGCGTGCGCCTATGGTCATGGCGGGCCCTGGAGGCAGGGGGCGCCAGCGGCCGCTGGCGGAGATGGCGCGCAGCCGCGCCAGCTCCTCGCGCAGCGCGTAGGCGTCGCCGCCGTAGGGGGTGCTCTCCTCGATATAGGGGCCCTCGCCGTGGTCCGGTGCGCGCCCGGCCTGCGGCAGGCCGCCGTTGTCCTGGTTGCGGTAGTAGCCGCGGTTGACGGTGCGCGGCGGCAGGGCCCCGCGACCGTAGTAGTTGCGACCGTTGTAGGTGCGGTTGTTGTAGCCGCGGTTACCCCAGGATGAATAGTGGCGCGAGCGGTCTGTGTTGTAGTCGCGCGCATAGTAGCGGCTGCGGCTGTTGTCGGTCGCGCCGGCGCGGTTGTAGCCGCGGAAGTACTTGCGCCCGCTCGGGTGTTTGTCTGCCTGTCGCGGCGATGGCAGTCCTACCAGTTGAAAACCTCCCTCGGCGCGGTAGACCGGGGTAATATCCCGGGGAGGGCGACGCTTGGGGTTGATCTTGTCCAGCCGGGTGTCCTGGGCGTAGGACACGAAGGCGTCGGTCAGCAGTACGTCGAGCACCGCGGCCATCTGCAGCCTCTGCGGCGTGTCGCGCAGGGTGCGGTCGAAGTAGCCCAGGTGGTAGCGGTAGTCCACCATACTGCTGGGGTTGCCGGAACTGGCCGCGGTGAGCTGCTTGAGCAGGTCGTTGGCGGTGTCGCTGAGGCTGTAGTTGTCGAACCACAGCAGCCGGTAGTCGGTGCGCTGGTAGATGCGGCGCACTGCGGCGGGGTTGAAAATCGGGTCCTGTGCCGGCCAGGCGTCCGGGTTCTCCTCCAGCCAGTAGATCAGGTGGGGGCGCACGGCGTTTTCCGGCAGCACCGGCACCGTTTTCTGGTTGGCGGTAAAGGCGTAGTAAAGGGCAAAGACACACAGGCTGCCGAGAGTCAGCAGTGGCAGCAGCGGTTTGCGTTTGCGGCGCTCTGGGTTGAAATACGACATGGTACCTCAGCGATACTGCAGGGACCCGGTGTTGTCTGATGAAACGCCGGGCGCCAGATCGTTCATACCTTCCCAACCTGTGGCGAGCCGGTCCTGTTGTTCGTCGATAGTTACCGACGGCCCGCCCGTGTCATGCGTCCCGCGCGACCTTCCTTTATATAGACTGTTACCGGCGGCGCGATTGCGCGTAACTCAACCAATCCCAGTCTGTGAAAGTAAGTATGGCAACAAATGCGGAATTTGCTTGGCGCTTGTTTCCTCTTACATTAAGCGTGGGCGGATTTCTGTGACCGGTAGGTCCCGGCGCCGGGTGGGCGTTGGCCGCGCAGCCAAAGCCGAGTAGCGAGTTGCGCGGAAGAAAGTCGTGTAGAAAGCCGCGGGAGTCCCTCAATCGAGGCGGAAGTGGCGCAGCGGTGCCAGCGGCCGGCCGGCTTTATAGCTCTGCTCCCACAGCTGGCTGACACCGCGGCGATCGACCGCGATCAGGGTGCTGGCGCGGGTGCCGTAGCCGCCGGGGGCGGGGAGGTCGCCGGGCTCCAGCGCAACGAACAGCGGCGACAGGGCCTGTTCGAGGCGCGGGCCGACGCCGGTGTCCGGCAGCTGCGACACGGGTGCCGGCGTTCTGTCCCGCAGCAGCGCCAGTGCCGGGCGCACGAAATTCTGCGCGTCCAGCGGTCCGTCGATACCCCGCAGCAGCTGCGCGATGCCGGCCTTGCCCTTTGCGACTTTGGGCCAGGGGGCGTCCGGTGCGCCATTGGAGATGCCGTGCACGCCGGCGCTGAACGCGAAGGGCCGGTGCCGGTTGCCGGCGCAGACCAGTTCCGGCTCGGCGCCCAGATGAAACAGCAGCGCGTTGAAACCGCGGTAGCGGTCGGCCTCTAGTTCGCCGGCAAACTGCGATGGTGAAGCGGTGTCGCACAGGAAGTCGCGCGGAATACTGCCGCGGGACTGCGGCTCCGGCGGCGCCGGCCGCCCCGGTTCGCGGATATTGGTCACCGCGGCCACGCGGCCGCGGGCCATGCCGGCCCAGGTGCCGCCGGCCTGCAGGTCGCGGCCAGCCACCAGCTTCCCGTTCTCCCAGGGCGCGGCCGGGGCGCTGGGTCTGTCGTAAAACTCATCCCGGTTGGCCAGCAGCAACAGCGGGTATTCGGGGTGACAGCGGTAGGCGAACAGCAGTAGGCACATGGGGGAACGATGAAATATGAATGATGAATGACGAATAGTACGGGATCGGTGGCTAATTCATCATTCATCATTCATCTTTCATCATTCATAATGGCGCCAGTTTCGAAAGGCCGTGAATTCCGATGATTCCATACCCCGAAATAGATCCCGTAGCCGTCGCCATTGGTCCGCTGAAAGTGCACTGGTACGGGCTCATGTACCTGGCCGGCTTCGTCGCCGCCTGGTGGCTGGCGCTGCGGCGCAGTGCCAAGCCCTGGTCGCCGGTGATCAAGTCCGAGGTGGAAGACCTGATCCTCTACTGCGCCATCGGTGTCGTGGTCGGCGGTCGGCTCGGTTACATGTTCTTTTACAACTTCCCGCAGCTGCTCGAAGACCCGCTGTCGCTGCTCAGGGTCTGGGAGGGCGGTATGAGCTTTCACGGCGGCCTGATCGGCGTGATGCTGGCCGCGACCCTCTACGCGCGCAAGATAGGCACCACCTTCCCGGCGCTGATCGATTTCGTCGCGCCGCTGGTGCCCATCGGCCTGGGGCTCGGCCGCATCGGCAACTTTATCGGCCAGGAACTCTGGGGCAGGCCCACCGACGCCCCCTGGGGCATGGTGTTCCCGCGGGATCCGGAACTGCTGGTGCGCCATCCGTCGCAGCTGTACCAGGCCTTTCTCGAGGGATTGGTGCTGTTCGCGGTGCTGTGGTGGTTCTCCAGCAAGCCGCGCCCGCGCCTCGCGGTCGGCGGTCTTTTCGTGCTGCTGTACGGCATCTTCCGCTTCCTGGTGGAGTTTGTGCGCGAGCCGGACGGCCATATCGGTTTCGACCTGTTCGGCTGGATGACCCGCGGCCAGCTGTTGAGCCTGCCGATGATCGCCGCCGGCATAATCCTGCTGGTGTGGAGTTACCGCACCCAGCCGCTGCCCGAGGGGCGGGGTGACAAGGGGCGCGCCAAAGGCAAGCGCGCCGAACAGGCAAAAGGGGGAGCCTGACAGATGAAGCAGTATCTCGATCTGATGCGCCATGTGCGCGACAACGGCACCCGCAAGAGCGACCGCACCGGCACCGGCACCCTGAGCGTGTTCGGCTACCAGATGCGCTTCGATCTGGCTGAGGGTTTCCCGCTGGTCACGACCAAGAAGTGCCACCTGCGCTCGATTGTGCACGAGCTGCTGTGGTTCCTGCGCGGCGATACCAATATCGCCTACCTGAAGGAGCACGGGGTGCGTATCTGGGACGAGTGGGCCACGGAAGAGGGTGACCTAGGCCCCGTATACGGTCAGCAGTGGCGCTCCTGGCCGACGCCGGACGGCCGCCATATCGATCAGATAGCGCAGCTGCTCGATCAGCTGAAACACCGCCCGGATTCCCGCCGCCTGATCGTCAGTGCCTGGAACCCGGCCGACCTGCCGGACGAGGGGCTGTCGCCGCAGGCGAATGCGGCCGCCGGGCGCATGGCGCTGGCGCCCTGTCACGCGCTGTTCCAGTTCTATGTGGCCGACGGCAAGCTGTCCTGTCAGCTGTACCAGCGCAGCGCCGATATCTTCCTCGGCGTGCCGTTCAATATCGCCTCCTACAGTCTGCTGACACTGATGATTGCGCAGGTGTGCGGCCTGAAGCCGGGGGAGTTTATCCACACCTTCGGCGACGCCCACCTCTACTCCAATCATCTGCAGCAGGTGGAGGAGCAGCTCTCCCGGGAGCCGCTGCCGCTGCCGCAGATGCACCTGAACCCGGAGGTGACCGACCTGTTCGCCTTCCGCTACGAGGACTTCGAGCTGCACGGCTATGAGGCACACCCGCATATCCCGGCGCCGGTGGCGGTGTAGGCTTATAGATGAAAGACGTTCCAATCGCGCTGATCGCCGCCGTGGCGCGCAACGGCGCCATAGGCCGCGACAACACCCTGCCGTGGCGCCTGTCCGGCGACCTGCAGTTCTTCAAGCGCACCACCCTGGGCAAGCCGGTGGTGATGGGGCGCAAGACCTACGAATCCATCGGCAGGCCCCTGCCCGGGCGGGTCAACATTGTGATCACCCGCAACCCCGAGTGGCGCGCCGAAGGGGTAGAGCCTGTGCCGTCGCTGGAGTGCGCGCTGCAGAGGGCGCGGGCCTGTGCCGTCGAGTCTGGGGCCGCGGAGGTGATGGTGATTGGCGGTGCGCAGATATACCGCCAGGCGCTGCCGCTGGCTGCGCGCCTCTACGTCACCGAAGTGGACGCCGACGTGGATGGCGACGCTTTCTTCCCCGAGATTGATGACTGCTGGGGGGAGGTCAGCCGGCAGCGCTGCCCGGCGTCGGACAGGGATGAATACAGCTACTGCTTAGTTCAGTACGACAGGTTGAAATAAAAACAATTTGATCAAAAACAGAGCAATCTGTTAGATTCCACCACTGCTGGCACAGGATACACCGCTTCAAATGTGTGTATGTGCCCCGAATTTGTTACCTGGTTGTTACCTTGCTACTCACTCGGGGCGCCACTGTCAATCTGCATTTGAATAATCAAAGCGGCTGTTTACAATGTGCGGCTCTTAGCTGTCTTCACATCAAAAGCATACCGCGTTGTGGCAGCTAACTCATCGCGACCATGTTGTGAAATATTGAACCCACTGGGGGGTCTAATGAAAACCAAGCGATTCATGGCTGTGGCGCTGACCACTGCGCTGTCTGCCGGCGCACTCTACGGCAGCGTAGCCACTGCGGATACTCTCGATAACGTCCTCAAAGTCGGCCAGCAGAAGACCTCTGCGGCCCAGGCTTCTCAGAAGCGTATCGACAAGATTGCCGAGGAAACCAGCAGCCTGCTGCAGGACTTCAAGGTAGTCAACAAAGAGATCGACGGTCTGCGCGTATACAACCGTCAGTTGGAGAAGCAACTGGCCAATCAGCTCGCCGTTATCAAGGAGCTGGACGAATCCATTGAAAACGTCACCGTGATTGAGCGTCAGATCCAGCCGCTGATCCTGCGTATGCTGGAAGGTCTGGAGCAGTTCGTGGAGCTGGACGCGCCCTTCAAACTGGAAGAGCGTATGGCCAACCTCGAAAGCGTTAAGAACAACATGGACCGCTCCGATATCACTGTAGCGGAGAAGTTCCGCCAGGTTCTGGAGCTGTACAACTTCGAAGCCGAATACGCGCGCAAGATCGACAGCTACAGCGACACCCTGAACGTGAACGGTCAGGATCGCGAAGTAAACGTACTGCAGATCGGCCGTATCGCCCTGCTGGCCCAGACCACCGACTCCAAGATCTCCCTGGCCTACGACAAAGACCAGAAAGCCTGGGTTGAGATCGACTCCGGCGAATACCGCCGCGCCCTGATGAACGGCCTGAAAATCGCCAAGAAGCAGGCCACTATCGACATCATGACCATGCCGATTCCGGCTCCGGAGGCAGCGCAATGAAAACCTCTATCGCCAAACGCGTACTAGTAGCAGCAGCGGCTGGCCTGATCAGTGTCTCCGCCGTTGCCCAGGACAAGGCCACTTCCCTGGACCAGTTGCTGAAGATGGTTCAGCAGTCCAAGATCGCCGAATCCAAAGAGCACAAGCAGCGCGAAGCTGAGTTCCGTCGCCAGAAGGCCAACCAGCAGGCTCTGCTGAATCAGGCCAAGAACACCCGCGCCGCCGAAGAGGCGCGCTCCGAGCGCCTGGAACAGAAGTACCAGGAACAGGAAGTGCTGGTGCAGCAGAAGCGCCAACAGCTGGACGAGCGCCTCGGCTCTCTGAAAGAGCTGTTCGGTCACCTGACCTCCACCGCCGGCGACCTGCGCGCCAACATCGACACCTCCCTGGTGTCCGCCCAGTATCCGGGCCGCACCGAGTTTATCGACTCCCTGATCGACAAGATGAACTCCGCCACCAAGCTGCCGACCATCGAGGAGATCGAGCGCCTGTGGTTCGAGCTGCAGCGTGAGACCGTCGAGTCCGGCAAGGTGGTCAAGTTCACCGGCACCGTGATCAAGCCCGACGGCGAGCAGGTCGAGCAGGAAATCGTGCGCGTTGGTAACTTCAACCTGGTTTCCGACGGCAAGTACCTGGAGATGAACGACGCCCACAAGATGGCCGAGCTGATTCGCCAGCCCGATGGCAAGTACCTGAAGATGGCCGAGAATCTGCAGAGCGCCACCTCCGGCTTCACCGCTTTCGGTGTTGATCCGACCGGCCCGACCGGCGGCTCCTACCTGAAGGCGATGATCAACAGCCCGAGCCTTGTCGAGCGCTGGCATCAGGGTGGCCCGGTTGGCTACATCATCACCGCTGTCGGTGTATTCGCGATGCTGCTGGCCATCTTCCGCCTGATCGTTCTGTCCGGCGTAAGCGCCAAGGTGAACGCCCAGCTGCGCTCCTCCAGCCCGAACACCAACAACCCGCTGGGTCGCGTTCTGGCCGTTGCCGAAGAGAACAAGGGTATCGACGGCGAAACTCTGGAGCTGAAGATGGAAGAGGCGGTACTGAAAGAGCGCCCGGCCATCGAGTCCGGCCTGAACCTGCTGAAGATCATCGCCATGGTGGCCCCGCTGCTGGGTCTGCTGGGTACCGTGACCGGTATGATCATCACCTTCCAGGCGATCACCATCTTCGGCGCCGGCGATCCGAAAGCCATGGCGGGCGGTATCTCCTCCGCACTGGTAACCACCGTTCTGGGTCTGTGTGTCGCCATCCCGACCGTACTGATGCACACCATCGTGAACGGCCGCGCCAAGCGTATCCTGCACATCCTCGACGAGCAGAGTGCCGGTATCGTGGCGGAAAACGCCGAGCGTAAATAAGAGGAGGCGGCAACATGCACGCATTGACTGACGCATGGGCCGCCGTCAACGCCTTTATGGCGTCGGGCGGGCCAGTACTGTTTCTGATCGCCGGCCTGACCTTCTTTATGTGGACGCTGATTTTTGAACGTATCTTCTACTTCCACAAATCGTTGAAGGAAGACGTTCAGGGTGCGGTGGACCAGTGGGAGGAGCGCCCCGAGCGCAAATCCTGGAATGCCCACCGCATTCGCGAAGCGCTGATTTCCCGGGTATCCGAGAAGATCCAGGACAATATGGACATGATCCAGGCCTGTGTGGCCCTGGCACCCCTGTTCGGGCTGCTGGGCACCGTCTGGGGCATGATCAACGTGTTCGAGATCCTCGCGATTACCGGCGGTGGTGATGCGAAGCAAATGGCCAGCGGTGTCTCCATGGCGACCATCCCGACGATGGCCGGCATGGTTGCGGCACTGTCCGGCGTATTTGCCAACACCTACATCACCCGTAAAGCGGAGCGCGAAACTCAGCTGCTGGAAGACCATCTGACGATGGATCACTAAGGCACCACAAGCGGCGGATAAAGCCCCGCTCTATCCGCTGCGAAGGTTTAGCCAAGCCAGATAACTTCCGATGGGCCCAGTGCAGTTGGGGCCGTCGAGAAAGTTCGCTAAGAGAGTTGCTATGAGCAAAAGACAAAATACGGCAGAAGAAGAAGCAGGAGCGATCGACCTCACGCCCATGCTGGACGTGGTGTTTATCATGCTGATCTTCTTTATCGTCACTGCGACCTTTATCAAGGAGCCGGGTGTCGATATTCTGAAGCCGGAAGCGACACAGGCTGAACTCAAGGCCACCTCTATTCTGGTAGCGATCAACGAGAACGATGAAATCTGGATTGCCAAGGAAAAAGTCGACGAGCGCCAGGTGAAACTCACCCTCGAGCGCCTGTACGCGGAAAACCCGAAAGGGTGGTTGGTAATTCAGCCCGATAAGAAAGCGAGTATCGAGAAAATCGCCCTGATCGCGGATGCTGCCAGGAAGATTGGTATCGAGAAAGTTTCGGTCGCGACAGAAAAGAGTTAACAGCTATGAATCCGGTAAGACTAATAGGGGCGGGCGCACTGGCGATAGCCACGACCTTTGCCCTGATCTTCACCATGCATCAGCTGATTGAGGCAAACATGAAAGCTCCCGAAGAGGAGGAGCAGATCAAGGTTGCCGACGTCGTGATGCCTGAAACGAAGATCGAAACCCAGTACGACACCAGCAAGCCGGAAAAACCCGACGAGCCGGAAACTCCGCCGCCGGAAATGCCGGAGCCTGAATTCGACGAGCCGAACCTCGATGACACCATCAACATGTCCGCGCCGCGTGCGAGCGCAGACCTGAAGATCGGCGGTCTCGGCGGCGCCTTCAGCGAGGGCGACTACCTGCCCATCGTGAAGGTACAGCCGCAGTATCCGCGCCGCGCATTGCAGCGGGGTATCGAGGGCTATGTAATCGTCGAGTACACCGTGACCAAGAACGGTTCCGTGCGCGACCCGAAGGTGGTAGAGGCCTATACGCTGGATGGCAACCCCACCACCATCTTCAACCGGGCGGCGATCAAGTCTGCGTTGAAGTACAAGTACAAGCCGCGCGTGGTCGACGGTGAGCCGATCGAAGTGCCTGGTGTAAAAACCAAGATCAGCTTTAACCTGGCCAAGAACTAAAGGGGAAGCATATGAAGTTGACGACCGTGACGAGAGCTTTTTCCAAGCTCGCCCTGCGCACGTCGGTAGCCCTGCCCCTGGTTCTGGCACCGGCGGTGAGCGTCACCGTGCTGGAGGCGGTGGGTGTCGAAACCTCTTTCGCCAAGGCCGAGGCTGCGGAGCAGAAGACGCGTAAAGTACCTGCCATGCGGGAGAACGTGTTCAAGAAGCTGGGCAAGGTGCAGGAGGCTGCCGACGCGCAGAACTGGAACGCGGCCCTGGCCGCGCTGCGGGAAATGGAAGCCGGCAAGAGCAAGTACAACGGCTATGAAATAGCGCAGATGTACTACTTCTACGGCTTCGTTTACTACAGCATGGAGAAGTACCGCGAAGCGATCACCTACTACAAGAAGGTGCTGCAGCAGGGCCCTGAAAACCTGCCGGTGGCACTGGAAGTGGGCACTCTGCTGACCATCGCCCAGCTGTATTTCGTGACCGAAAACTACGATCAGGCGCTCAACTACCTGAACAAGTGGTTTGCCGCCGCGGACAAGGACCAGATCACCGCGGACTCCTACGCCCTGCGCGCCCAGGCCTATTACCAGAAGGGTGACAACGGCAAGGCGCTCACGGACATCAACACCGCCGTGTCGATGTACGAGAAAGAGGGCAAGGTGCCGAAGGAGAACTGGCTCGGCCTGCAGCGCTTCCTCTACTACGAGAAGAACGATTACAAGAAGGTAACCGAGATTCTCGAGAAGCTGGTTAAGCACTACCCGAAAGGGGAGTACTACAAGCAGCTCGCGGGTATGTACGGCGAGCGCAAGCGCGAGAAAGACCAGCTGCACATGATGGAAGCGGCCTATATCGCCGGCGCCCTGCAGAAAGAGAAAGAGCTGTTGAATATGGCCTATCTCTTTATGGGTCACGAGATGCCCTACAAGGGGGCCAAGGTGATCAAGAAGGGGCTCGACGAGAAGAAGATCAAGCGCACTTCCAAGAATCTGGAAACCCTGGCTCAGGCTTACCAGATGGCACAGGAGCTGGAGAAGTCGATTCCCCAGTTGGAAGCCGCAGCACAGCTTTCCGACAAGGGCGATATCTATTCGCGTCTGGCCGGTATCTACCTGGACCTGGACAAGAATGAGAAAGCCATTGAAATGGGCAGCAAGGCACTGAAGAAGGGCAATATCAAGCGCCCGGATCAGCTGTACATCGTTCTGGGTATGGCCAATGCCAACCTGAAGAAGTACGACGCCGCCCTGGCCAACCTCAAGAAGGCCCTGAAGGACGAGCGTTCCAAGAAGTTCGCCCAGCAGTGGATCGCCTTCGTCGAGAGCGAGAAGAAGCGCGAGGAGCAGCTGGCAATCTGATCGCCACAGCCTCCTCTGTCCTCAAAAGGCCGCACAGAAATGTGCGGCCTTTTTTGTGTGTGAAGCCGGACTCTGATCAAAAATTGAACGTGCAATTGCGAATTATTTGCAATTTCGCGCAAATCGACTAATTGGTGAGGGTAGCTGATCAGCTTTTTCCAAACCCGGCGGCCCGGGCCGCCGATTCGACACCCTAACAATAATCAGGAGAGGTGTTATGGATAGAGCTTGTTCGCTGTATTCCAATCCCGTTGTTTTTTTCACGCACCAACTGGCGCACTACGGGCGCAACCTGGCCCTGGCCGCCGCGGTGACCGCGCTGCTGGTGCTGGCGATGAGCCGGCTGATTGCGACTGACTATGCGCCGCCACCGGATCTGCCGCACTCGCCGATCAAGTCGGTGCATCTGCCGGACCTGAAGCCGACCGTGGAGAAGTCACAGCCGCCGGTGAGGCCCGCTGATCCGCCGCCGCAGCCGGTGACACGGGTGCCGGACAGGACTGTCGAGCCGGCCCAAACCACGGTCGTGATTGCGCCGCCGACCCCGCGTGGCGGCGGGGTGGACCCGGTGGTTGTCGCGCGGGATCCGCTGCCGATCTTCAAGCCGGCGCCGCGCTATCCTGCGGCCGCATTGCGCCGGGGGATAGAGGGCTATGTGGTGGTCGAGTTCACGATCACCAGAAGTGGCGGTGTCAGGGATGTGCGCGCGGTGGCCGGTTACGACAGCGCCGGCAATCCGACCGATATATTCAACCGCTCCGCGGTGGCCGCGGCTTCACGCTTCAAATACCAGCCGCAGCTGGAGGGTGGCGTAGCGGTGGAGCGCCACGGCGTGCGCAACCGGATTTCGTACAGGCTGGCGGACTAATGGACGTAGGAGCGGCCGTCGGCCGCTCCTACCGCAGAGAGGAGGCTAGTCTATTTCCCGCACAGCGCCCCTGTCGGCGCTGGTGGCGAGCAGCGCATAGGCCTTCAGTGCCTTGCTGATCTTGCGCGGGCGCTTCTCGACCGGCTTCCAGGCATCTTTCCCCCTTGCACTCATCGCGTCGCGGCGCCGCTGCAGCTCCCCATCGCTGACGAGCACCTCGATGGTACGCGCCGGGATATCGATGCGGATGGTGTCGCCATCCTCGATCAGGCCGATGGCGCCGCCGGCGGCCGCCTCCGGGGAGACATGGCCGATGGAAAGACCCGAGGTGCCACCGGAGAAGCGGCCGTCGGTAATCAGCGCGCAGGACTTGCCCAGACCCTTGGACTTCAGATAGCTGGTCGGGTACAGCATCTCCTGCATGCCGGGTCCGCCCTTGGGGCCCTCGTAGCGCACTATCACCGCCTCGCCGGCCTGCACCTGGCCGTCGAGAATACGCTGCACCGCGCTCTCCTGGCTCTCGACGATATGGGCCGGGCCCTCGAACCGCCACAGGGCCTCGTCCACGCCGGAGGTCTTGACCACGCAGCCGTCCGGGGCCAGGTTGCCGAACAGCACCGCCAGGCCGCCCTCGGCGGAGTAGGCGTGTTCCACCGCGCGGATACAGCCGTTCTCGCGGTCGCCGTCCAGGCTCGGCCAGCGGGTGTTCTGGCTGAAGGCGGTCTGTGTCGGGATGCCGGCCGGGCCGGCGCGGTAGAAGTCGTGCACGGCCTGGTCGTCGGTGCGGCGTATATCCCACCGGTTCAGCGCCTCGAGCAGGGAGCTGCTGTGCACCGTCGGCAGTGATGCGTCCAGCAGGCCGGCGGCCTCCAGTTCGCCGAGGATTGCCATAACACCGCCGGCGCGGTGCACATCCTCGATATGGTATTTCTGCGTGTTCGGCGCCACCTTGCACAGCTGCGGAATCCTGCGTGAAAGGCGGTCTATGTCGGCCAGCGTGAAGTCCACCTCGCCCTCCTGGGCGGCGGCGAGCAGGTGCAGAATGGTGTTGGTGGATCCGCCCATGGCGATATCCAGGGCCATCGCATTCTCGAAGGCGGCGCGGTTGGCGATGCTGCGCGGCAGCGCGCTCTCGTCATCCTGCTCGTAGTAGCGCTTGGCCAGCGCGACGATTTCGCGGCCGGCGCGCAGGAACAGCTGTTCGCGGTCCGCGTGGGTCGCCAGCAGGGTGCCGTTGCCGGGCAGGGACAGCCCCAGGGCCTCGGTCAGGCAGTTCATCGAGTTGGCGGTGAACATGCCGGAACAGGAGCCGCAGGTGGGGCAGGCGGAGCGCTCGTACTCGGCCACCTCCTCGTCGCTGGCGGTATCGGTGGCGGCGATCACCATCGCATCGACGAGATCGAGTTTGTGCTCGGCCAGCTTGGTCTTGCCCGCCTCCATGGGACCGCCGGAGACGAAGATCACCGGGATATTCAGCCGCAGCGCCGCCATCAGCATGCCGGGCGTGATCTTGTCGCAGTTGGAGATGCACACCAGCGCGTCGGCGCAGTGGGCGTTGACCATATACTCCACCGAGTCGGCGATGATCTCGCGGCTGGGCAGGCTGTAGAGCATACCGTCGTGGCCCATGGCGATGCCGTCGTCCACCGCGATGGTGTTGAATTCCTTGGCCACGCCGCCGGCCTTCTCTATCTCCCGCGCCACCAGTTGGCCCATATCCTTCAGGTGCACATGGCCGGGCACGAATTGGGTGAAGGAGTTGGCCACCGCGATAATCGGCTTGTGGAAATCTTCGTCCTTCATACCGGTGGCCCGCCACAGGGCGCGGGCGCCGGCCATATTGCGGCCGGCGGTGGAGGTGCGGGAGCGATACTGGGGCATTGCTTGAATCCGACTGTACAAAACGGGGTGACAGCTTAGCAAAAAATGGCCGCTGCCGGGATGGTTTCGCGCAGACCGTCAGGTCTGTGCGCTTTGTTAGGATGTGCGTTTCACAGTGCGGGCTGTTGCGCGGACAGCCGCTTGTGCAATACCCGCGAATTGCGCTGGATGTTGTACAGCGACTGCCGCGCGGCGGGCAGGTCCGCGGCCGCGACCTGGGTAAAGCCCTGTTCGATAAACCAGTGCGCCGTCTGGGTCGTGAGCACATACAGGTCGTCGAGGCCAAGTGCCCTGGCCTGGCGTTCCAGGTGGTGCAGCAGCTTGGCGCCGCGGCCGCCGCCGCGGAAGTCCGGGTGTATCGCCACGCAGGCGATCTCCGCCGCGACCTTAACGCCGCGCTCGTCCTGGATCGGGTACAGGGCCGCGCAGGCGACCGGGGTGCCGTCCACCTCGATCAGCGTGAAGTGATCTATCTCCGCCTCCAGTTTCTCCCGCGAGCGGCGTACCAGTATGCCCTGTTTTTCCAGCGGGCGTATCAGGCCGAGAATGCCGCCGACGTCGGTGATGCGCGCGCGGCGGATCACCTCGTAGCTGTCGCGGTAGATCATGGTGCCGGCGCCCTCGCGGCGGAACAGCTCCTGCACCAGGGCGCCGTCCTGGGCGTAACTCAGCAGGTGGGTGCGCGGGATACCGGCGTTGCAGGCGACGATGGCGCAGCGCAGCGCCTCGCTGTCCACCTGTGCGGCCACCTGCTCCGCCTGCACCAGGCTGAGTTCGTGCACCGCCTCGCCTTTGACCAGCAGCTGCGGCGCCTCGCGGAACAGCACCAGCTTTTCCGCCTGCAGCGCCCGCGCGGCCTGCGCGGCCAGGTCGAGATAGTTCAGGTTGAACAGTTCGCCGGTCAGCGAGGTACCGAGCGGCGACAGCAGTACCAGCGCGCCCTGTTCCAGTGCGCGGTTGATGGTATTGACCTCCATGCGCCGCACGGCGCCGGTCCAGCGCAGGTCTACGCCGTCCAGTACGCCGATCGGGCGCGCGGTGACAAAGTTGCCGGAGATCACTTTCAGCGCCGAGCGCGCCATCGGCGAGTCGGGCAGTCCCTGGGAAAAGGCGGCCTCGATATCGAAGCGCAGCTTGCCCACCGCCGCCTTGATGACTTCCAGTGTCTCGCGACCGGTCACACGGGTGTTGCCGTGAAACTGGTTTTCGATACCCCGCTCGGACAGCGCGCGATTCACCTGCGCGCGGGCGCCGTGCACCACCACCAGGCGCACGCCGAGGCTGACCAGCAGGGCCAGGTCGTGCACCAGATTGCGGAAATTGGCGTGCTCCAGCGCATCGCCGGGAATACCGATCACCAGGGTGCGGCCGCGCAGGTCGTTGATATAGGGCGCGGCGTGGCGAAACCAGTTCAGGGAGGCGTTGTTGTCGCTCACTAACTTTCTATTCCGTGTGTTTATTGGCGTCGGGTGAATATACCGCAAACTTTTACTTGTGCGGCGCTCGAAAGATTAGCTCTCCTCTCCCGCGTGCGAGAGAGGGGCCGGGGGAGAGGGCGGTTGGACAGCGCTATGTAAGCCGGTACGGTGGCGGCCACCGGCATCGCGGCCTTCGCTTTGGATTACTATGTTTTTTATCTGTTGCATCAAAGGCAAAATTTAGCAATCAACCCGCGCAGCACTTCCACCATAGGGTCAATGCGCTCCAGACCCAGATACTCATCCGGTTGGTGCGCCTGATCGATATCCCCCGGGCCGAGTACGATGGTATCCATGCCCATACTCTTGAAGTAGGGCGCCTCTGTGGCGAAGGCCACACTCCCGGCACTGTGGCCCGTGAGCCGCTCCGCGGTTTTTACCAGCTCGGAATTGCCGTCCTGCTCGAAGGCCTCGGTGCCGAGAAACAGCGGCGCATACTCGAGCTGGATTTTTTCATCCTCGACGCAGGCGTGCAGGCGCCGGTCCAGCTCCGCGCGCAGATCTTCCAGCGCCATACCCGGCAGCGGGCGCACGTCGAACTGCAGTTCGGTAAAGCCACAGATGCGGTTCGGATTGTCGCCGCCGTGGATACAGCCGAGGTTCATCGTCGGTACCGGCACCGCGAAGCCGGGGTTGCTGTAGCGGCTCTGCCACTCGCCGCGCAGCTTCAGCAGTTCCCCGATGGCCCTGTGCATCGCCTCCAGCGCGTTGGCGCCGAGGGAAGGGTCCGAGGAGTGGCCGGACTGGCCGGTGATGCGCACCGCCTCCATCATCGCGCCCTTGTGCATGCGGATCGGCTTCAGGCCGGTGGGTTCGCCGACCACCGCGTAGCGGGCCCTGGGGCGGCCGGCTTTGACCAGCGCGCGGGCGCCGGCCATCGAGGTCTCCTCGTCGGCGGTGGCGAGCACAATCAGCGGCTGGCGCAGCGGCTTGTCGGCGAAGGCCTTGGCCGCCTCTATCGCGATGGGGAAAAAGCCCTTCATATCGGTGGCGCCGAGGCCGTAGAAGCGGTTGTCCCGCTCGGTGAGCACGAACGGGTCCGAGCGCCACAGGCCGTCATCAAAGGGCACAGTGTCCGTGTGTCCGGCCAGCACCAGGCCGCCGTCGCCCCTGCCGAGGGTCGCGATCATATTGGCCTTGCCGGGCTGGCCGTCGAGCGGCATCAGTTCCACCGCAAAACCCAGCGTCTCCAGCCAGGCGGCGAGCAGCTCCACCACGCCGCGATTGCCCATATCCAGTTTGGGGTCTGTGGCGCTGACACTGGGGCAGGCCACCAGTTGCCGCAGCTGCTGTTTCAGGTCCGGAACCGCCTTGTTAGCCATGGTGCTTTCCTTGTCGTTTGTTGCGCAGTTCGCTGGCGATGACCGCCGCGACTATGATGGCGCCGCCGGCGGCGAGCCGGCCGATGTCGGCGTCGCGGTTCCAGATTAACAGATTCACCAGCAGGCCAGCAGGAATCAGTGCGTTGTTCATCGCCGCCAGGGTGCCGGGGGAGACCTGGGTGGCGCCCCGGTTCCAGAGGAAATAGCCGAGGCCGGAGGCCGCCAGCCCGAGCCACAGCAGCACGCCCCACTGCACCGCCGTCTGCGGGTACTGCGGCCTGCCGAGCAGCAGCCAGGCGGCGAGTGCCACCAGGGCTGCGCCGAGAAAAAACCAGGCGAAGGTCTGCCGCGCCGGCAGCGGCTGCCCGCGCCGCATAAACTGTCTGTAGGCGACCTGGCCCAGGGCGAAGCAGAAGTTGGCGCCCTGCACCACGGCGAATCCGCTCCAGTAGCTGCCGTCTAGCCTGTCCCAGCGGATGATCGCCGCGCCGACTACCGCGAGTGCGGCGACAAACAGGTTCCAGGGGGAAAAGCGCCCGGCCAGCAGGTCGTAGAGCAGGGAGATGTACACCGGCGTAAAAATGGTGAACAGCAGCACCTCCGGTACGCTGAGCAGCAGGAAGGACTGATAGTAGAAGAGGTACATCAGACCCAGCTGCACGGCCCCTATGGCCATCAGCGTCAGTGCCGTGCGCGGCGGCGTGCGGCGCCAGCGCAGCAGCGGCAGGAAGACCAGTGCCGCCAGCAGTACGCGGGTCAACACGGAAAAATAGCTGTCCACCTGGCCGGCCAGGTAGACTCCGATCAGACTGAAGGAAAAGGCCCAGAGGGCGGTGACAAAGATCAGTGACGGCATCGAATCGGTGGTTGGTGGTCAGTGAGTGGTGTGCAGTGTAAAGGCATAGAGGGTCTGTGGCAGCGGCTTGCGCGGGTGACGCAGTTCAGTTTCACCGCCAGCAACGGCCCGGGCTCCGCCACCGACTGGCGCGGCCACGCCCGCGGCAGCGTCGAGGTTGACGAGTGCGCGGGGCAGCTGGTTTTTCGCGAGGCGGCGCGCTTTACCCACAGCGACGGGCGCGAGGTGGCGCTGCAGAACCGCTATCGCTGGACGCTGTTGGCGGCGTCGGTACGCCTCGAACATCTGCGCCGCGACGAACCTGTGCTGCTGTTCGAGCTGCAGCCGGTGACAGAGCACGGCTTCCGCCAGGCGGCGGCCCATCTCTGCGGCAGAGACAGGTACACTGCGGAACTGTTGCTGCACAAGAATGAAATAGAACTGATCTGGCAGATTCACGGGCCGCGCAAGAATGAGCGGCTGCACTACCACTACTGGTAGCGGCTACAGCGTGATTTGCCCGCGCAGATAGGTCACCGCGCGGCCGCGCATCAGCACCCGCCCGCCGGCGAGCTCGCACTCCAGCGCCCCGCCGCGGGCAGAAATCTGCCGCGCATTCAGGCGCGTCCTGTCCAGTTTTTCCGCCCAGAAAGGTGTCAGCAGCGTGTGCGCAGAACCGGTGACCGGGTCCTCGTCGATACCGATGGCGGGCGCGAAGAAGCGGCTGACGAAATCGCATTCGAAGCCGCTGCCGGCGGCGGTGCAGATGACACCCCGGTAGGGCAGCTGCGCGACGGCACGCATATCCGGCCGCAGCTCCGCCACCTGCACCGCGTCGGCGAATTCCAGCAGCATCATGTCGCTGTTGCCCGCGCGCGCCAGTGCGCGCAGTGGTTTCGCGCCCAAGGCGGCGCCGTATTCGGGCGTCAGCGCAATCTCTCGCGGCGGCTGGGCCGGGAAATCCATTTCGATCAAATCCCCCGCGCGGCGCACGCGCAGCTCGCCGCTCTTGGTAAAGAAGCGGATGGTTTCGGTCTGGCAGCCCAGCTCCGTCCACAGCAGGTGCGCCGTCGCCAGGGTCGCGTGGCCGCATAGGGGCACTTCCGCCGCGGGCGTGAACCAGCGCAGTTCGTAGCCGTCGGCGGCGGGTACGGTGAAGGCGGTCTCGGCGAGATTGTTTTCCGCCGCGATCGACTGCAGCAGCCCGTCCGCGAGCCACTGCTGCAGCGGCACCAGCGCGGCGGGGTTGCCGCCGAAGCGTTTCGAGGTGAAGGCGTCGGCCTGGTAGATGGGCAGTTGCATGGGCATATCCTTATCGCCAAGAAAAAAGGGGAAGCGCCTTTGCGCTTCCCCTTTTTATCAGAGCGGGATGGCAGCGGCCAGCCGGCTTTAGCCGAAAACGCCCTTGAAGAAAAAGAAGAACAGGATCGCGATACCGGCGCCGGCGGGCAGGGTGACTACCCAGGAGGCGGCGATGGTGGTGATCATGCGCAGGTTCAGCGCACCGATACCCCGCGCCAGGCCGACGCCCAGCACCGCACCGACGAGGGTGTGGGTGGTGGAGATCGGCAGGCCGGTGCCCGAGGCCAGCACCACGGTGGAGGCGGCGCCCAGCTCGGCGGCGAAGCCGCGGCTTGGGGTCAGCTCGGTGATCTTGCGGCCGATGGTGGCCATGACCTTGAAGCCGTAGGTGGCGAGGCCGACAACGATACCCAGGCCCCCGAGCAGCAGTATCCAGGACGGCATGGTGGCCTTGGCCACCACGGCGCCGCTCTGTACCGTGTTGACCACGGCGGCCAGCGGGCCCACCGCGTTGGCCACGTCGTTGGAACCGTGGGCGAAGGCCATGGCGCAGGCGGTGAAGATCATCAGGATCGCGAACACCCGCTCCACGTTGGCGAAGCGGTTGTCCTTCTCCCGCGCCGGGTCGCGCTTGATGCGTTTCAGCATCGCCATGCCGATTCCCATGACCACCAGCCCCGCCAGCGCGGCGATGCCGGCGTCCTGGATAAAGCTGAGTTTGATATCCGCGTCTTTCAGCACATGCTTCAGGCCCTTGGTCAGGGTGACCATGGCGATCATCCAGCCCACCGCGAACATGTAGAAGGGGATGTAGCGCTTGGCGTTGGCGAAGGGATCCTCGGTGTTCAGGATCAGCCGCTGCACGCTGCGGAACAGCAGGAAGGAGATGGTGCCGGCCAGTACCGGGGAGACGACCCAGCTGGCGACGATGGAACCCACCTTGCCCCAGGCCACCGCATCGGCGGAGATGCCCACCGCGGAGAAGCCGACGATGGCGCCGACGATGGAGTGGGTGGTGGACACCGGCCAGCCGAGAATGCTGGCGATCATCAGCCAGGTGCCGGCCGCCAGCAGTGCCGACAGCATGCCGTAGACCAGCAGTTCGGGTTGCCCGGCGAAGACCTCCGAGTCGATGATGCCCTTGCGGATGGTCGCGGTTACCTCGCCGCCGGCCAGGTAGGCGCCGGCGAACTCGAACACCATCGCGATCAGGATCGCCTGCTTGATGGTCAGTGCGCGCGAGCCCACCGAGGTGCCCATGGCGTTGGCGACGTCGTTGGCGCCCACGCCCCAGGCCATAAAGAAGCCGAATACACAGGCGAGAATCAGCAGGATAGTGCCGTATTGACTGAGAATTTCCACGGTTGCCCCCCTAGCGCGCTAACAACAACTGCAATCGGTTGCCCACGCTGTGGGCGCGGTCGGCCAGATCGCCGATCCACTCAATGACCCGGTACAGGAACATCACGTCCACCGGTGGCAGGTCTTTCTCGATCGCGAACAGCGCCGCGCGTATCTCCACC
Organism: Microbulbifer sp. ABF4_143; assembly: GCF_056160225.1. NCBI lineage: Bacteria > Pseudomonadati > Pseudomonadota > Gammaproteobacteria > Cellvibrionales > Microbulbiferaceae > Microbulbifer > Microbulbifer sp. ABF4_143. The sequence continues at coordinate 28,970 of NZ_JBSWWT010000012.1, forward strand.
TCCAGCTTGTCGGACTTGCGCTCCAGCTCGTCCAGCTCCTCGGTCATGCGCCGTGCGATATCCACCTCGCGGCCGGCGAAGCCGCTCTCGAGCAGCTCGTCCAGCTCGTTGATGGCGCGCAGCGCCTGGGCCGAGGCGGCCACGGCGCTGTCGACGAAGGTCTTCATCAGCGGCTGCAGCTTCTCCGGGATCTGCATCTTGCGGCCGGTGGCGAGGCCGGCGATATCCTGGGCGGTGTTGGCCACCTCGTCCTGGGCGTGCAGCAGTTCCAGCAGGTCGGAGCGGGAAACCGGCATAAACAGGCTGTCCGGCAGGTGCAGGCGCAGGTCTTTCTTGATGTCGTCGGCGCGGTTCTCCGCCCCGGAGATACGCAGTTGTATCTTCTCTGCTTCGGCCAGATCGCCTTGCATCAGGGCTTCGAAGAAGGGGATCAAATCCGCCGAGGCCTCGTGGGCCGTGGCCATGTGCTGCTCGATCGGTTTGATCGGCGAGCGGCCGAACAGGGCGGCGATATTGGACAAGGGCATGGTTAGCTCCTCAGCTCTGGGTGCGAAATGGCCGGCATGGTACCCCAAGTTGCCGCCGAATCGGTAATGGGGCGGCCACCGGGCGTTAACGATGCACTGTCGCGGCTGTGCGATAGAGCTACAATGCGCCGTCGGGTACTGAAAAGAATAGAAGACGGGTGTATTGATATGACGGCGACGAAAGCGGCGGACCGGATCCTGGACCTGCGCGGGCTGCTGGAGGATCTGGTGTCCCAGGGCTATATCAGCCGCGCGGATGCGAACCGCCTGGTCGGCACGCCGCGCACCGCCGAGCAGGCGCAGATGCACCCGCTCTCCTATATCGCCAGCTGCGAGCTGGAGAACCAGAAACGCCCCGGCAAGCCGCTCGACGCGGCCACCCTGACCCAGTGGCTGGCCGATACCTCCTCCCACGGCCTCTACCATATAGACCCGCTGAAGGTGAACGTGGCCGCGGTGACCGAGGTGATGAGCTTCCAGTTCGCCAAGCGCCACCAGATACTCTGTGTCGAGGCGACCCCGGAGATGCTGCTGGTGGCCACGGCCCAGCCCTATGCCAGCGGCTGGGAGGAGCAGCTGGAGCACACCAGCGGCCGCACCGTGCAGCGGGTGGTGGCCGACCCGGCGGATATCCAGCGCTACTGCGTCGAATTCTACTCCCTGGCCAACTCCATCTCCGGCGCCAGCGGCCTCAAGGGCAGCTCCGGCGCGGGCAATTTCGAGCAGCTGCTGGAACTGGGCAAACTCAAGGAGCCGGACGCCGACGACCAGCACATCGTCAATATCGTCGACTGGCTGCTGCAATACGCCTTCGACCAGCGCGCCAGTGATATCCATATAGAGCCGCGCCGGGGTATCGGCCGTATCCGCTTCCGCATCGACGGCGTGCTGCACCCGATTCACGAGCTGCCGGATCAGGTCAACGCGGCGGTGACCAGCCGCCTGAAGATTCTCGGGCGCATGAACGTGGCGGAGAAGCGCAAGCCCCAGGACGGCCGTATCAAGACCAAGCGCCCGGATGGCAGCGAGGTGGAACTGCGCCTGTCGACCCTGCCCACTGCCTTCGGCGAAAAGCTGGTGATGCGGATCTTCGACCCGGAGGTGCTGGCGCGCTCCTATTCCGACCTGGGGCTCGCCGGCGAGGATCTGGCGCGCTGGCAGAAGATGCTCGGCCGCCCCAACGGTATAGTGCTGGTGACGGGCCCCACCGGCTCCGGCAAAACCACCACCCTGTACACCGGCCTGAAGCAGCTGGCCACCAGCGAGGTCAATGTATCCACCATCGAGGACCCGATCGAGATGGTGGAGGAGAGTTTCAACCAGACCCAGGTGCAGCACTCCATCGGCCTGGACTTCGCCGCCGGTATCCGCACGCTGATGCGCCAGGACCCGGATATCATCATGGTGGGTGAGATCCGCGATCTGGAGACGGCGCAGATGGCGGTGCAGGCGGCGCTGACCGGTCACCTGGTGATCTCCACGCTGCACACCAACGACGCCCCGACCGCGGTCACCCGCCTGTTGGATCTGGGCCTGCCCCACTACCTGCTGAAATCCACCGTGATCGGCGTTATGGCGCAGCGGCTGGTGCGCACCCTGTGTCCGGCCTGCAAGCGCAAGGACAGGGTGAGCGAGGACGACTGGCAGGCACTGGTGCGGCCGTGGAAGGCGCCGCTGCCGGAGGCCATCTACCGCCCCGAGGGCTGCCTGGAGTGCCGCAACACCGGCTACCGCGGCCGCCAGGGTATCTACGAGATACTGCCGTTTTCCGAGTCGATTCAGACCCTGGTGACCGCCGACTGCGACCTGCAGGCCCTGCGCCGCCAGGCCATGCGCGAGGGTATGAACAGCCTGCGCCTGTCCGGGGCCAAGAAGGTGGCCGCCGGTATCACTACGGTGGCCGAGGTACTGCGCGTGGCACCGCCGCCGGATATTGCGTTTTAACTAGTCTCCCGCTCGCGGGAGGGCCCCGGCAGCAGGGCCTTCGCATTGAAAACGGAGCTCTTTCCCCGTAGGAGCGGCCCACGGCCGCGATAGGACGTCGAAAATGCCCCTATTCGAAAACTGCCCAGCAGAATTTCTCCCCCAGCTCGAAGACCAGTGGAATCACTGGCGCGAATCCGCCGGCGAGGCGCTGTCCGCAAATACGGAGGCGCTGTTGCGGGATGAGTCCCGGCAGCTGGCCCTGGCGCGCAGCTTTATCGGCTCCGACTTTTTCTACCGCCACTGCTGTCACAATCCCGAACTGCTGCCCGCGCTGCTGCAAAGCGAGGATCTGGGGCTCGACGCAATCGACACAGGCCCGTTCGACAGCGAGGAGGTTCTCGACCGGGCGCTGCGCCGGCTCAGAAACCGCGTCACCGCCGAAGTGATCTATCGCGATTTCGCCGGCCAGTGGGATATTCCGCGCGTCTGCGCGCGCCTGAGCGATCTGGCTGAAACCTGCGTTCAAGCGGCGCTGGCCTGGCACCACCGGGCGCTGGCGGCGCGCTACGGCGAACCGCGCGATGCCGACGGCGAGGCCCAGTCTCTGGTGGTGCTGGGTATGGGCAAGCTGGGCGCGCGCGAGCTGAACCTGTCCTCGGATATCGACCTGATCTTCGCCTACCGCGCACCGGGCGAGACCGATGGGGCGCAGAGCATCGAGAACCAGAAGTTCTTCCAGCGCCTCGGCCAGCGCCTGATCAAATCCCTGGACGCCATCACCGCCGACGGCTTCGTGTTCCGCGTCGATATGCGCCTGCGCCCCTACGGTGACAGCGGTCCGCTGGTGAGCCACTTCGCCGCACTGGAGGACTACTACCAGACCCAGGGCCGGGAGTGGGAGCGCTACGCGATGGTCAAGGCGCGCCCGGTGGCGGGCGATGGGGCCGTCGCCGCCGAACTGATGGAGCTGCTGCGCCCCTTCACCTACCGCCGCTATATCGACTTCAGTGCCATAGACGCGCTGCGCGAGATGAAATCCCTGATCCAGCGCCAGGTGCGCGCCCGCGGCCTCAGCGACAATATCAAGCTGGGCCGCGGCGGCATCCGCGAGGTGGAGTTTATCGTCCAGGCGTTCCAGCTGATCCGCGGCGGCCGCGAGCCGGCCTTGCGGGAGCGCAACCTGCTGAAGCTGCTGCCGCTGCTCGAGGCTGACGGCCACCTGCAGCCCGGCGCGGCCGCGCAGCTGGCGGGCGCCTACCTGTTGCTGCGCCGCGTGGAGCACGCGCTGCAGGCGGAGCGCGACCAGCAGACGCAGACACTGCCGGCGGAGGAGGCGCGGCGGCAGCGCCTGGCTTTCGCCCTCGGGCGCGACGACTGGCCGCAGCTGCTCGGCGAACTCGCCGCCGCGCGCGCGCTTGTCGAGCGGGAATTCGACGCGGTCATAGCGCCGCCGGAGGAGATAGCCGAGCCGAGTGCGGCGGAGGAGTGGGAGGCCCTCTGGGCCAGCTGCGCCGACGCCCCCAGCGGCGAGACCAATCTGCGCACGCTGGAGGAGGCCGGCTTCGCGCCGGCGGCCGAGGCGCTGGATCTGTTGGCGGAGCTGCGCGCGGCGCCGCTGGTGGCGGCGCTGCCGGCGGCGGCGCGCGCGCGCCTGGACCAGTCCATGCCGCTGCTGCTGGCCGCCGCGTCGCGGGAGTCGCAGCCGCTGCTGGCGCTGTCGCGGGTGCTGCCGCTGGTGCGCTCGGTACTGCGCCGCAGCGCCTATCTGGTGCTGATCAACGAAAACCCGCCGGTGCTGAGCCAGCTGCTGCGCCTCTGCGCGGCCTCGCCCTACATCGCCGGGCAGCTGGCGAGCCACCCGATACTGCTCGACGAGCTGCTCGACTCGCGCCGCCTGCTGGCGCCGGCATCCGCCGCCGATATCGCCGCGGAGCTGCGCCGCGAAATGCTGCGCGTGGATCCATCGGACCTGGAGGCGCAGATGGAGGCGCTGCGCCATTTCAAACAGAGCCAGAGCCTGCGCATCGCCGCACAGGAGGTCAGTGGCGCCCTGCCGCTGATGAAGGTCAGCGACTCGCTGACCTGGCTGGCGGAGGCGATACTGCAGCAATCGCTGACCCTGGCCTGGGCGCAACTCGTAGAAAAGCACGGCGTGCCGGCGGGGGCCTCCCAGGACGATATGCGCTTTGCGATCATCGCCTACGGCAAGCTCGGCGGCCTCGAGCTGGGGCACGGCTCCGACCTGGATATCGTCTTCGTGCACGACGCCGACCCGATGCAGAGCACCGACGGCGCCAACAGTATCGACAACCTGCGCTTCTACACCCGGCTGGCGCAGCGGTTGATCCACATACTGCAGACCCGCACCCTGAGCGGCCCGCTGTACGAAGTGGACACGCGCCTGCGTCCGTCCGGCAACTCCGGCCTGCTGGTGACATCGCTCGCGGCCTTCGAGAAATACCAGCGCGAGAGCGCCTGGACCTGGGAGCACCAGGCGCTGGTGCGCGCGCGCCCGGTGGCCGGCAGCGCGCGGCTCGGCGCGGACTTCGAGCGGCTGCGGCTGGAATTGCTTTGCCAGGCGCGGGACGCGAATAAATTGCGCGAGGAAGTGGTCGCCATGCGCGACAAAATGCGCGCGCACCTGGATAAGAGCAACGATAAAAACTTCGATCTGAAGCAGGGTCCGGGCGGTATTGTCGATATTGAATTTATGGTTCAATATGCAGCACTGGCCTGGGCGCACAAAGCGCCGTCGATAGTGCGTTACACCGACAATATCCGCATTCTCGAGCGTCTGATCGACGCGGGCCTGATGCCGGCCCACCAAGCCGAGCATCTGATCGACGCCTACAAAGCCTACCGATCTGAAGGTCACCGCCTGGCACTACAACAATTGCCGGGCGTTGTTAGCGGTGACCAATTCAAAGCGGAAAGAAAGACCGTTCAAACAAACTGGCAGCAATTGCTCGGCTAAGTAAATTGCCGCGGGCTCCGCTGCCTACACTGTTTTTATCGGGTTTCACCCTGTAGGAGCGGTCGCTGGCCGCGGCTGGTCCCGGCTCTCGCCCCGCCCCCTACAGAGTGCAGATAGCGAAATTTGTAGGAGTTTCCCCATGTCTTTTGCCGACCGTGACGGCGTTATCTGGTTTGACGGCGAGCTGGTTCCCTGGCGCGATGCGCGGGTCCATGTGCTCACCCATACACTGCACTACGGCATGGGCGTCTTCGAGGGCGTCCGCGCCTACGAGACCGGTGGCGGCACCAGTATTTTCCGCCTGCAGGACCACACGCGGCGCCTGTTCCGCTCCGCCAAGATCATGAATATGCCGATGCCGTTCGACGCCGAGCAGCTGAACGAGGCCCAGCGGCTGGTGGTGCGCGAGAACAATCTGCGCGAGGCCTATCTGCGGCCGATGGCCTTCTACGGCTCCGAGGGTATGGGCCTGCGCGCCGACGCACTGCAGACCCATGTGATCGTCGCCGCCTGGGAGTGGCCCAGCTATATGACGCCGGAGGCGCGCGAGCTGGGTATCAAGGTGAACACCTCCTCCTACACCCGCCACCATGTGAATATCAGCATGTGCAAGGCCAAGGCCAACGGCAACTACATCAACTCGATGCTGGCCCTGCAGGAGGCGGTGCGTAACGGCTGCGAGGAGGCGCTGCTGCTGGACCCGGAGGGCTATGTGGCCGAAGGCAGTGGCGAGAATATCTTTATCGTGGCGGACGGCGTCCTCTACACGCCGGAGCTGACCTCCTGCCTGGACGGCATCACCCGCAACACCGTCATCGAGCTGGCGCGGGAGTGCGGCTACCAGGTGGTGGAGAAGCGCATCACCCGCGACGAGGTCTATATCGCCGACGAGGCCTTCTTTACCGGCACCGCCGCCGAGGTGCTGCCGATCCGCATGCTCGACGGCCGCACCATTGGTGCGGGCCGCCGCGGCCCGATCACCAAGCGCCTGCAGGGGCTCTACTTCGACGTGGTGCAGGGCAGGAGCCAGGCACACCTGGGCTGGCTGAGCGACGTATCCGAGCCCAATCTCGGCGAAGAGGGGCGGCTGGCGGCGGTATAGGCAGCCGCCGCCTGTACCCGTGTGCGATAGCGCACAGCGGCCGCCTCCTCCGGCGCCCGTGTGTAGAGCTGGGTCGCGATCTCCCGTAAAATAGCCCGCCTTTGCGGCGGCCATCCGGCCGCCGTCCACTACGGGTTTCGGGGGCGGCTTTTGTTTTCTCTAGGTAGTATTTCGGGAAGGCTGCTTGGCGCGGAGCGCCCTCTGTGGCAACCCAATCGCCTGCTGGATCTCCCCCCCCCGCTACAGCTGTTCGGCGCCCTGGTTATTCTGCTGAACGCCTTTGTCTGGCCTCTGAGCGAAGATGGCGCCGGTCCCCTCAAGATTCTGTTGGTGCTGGTTACCGGTTGGGCGGTGTTCCGCCACGGGCGCCACCTGCTGCGCTCTCCGGTGGCCTGGCTGTTCGCCGCCTCGATTCTGATTCAGATATTGTCCTGGGCCGGGGTACTGCTCTCGCACCCGGAGTGGGCCGAGTCCTCGCCGAAGATGCACCGCCTGGGGAACTGGTTTGCGTTCGCGGCCATTGCCTGCTGGCTGGGCGGCAGCACCCGCAACACGCTGATCCTGTGGCTGGTGGCATTGGCGTCGCTGCTGCTGGTGCCCTGGGTGGTCGGCGGCGGCTTCGCCGAGTGGGCCGCCGGCGCTGCCGGTAAGCGTATCGATTTCGGTATTCACAACGCCCAGCACTCGGCGATGCTGTTCGGCACCGCGCTGCTCGGATTGCTGGTGCTGGCGCCGCGCCTGTTGCGCGCCGCGAAACCCTTTTCGATAGTCGCGCTGTTGTGGCTGGCGGCGGTGGCCATCTGCACGCTGGCGGTGCTCTACGCCCAGACCCGCGGTGTGTGGCTGGGGCTCTGCCTGGCGGCGCTGTTCTTAGGCGCCGTCGGTATTCGCGCGCTGCTGCTCCGGCTCGGGCCGGGCGGCGGGCGGCGCCTGATCGGCGCCGGACTCCTGGGGCTGCTGTTGCTGGTGGCGCTCGGGGGCAGGTTCGGCGATATCGTCGCCGAGCGGCTGGGATATGAGAGCGACACCATCGACGCGGTGCTCGCCGGGGATATCGAGGGCGTGCCCTTCACCAGCACCGGTATTCGCGTGCACACCTGGGTGGAGGCGCTGCCCTGGATTCAGGAGCGACCGCTGTTGGGCTGGGGCGGCAAGGGGCGCGGCCTGGTGATAGAGCACTCGCCGACCATGCCCCAGCACCTGAAAGATATCATGGGGCATTTGCACAACAGCTATCTGGACCTGCAGGTGAACAACGGCCTGCTGGGCAGTCTGCTGTGGCTGGCGCTGATGGGCTGGCTGCTGCTGGCGAGTGTGAGGACCTGGCGCCGGGGGGGGATGCCCGGGGATATTCTGCTGTTTTTCCTCAGCTTCTCCCTCTACTGGCTGGTGATCAACTGCTTCGAGTCCTACCTGTTTTTTGCCAGCGGCGGCTATGTGTTCGGGCTGGTCTGCGCCGGCGTGGCGACCCATATACTGAGGGCCGCCTTCCCCGCCCGGGGGGGCGGGGAGTAAAGCGCTGCCCAGAGAGGTTTTTACCCGGCTGCCACCCGCGGGCGGCCCACACAGTAGTATTCGATACCGGCGCGGGCCAGCTGCTTCGGGTCGTAGAGGTTGCGGCCGTCGAAGATCACCGGCTTGTTCAGGCCCGAGGTGACCGCTTTGACGTCTATCGCCTTGAACTGCTGCCACTCGGTGGCGATGATCAGCGCGTCGGCGCCGGCCAGGGCGCTCTCCTTGGTGCCGCACAGCTGCAGGTCTGCGCGCACGCCGTAGATGCGCTGGCACTCCTCCATCGCCTGCGGGTCGAAGGCCTGCACCCGGGCGCCGCGGCGCCACAGCTCTTCCATCAGCACGCGGCTCGGCGCCTCGCGCATATCGTCGGTATTGGGCTTGAAGGCCAGGCCCCAGAGGGCGAAGGTCCTGCCGCTCAGATCCTCGCCGAAGTGCGCGGCTATCTTCTCCAGCAGGTAGTGTTTCTGGCGCTGGTTGCGCTTCTCCACCGAGGTCAGGATATCCGGCGAGATGCCCAGCTTGCCGGCGGTGGTGACCAGCGCCTTGACGTCCTTCGGGAAGCAGGAGCCTCCGTAGCCGATACCGGCGTAGATGAAGTGGTAGCCGATGCGCGGATCCGAGCCGATGCCCTGGCGCACCTGTTCTATGTCGGCGCCGACCCGGTCGGCGATTTCCGCCATCTCGTTCATAAAGCTGATCTTGGTCGCGAGCATGCAGTTGGCCGCGTACTTGGCCAGTTCGGCGCTCTTGACGTCCATGGCCATGATCTTTTCGTGGTTGCGGTTGAAGGGCGCGTACAGCTGGCGCAGCGCCTCCTCCGCGTCTTTGCTGTCGGTGCCAATGATGATGCGGTCCGGGCGCATGCAGTCGGAGACGGCGGAGCCCTCCTTGAGGAATTCCGGGTTGGACACCACGTTGAAGGCCAGCTCCGGCAGGCCGCGTTTCTGCAGTTCGCCCGCGATGGTCTCGCGCACCTTGTCGGCGGTGCCGACCGGCACCGTCGACTTGTTGACGACGATCTTCGGCTCGCCCATATGTTCGGCGATGGTTCTGGCCACGGTCAGCACGTGGCGCAGGTCGGCGGAGCCGTCCTCGTCCGGCGGCGTGCCCACGGCGATAAAGATAATCTCGCCGTGCTCGACACCGGTCTTGGCGTCGGTGTTGAACTGCAGATTACCGGTGGCGATATTGCGCTCCACCAGCGGCGTCAGGCCCGGCTCGTAAATCGGCACCCGGCCCTGCTTCAGGCCCTCGATCTTGTCCTCATCGATATCGATGCAGAAGACTTTGTGGCCGGCTTCGGCCAGCACCGCCGCTTGAACCAAGCCCACATAGCCGGTGCCAAATACAGTTACATTCATTCGCGTATCCCAACTTCGTCGATGAGGTGATCAGTGCGGGTCCGGCACAGGGCCGGGCCGGCGGAATTGTACCCGAGAATGGCGAAATGCCCGAACGCTCCCGGCGGTGCGGGGATTAGCGCGACGCGGGGCTCTGGGCTATGCTTTGCGCCTTTTCCGATAGACAGAGGCCATATCCATTGCAACTGACCGTCTGGCGCTTTCTCGACGGCAACCGCGCCCACGAAAAGCAGAGTGCGGCGCTGGTGGCCGGCCTGCGCGACGGCTTTGCCGGCAGCCTGGAGTGCTTCGATATTCCCGCTTCGGTATCCGCTGCGCGACTGCTGTTCGGCGAGGCGCCGCAGCTGCGCGGGCTGCCGCGGCCGGACCTGTTGCTCGGCACCGGCCGCCGCACCCGCCTGCCGCTGCTGGCGGCGCGGCGCCGCTACGGCGGCCGTGCAGTGGCGATCAACCTGCCGCTGCTGCCGTTTCGCTGGTTCGACTTCGCCATAGTGCCGGAGCACGACCGGCCGCCGCCGCTGGAAAATGTGATCCTGAGCCAGGGCGCGCTCACCGAGCCGCTGCCCCGGGGGCGGATGACGCCGGGGCGCGGCCTGATACTGCTGGGCGGGCCCAGCAAGCACTTCGACTGGGATGCGGGATCGGTGCAGCGGCAGGTGCAGCAGCTGCTGCGGGCGCCGCTCGAGTGGCAGCTGTCCGACAGCCGGCGCACACCGGCCGGCACCCTGGAGCAGTTTTCCGCCGCCGGGGTGCGGGCGATCGACTGGCGCCGGTGTGCGCCGGGCTGGGTGCAGGAGCAGATGGCCGCTGCGGAGCAGATCTGGGTCAGCGAGGACAGCATCTCGATGGTGTTCGAGTCCCTGCAGAGCCGCGCTCGGGTGGGCATCCTGCGCGTGCCGAGCCGCAGGCGGGCGAACAAGGTGCGCGCGGCGGTGCAGCGGCTGGTGGACCAGGGGCTGGTCACGGACCGGGTGGAGGATGTGGTCGCGCCGCCGCGGCCGCGCGAACCGCTCGACCAGTACCGGGTCTGCGCGCGGGCGCTGCTGCGCCGCTGCGGTTTGCCGGTAGACGAATAGCGATAGGCCGGGCGGGGGCTTAACGCCGGACCCCGCGCGCCTCGAATTTCCGCCACGGCATCTTCTTGTCCGAGATCTCCCACTCCACGCGCAGCCACATGCGCTCTATGCGCCGGCGGATATAGCGCTCGGCAAAGTAGTCGGAAATTTCCGGCAGCGGCAGGAAGGCGGCGCTGCCGAGGCCGTCGATCAGGTAGATTTCCAGCTGCCCGCGCTCTTCGCGCAGCACCAGGTTGTGCGCGATCAGGTTCTTGGTCAGCACACCGCACTGCAGCAGCCAGTCGGCGAAGCGCTGCAGCGCCGCGTGTACCTCGCTGTCGAGGCCGTGCCGGTTCAGGTACTGGCGCAGTGTCGGCGCCGGCTCGCCCGCGCCATCCAGGATCATGTCGGTCACCGCCCCGGGGCCGAGGCTCGTCTGCTGTATGCCGTACCAGCGCGGCAGATGTCGCCACAGCACCTCGTCGCCGCGCGCCAGCGCGCGCTGTGCATAGCCCTCCTGTTCGCGCAGGTTATCGTCGAAGTAGTCCTCGCCGCGCCAGCGCTTGTACCAGGGCGCGCGCCCGAGCAGCTCCGCGGTGCGCCCCGGGCGCATCACTTTCACGCACAGGTTCGGGTCCTGCGGGTGGCGGTAGCAGAAACGGTTGCCGCCGCTGGCGAAGGGCTCGCTGTGGCTCAGATCAATCATTGCGGCCCCCCTGTAAATTGCGGCGCGCCGCCCGCTCTTCGAGCAGCGAGCGGTAGATCTCGATGGTGCGCCGGGCCTGGGTTTCCAGGGTGAACTCCGCGGCCAGCGTCGCCTTTTCCGCGGGGCCGTCGAGCAGTGTCGCGACCGTGTTGTAGAGCGCCTGCGGATCCGATCTGTCCACCAGCCCGCGGGGAAAACAGGCGCGCAGCGACTCCGCCGGGCCGCCGATATCGTAGCCCACCACCGGCGTGCCTATGGCCGCGGCCTCGATCACCGTGCGCCCGAAGGGCTCCGGGCGCTGTGACAGGTTGAACACCATCGCCGACTGGCTGTACCAGTAGCGGATATCGGACCTGTGGCCGACAAAGCTGACGCGCGCTTCGATGCCGCGATCGCGCACCCGCTGTTTCAGTTCCTCTTCGTAGTGCGCCTTGTTCGGCTCGCTGCCGCCGAGGATGACGCCGTGGATATCTGCGTAGTTCTCGGCGAGGCGCGCCATCAGATCGATAAAATCCTCCTGGCCCTTCCAGCGCGTCAGGCGCCCCGGCAGCAGCAGCCAGCGTTTGCCGCGCAGTTGCGGAAACTCGCCACAGGTTTTTTCCAGCCACTCCGGCGGCGGCTGTACCTGGGGGTGGAATTCCCGCGTATCCACGCCGCGGTAGACGACCAGCGGCGGCCGGCGCAGATCGTTCGGATAGTTTTTCAGCAGGTAGTCGCGCACGCACTCCGAGATCGCGATGGCTTGTTCGCTTTTCGCCATGATGGCGCTGTAGCGGTTGACCGAATAGAGACCGTGGGCGGTACTGACCAGGCGTGGGCGCGTGGCCGCGGGCATCTTCCTCCAGGCCAGGTAGGTCAGCCAGGCCGGCACGCGGGAGCGCACGTGCAGTATGTCCGCGTTCAGTTCGCTCAGAAGCCGGCGCAGCGGGCGGACCTGCCACAGGCTCGCGAGGGATTTTCTGTGGATCGGCAGGGTGATATGCCGCGAGCCCTCGCGCTCGAGCTGCTCGACCAGACGGCCGCCGCTGGAAATAACGATGGACTCGTGCCCGGCTTCCACCAGCGCGCGGGCGAAATCCACAGTGCCGCGCTCCACCCCGCCCGAATTCAAGGCGGGCAGCAGTTGCGTAACAATCATTGGCTATCTCACAGAGGCTCGGGCGAAGAGGGGCTGGCAGGGTGTTCGCGGGGCATTATAGAGGAGCCGGCCGGAGGAGTCATGACGCCTCGGCGTGGGCGCTGCACAGCAGGGACTCGTAGCGCTCGCACACCTGCGCCGCGATCCGCGCCCAGGTGAAAGACTGCTCGACGCGTGCACGCGCGGCGCGGCCCATGCCCTCGGCGCGCGCCGGATCCGCGAGCAGCGTCTCCAGGGCGCCGCGCAGCTGCTGCGGGTTGCCGGGCTCCACCAGCAGGCCTGTCTCGCCCTCTTCGATGATCAGCGGATTGCCGCCGACCCGCGTGCCCACCATGGCCAGCCCGCAGGCCATGGCCTCGAGGCCGGCGACGCTGGTGCCCTCCATCAGCGAGGGCAGCGCAGAGGCGTTGGCGCCCCGGTAAATTTCCGGCATCTCCCGGTTGTCCACCGGGCCCAGCAGGTGTGCGCGGCCGCTGGCGATCTTGCCGGCGAGAATGGTCTCTATCGCCCGCCGCTCCTCCCCGTCACCGGCGATCACCAGGTGCAGTCTGGGATCGTCTATGTCGGCCACCGCCTGCGCCAGGTAGCGTATGCCCTTGACCTTGGCCAGGCGGCAGGCGACGGCCACCACGAAGGCGTCCCCGTCGATGCCCAGGCGCGCGCGCAGCTCCGAAGGGCCGGGGCAAAACCGCTCCGGGTCCACGCCGTTGGTGATCAGCGTCACCGGCCGCCGGTAGCCGCAGGCCCGTGTTTTTTCCAATAGCAGTGGGCTCACGGCCAGCACCTCGCGGGCGCACTTCAGCTGCGCGAGGGATTTGCGCTGGCGCCGCTCGCCGCCGGAGGCGCGGCGCACAAACGCCGAGGTGTGGTTGGTGAATATCACCGGGCAGGGCAGGTCGCGGCAGGCGTTCAGCGGGCGCATGCCGTGCACGTGCACGATATCCACAGCCTCCGACTGCACGATTTTTTTCAGTGTGCGCGCCAGCAGCCAGTCGTAGAGCAGGTGGCTTTTGGGCAGGCGCAGGCGCTGGACCTCCACGCCGTCCACCAGCTCCCGTTGCGCCAGCCCGGGTTTGAGCCGCGTGATCACCCGCACCCGGTGTCCGGCCCGCACCAGGGCGCGCGAGAGCTCCAGCACATGGGTCTGTACGCCGCCTACGCTGGGAGGAAATTCGTTGCTGAGCATCACTACGCGCATCGGTTTCACCGCGCCGGGCCGTTTCTCTTGGGTTGTCACGGCAGATCATTTGTTACGGGCGCCGATCGCGCGAGCGGGGCAATCGGCAAATTGGCAGGTAGAATAACAGATTCCAGGCGCGGTCCGGCCAGTGAGGCGAGCCGGGGGCCGCAATCGTCAATCAGTGAACCGCTTGTCTATGGGATTTATTTACACCTGGCTGCTGCGCGTCAGTCTGCCGATCATTTTTGCCCGCCTCTACTGGCGCGGCCGGGTGCAGCCGGAGTATCGCCAGCGGCTGCGCGAGCGCATCGGCCGTGTGCCGGAGCGCGCCAGCCGCGCGCCGCTGGTCTGGGTGCACTCGGTATCGGTGGGGGAGACGCTGGCGGCGGTGCCGGTGATCGAACAGCTGGCCGCGCGCCATCCCGACTGGCAGTGGCTGGTGACCACCACCACGCCCACCGGCTCGGAGAGGGTGCGCGCGGCCCTGAAGCCGCTGCTCGGCGGGCGGCTGCTGCACTACTACCTGCCCTACGACCTGCCCGAATGCCTGCGCCCGTTTCTCGACGCGCTGCGCCCGGACCGGCTGCTGATCATCGAGACCGAGCTGTGGCCGAACCTGCTCGCCCTGTGCGCCGAGCGCAATATCCCCACGCTGCTTGCCAATGCGCGCCTCAGCGAAAAGTCCGCGCGCGGCTACGGCCGCTTTCCGCGCCTGACCCGGGCCATGCTCGGCAACCTGACCCGGGTGGTGGCCCAGTACGCCGCGGACGCCGAGCGCTTCGTGGCGCTCGGCCTGCCGCCGGAGCGGGTCACCGCCAGCGGCAATATCAAGTTCGACCTGAGTATCGATCTCGGCTTGGAGAGTGAGGCCCAGGCGCTGGCGCACCAGTGGCGCGGCCGCTCGGGCCGCAGGGTTTGGCTGGCGGCCAGCACCCACGACGGCGAGGAGGAGACCATCCTCGACGCCTTCGCGCGCCTGCTGCGCTCGCCGGAGCTGGCCGACCTGCTGCTGGTGCTGGTGCCGCGCCACCCGCAGCGCTTCGACAGCGTCGCGCGCCTGTGCCGCGAGCGCCATTTCAGACTGTTGCGCCGCAGCGACGGCGGCCTGCCGGATGCGCATCACCAGATACTGCTCGGCGACACCATGGGCGAACTGCTGAAGTTTTACGGCGCCTGCGATATCGCCTTTGTCGGCGGCAGTCTGGTGCCGGTGGGCGGCCACAACATGATCGAACCGGCCGCCTGGGGGGTGCCGGTGGTGTGCGGCCCGCACCTGCACAACTTCGCCACCGTCGCCGAACTGCTGCGCGGCGCGGGCGGCATGCGCGTGGCGGAGAGTGCGGAGCAGCTGGCAGACCAGGTGCGCGAGTGGCTGGACGACGAGGCGCTGCGGCACAGTGCCGGCGAGCGCGGCAGGGCGGTCGCGCGGGAAAACAGCGGCGCGCTGCGGCGGCTGCTGGATGAGATCGAGGATTTGACCCGGGGTTTGTAGGGCGGAAGCCCGCCGGGTATCTGCCCCTGCAAAATGGGCTCGGTGTTTTTCCGGTATTTCCCGCAGAAGGTCGGCGGGTCTGTTACCGATATGCGAAGGCTCCGCCACGGACCTGGCTAACAGGATTGCTTGGCGGCAGGCGGGGCAAACCGAGATCGAGAAAATCACAGCTTGCCCCCGCGGAGGGTTACTTGGAGAGCGTCGGCGCGCCGGTCTCGGTGATGCGGGTCACCGGCTGCGCCGGATTCAGTTTGGCCTCCAGCTGCTGCAGGTCGTCCGGGGCCAGCAGGCCGGCCACGCGCTTCAGGCTCAGGGTATTGAGGATGTAGTCGTAGAGCGCGTTCGCGTAGTCGGTCTGTGACTGGAACAGGGTGCGCTGGGCCAGCAGCACGTCGACGATATTGCGCGTGCCCACCTCGTAGCCGGCCTGGGTCGCGTCCAGTGCGCTCTTGGCGGATACCACCGCCTGCCGGCGCGCCTCCACGCGAGAGACATCGGTCACCACGGCGCGGTGCAGGGTGCGGGTGTTCTGCACCGTATTGCGCTCCGCCAGGTTGCGCAGATCCTCGGCCTGGAAGGCCAGGTTGCGGGCCTCGCGGCGGCTGGCGCTGAGGCGGCCGCCGGTGAAGATGGGTACGTCGAGGCGGATGGCGGCGATCTTGGTCTCTATCTCGTCGTCGACGGGAAAGTTGTCGGTGCTGCCGAAGGCGGTGGCGTCGGTATCGCCGTCGCTGATGTCCTTGCGGTAGGTCAGCGATCCGGTCAGGGTCGGCAGGTGCTCGCTGGCGGCGGCGCGGGCGCCGTAGCGGGCGGCCTCGGCGGCCAGGCGCGCGGCCTTCAGGTCGAAGTTGTTGGCGAGCGCGAAGTCCACCCAGGCGCTGCGGTCCACGGGTTCCGGCGGCGCGACATTGAAGGTATCCACCAGCGGCGCGACCGAGTCGTGGTGCGTGCCGGTGAGCACGGACAGGGCGTCGAAGTTGCTCAGCAGATTGTCCTGTGCGGTGAGGCGGCGGGCCACGGCGCTGTCGTAGGCGGCCTGGGAGTCGTACACATCGGTGATCGCGGTCAGGCCCACCTCGAAGCGCTGTTGGGTCTGCTCCAGCTGCTTGGCCAGCGCCTCCTCCTCGGCCAGCGCGGCCTCGAGCACGTCGTGGGCACGCAGCACGTCGAAATAGGCGGTGGCCACGCGCAGCATCATCTCCTGCTGGTTGGCGCTGAATTCTGCCGCGGCCTGTTCGCTGGCCGTCTTGCCCTGCTTGTAGCCGAACCAGGCGGGCGCGTCGAAAATGGCCTGAGTCAGGCTGGCGGAATAGGTGCGGTCGTCGGTGTCGGTGTTGGACTTCACCGGGAAGCTGATCAGGTCCGCCTGATCGTCCACACCCGCGCCCTGGGTCTGTACGCGGGTGGCATCGATCTTGCTCCTGGCGACCTCGGCCGAGGCGTTGATCTGCGGCAACAGCGCGGAGCGGCCCAGGTTCTTGGCTTCCAGACCGGCGTGATAGGCGGCGCGATCGGCGGCCAGCTGCTGGTCGTTGTCCAGTGCCTGCAGGTAGACCTCCCACAGGGTATCGGCCTGGGCCTGCATGGCGCCGAGGCCCAGCACGGCGGCGGCGAGCGGAGCCTTCAGCGCCGCGAAAGCCTGCGCCCTCAAGGCCGCTATGATATGAGTCTTGCGCGGGCGCCGCTGGCGGCCTCGCGATTCGGAGCGATCACTTCTTTTCATCTGTTTCAACTTCCTGTGGCGGGTGCGGTCTTCAAGCGTCAACTTCTTCGGAGCAGCGGGGCCGGGCTGCAGATGGTGCGGAGAGCCCCCCGAAACTCGCGAAGTGTTTATTGCTGCCAGTCTCCCCAAATGCAGTCGCGAGAGTGTACCCGGGGGCCGCAGGGGCGTCGAGGCGACGGTTGCGGCTTTTTGGTATATCTTCGTTAAACCGACGCGAATGTGCGGTTACCGGTCAGCTCTTTGTAAATCCTGCACTCGAATAGATCTCCTATCTATTCGAGTGCTGCCGGCAAAACACTGGCGCAGATACACGGATCTGCCGGTATTTTGCCGGCTCGTGCCGGCCCGGGGCCGGCGGCGGCATATCCCTGTGCCGCGTGAACCCGTTGCCGGGTTAACGGTAATTTCACCGCGGCAGAGGGTGAGGCCGCGGTGCGATATTTCAATAGACGCGCCCGCAACCTTTTTGGATGCGGCAAACATCGTGCAGAAAAAGGCAAGGACTACCCGGCCAATGGACGACGGGCGAGACAAGAGGTCGACAGTGTGGCGGCGCGCCTGCCACGAGTGCGACCTGCTGCTGACGAACGCGCTGGCGCCGCCGGGGCGGAAGCTGGCCTGTCCGCGCTGCGGTGCCACTCTGCACCGCCATGCGAAAAACAGCATTCGCTACACGGCGGCCCTGAGCCTGACCGGCCTGCTGCTGTTTATCCCCTCCGCGAGCCTGCCGCTGATCCACTTCTCCATCTTCGCCTTCGGCGCCGACAATACGCTGCTGAACGGCGTCATGTCCCTGTACGACGCCGGCTATATCTGGCTGTCCACGCTGGTGCTTTTCTGCAGCGTGCTGGCGCCGCTGGGCAAGTTTCTGCTGTTGGGATTTATCTGCTGGGGCAGCGCCTGGGCGTTTCTCGACCGCTCGGTGGCAGCGGCGGTGCGCTGGTACCTGCACCTGAAAGAGTGGGGCATGTTGGACGTGTATATGCTCGGCATACTGGTGGCGCTGATCAAGATGAGCGACCTGGGCAAGATGGAAGTGAAGCCCGGCCTCTACTGTTTCGTCGCGATGATGCTGGTGGCCAACCTGACCACGCTGAGTTTCGATCCCCACGCGATCTGGACGCGGATGGCCGGGCGCCGGCAGCGCCCGGTGACGGGCGCCGGGGAGTCGACGTGAGCCGCGTGCAGAAGGGTCTGCAACACGGCCTCACCAGCTGCCTCAGCTGCCACCAGTTGGTGGCGCTGCCGCCCGGCGGCCGCTGCAACTGTCCGCGCTGCGGCGGGCGGGTGCACGGGCGCATCGACGGCAGCCTGATGCTGACCTGGGCACTGACGATCACCGGCGCGCTGCTGCTGTTGCCGGCAAACATCCTGCCGGTGATGACCGTCATCTATCTGGGCTCCGGGGAACCCAGCACCATCATCAGCGGTGTGATGCAGCTGTATAACGCCGGCCTCTGGGGTATAGCGCTGATCGTCTTTGTCGCCAGCATCGCGGTGCCGGTCATGAAATTGGTGGGGTTGACGCTGCTGCTGGTGCAGATACAGCTGCGCCTGCCGCTGGTGCCGCAGCAGGCGATGAAGCTCTACCGGGTGGTCTCCGGTATCGGCCGCTGGTCGCTGCTGGACCTGTTTATGATTTCCATCCTGGTGGCACTGGTGGATATGGGGGTGGTGGCCCAGGTGGCCGCAGGTCCCGGCAGCACGGCCTTCGCCACCGTGGTGGTGGTGACCATGATGGCGGCGCGCAGCTTCGACCCGCGCCTGATCTGGGACGCCTACGACGAGCGCCGGGATGCCGCTGGCCGCAATGCCGATCGCGATCGGCGGGGGGGCGGGAATGGCTGATGGCTTTCCCGAAGAGAGCGGGCCCCAGCAGGGGGTGGTACGCAGCAGCCGCGGCCTGCCGCTGGTGTGGATACTGCCGCTGATCGCGGCGCTGATCGCGGTGTGGCTGCTGTACCGGGATGTCACCCAGGGGGATATCAGGGCCACCATCCTGTTCCATTCCGGCGACGGCCTGGTCAAGGGCAAGACGGCGGTGAAATACTCCGGCGTCGATATCGGTGTGGTGCGGGACTTCCGCCTGGTGCCGAACGCCTCGGAACTCGACGGCGCCGATGGCGTGCTGGCGGAGGTGGATTTCAACCGCAGCGCCGAGCACCTGCTGGTGGAGGGCACGGATTTCTGGGTGGTGCGGCCGGAGTTCACCATCACCGGCGTGCGCGGTCTGGAGACCCTGGTCTCCGGCAATTACATCGCGGTAGAGCCGGGCAGCGGCAGGCGCAAACGCAGATTCACCGCCCTCGACAAGCCGCCCGCCTTCGTGCGCGGCGACGGCCTGCGGGTGGTGCTGAAGGCGCCGCGGCTCGGCTCGCTGAACCGGGGCTCGCCGGTCTACTACCGCCAGCTGCGGGTCGGCCAGGTGGAGGACTACAGCCTGGACGAGGACGGCAACGAGGTGGAGATAGGGCTGTTTATCCGCCGCGAGTTCGCCCACCTGGTGCACCGCGGCAGCCGCTTCTGGAACAGCTCCGGGATATCGGTGGAGGGCGGCATCGGCGGCATCACGGTGAACCTGGAATCCCTGGCCGCGCTGGTGGCGGGCGGGGTCAGTTTCCACACCCCGGAGGCGCAGCGCCAGTCGCCGCTGGCGGTCAACGGCAGCGAGTACAAGCTGTACCGCAGCTTTGCCGCCGCGGAAGCGGGCATTCCGGTGACGCTGAATTTCGATCGCGGTGTCAATGTCAGCGCCGGCAGCACCAAGGTCTACTACCAGGGCATACAGGTGGGCGAGGTGAGCGAGGTCAAGGCCAGCCGGCATATGACCGGCATGGAAGTGCGCGTGCTGATGGACCCGATCACCGACGACCTGCTGAGCGAAAACACCCGCTTCTGGCTGGCGCCGCCGACGCTGGACTTCGCCAGCGGCCTCAACGACCTGCTCAAGGGCAACCGCATCGAGGTGGATCTGCGCCGCGGCGAGCGCTCCCTGCGCAGCTTCGACGCGCGCGCCTCGGCGCCGCCGATGGACCCGCGCGTGCCGGGCCTGCACCTGCGCCTGACCGCGCGCAACCCCGGCTCGCTGCAGCGCGGCGCCTCCGTCTATTTCCGCCGCATCGAGGTGGGCAGGGTACAGGGCATGGAGCTGCGCCGCGACGGGGTGGAGGTCTATGTGGTGATAGAGCCGCGCTACGCCCACCTGGTCAACAAGGAAACCCGCTTCTGGAACATCAGCGGCCTGCGCGCGAGCGCCAGCCTGAGCGGTATCGAGGTGGAGGCGGACTCGCTGCTGTCACTGGTGCGCGGCGGCATCGCCTTCGGCAGCCCGCCGCAGGCGCGGCAGGGCGCCGGCGCGGTCAACAACGGCGACCGCTTCCCGCTCTACAGCAGCCGCGAGGCGGCGCTGGAGGAGGGGCTCGCAATCCAGATCGCGCTGGACAGCGCCGAG
Organism: Microbulbifer sp. ABF4_143; assembly: GCF_056160225.1. NCBI lineage: Bacteria > Pseudomonadati > Pseudomonadota > Gammaproteobacteria > Cellvibrionales > Microbulbiferaceae > Microbulbifer > Microbulbifer sp. ABF4_143. The sequence goes on from NZ_JBSWWT010000012.1 coordinate 49,120, forward strand.
GGGCTCAAGGTGGGCGCGCCGCTGCGCTACAAGGGCATACAGGTGGGGGAGATAACCCGCCTGCGCCTGCAGAAAGACCTGGGTTCGGTGCGCGCCACCGCCAAGCTGTACCGCCGCGGCGAGCGCTTCGCCCGCGAGGGCACGCGCATCTGGGTGGTGTCGCCGCAGATAGGCCTGCGCGGGGTGTCCAACCTGGATACGCTGATCGGCGGCCGCTACCTGGCGCTGGAGCCCGGCGGCGGCGCCGCCCGGACGGAATTCGTGGCGCTGCCGGAGCCGCCGAAAGAGGATCTGGCCGATACCATGAGCCGCCCGGGGCTGACGGTGATTCTCGACGCGCCGCGGCGCGGTTCCCTGACGGCGGGCAGCCCGGTCTACTACCGCCAGGTGCAGGTGGGCGAAGTGACCGGATTCGCGCTCGGGGAACTGGCGGACCGGGTTTATATCTATGTACATATCGAGCCCTGTTACCGCACACTGGTGCGCGAACACACGGTGTTCTGGAACGCCAGCGGGGTGGAGGTGAATTTCGGCCTGAAAACGGGCCTGACGATCAACACCGAGTCCACCCAGGCGCTGCTCGCCGGCGGTATCGCCTTCGCGACGCCGGAGGCGCCGCAGATGGGGCTGGAGGTGGAATCGGGCAGCCACTACCCGCTCTACCCAGAGGCCAAGCCCGAGTGGTTCGGCTGGAGCCCTAAAATAGAAATATGCGTTGCCGCCGAGCCGGCCAAATAAGACCAGCAAAGGGAGTTACCATGAGAGTTCTACTGATCGGCCTGTTCGGACTGCTGCTGACGGCCTGCCAGGAGATGGATGTGCAGCGCGTCGAGTCTGGCGCGGCGCCGGTGGCCTTCTCCACCTACGCCTGGGGCCAGGCGGCACTCAGCGACGTGCCGGACGCCTCGGCGCAGCTGGTGGAGCTGGATGAGGAGATGCGCGCGGCCGTGTCCGCGGCGCTGCGCGCGCGCGGCTACCGCCAGGTCGAGGATGCCGCGCGCGCGGATATGCTGGTGGACTACCAGGTGGCGGTGGTGGAGGAGCACTTCTCCGGCGATCCGAGCAATCCCAGCTGGGATGCGCAGTTCGACAGCAATGCGCCCTCCGACGTGGTCGAGTTGCCGGCGCGCACCGGCGCGCCGCGCGTCACCCTGACCCTGGGCATAGGCCGCGCCGGCGGCCCGGCCATCTGGGGTGGCAGCGCCACCAAACTGCTGACGCGCCCGGAGAGCGCCGAGGAGCGCCAGCGCGTGATCGGCGCCGCGGTCCGGGAGCTGTTAAAGGATCTGCCGGCGGCTTACTGAAGCCGCCAATAGGGAGCGACCTCTTCGGTACGGATGCCGAGTCTTCAGAATTTCTGCATAGGAGATAGGCATGAGTGCCAAATTGCGGGCCAGTGCAGTGGCCCTGATATTGCTGTTGCTGGCCGGCTGTGTGTCGGCGCCGCCGGTTGCGGTGGACTATGATCCGGAGGCGGATTTTTCCAGGCTGCACAGCTATTACCTGCTCGATCCCCTCGCCACCGGCCCGGTGTCGCCGCTGGAGATCAAGCGCGTGAAGCGGGCGGCGGACGATATGTTGCGCCGGCGCTATATGTCGGCGGACAGCCCCGAGAGCGCGGACTTCCTGGTGCGCGTGCAGCTGCACTCGGTGGAGAAGGTGGCGGTCTACGAGGACAGCTTCGCCCTCTACGGCGGCTACCGCTACTGGGGCTGGGGATGGCGGGTGCCGCTGGAGGTGCGCCAGTACCGGGAGAACACCCTGGTGATGGACGTGATGTCCGCGGACAATTCGCCCCTGTGGACCGGCAGCCTGCGCTCTACCGCCGCCCGTTTCGAGGACCCGGCTTTGAGGCAGCAGCGGCTGCGGGAGGAGATGGGGCTGCTGCTGAGCCGTTTCCCGCCCCGCTAGCCGGAGTTTCTCATTCCCGGTAGGAGCGGCCCTTCGCCATCAGCTGCTGATACAGCTCGATATAGGCGTCGACGATATGCGCCTTTGAATAGCCCCTCGCATACACTTCCGCCGCGCCCTCGATCAGACTCTGGCGCAGCTCCGGATTCTCCAGCACCGAGTTGATGGCCTTCGCCAGTGCGTCGGCGTCGTCGATCGGCGTGATCAGGCCGCTGACGCCGTCGGTGATGGCCTCGCCGGGCCCCTGGGAGTTGGTCGCCACGATCGGGCAGCGGTGCGCCCAGGACTCCATCACGATGGAGCCCAGCCCCTCGTGTCGCGACGGGCACACGAACAGGTCGGCGGTGCGCATCAGCGCGGTGACATCGGTGCGCCAGCCGAGGAAACGCACCCGCTCATCAAGACCCAGTGTGTGGCACAGGGCTTTCAGTTTTTTCTCCTCGGGGCCGCTGCCGGCCAGCCACAGGATCGCGTCGGGCACCTGAGTCAGCGAATGCAGCAGTACGTCGAACGCCTTGTTCACATGCAGGCGGCCTGCGGCGAGGATCAGCGGCCTGTCTTCCGGTGTGTCGAAGCTGTTTCTCGGCAGCGGCGCCACCGGCGTCTCGTCGGCGAAGTTCGGAATGTGGAAGATGCGCTCTCTCGGGAAGCCGCCGTCGATCATGTGCTGGCAGATGCCCTTGCTGATACCGATCCAGTAGTCGGCGTGGCTGTAGTATTTCAGGTCGTAGTAGTGCCCCAGCCGGTTCACCAGCAGGTAGCTGTCCGAGTGGGGGGTGGAGATGCTGGCGCGGCCCATCCAGGTCATGACGATGTCCGGGTGGAATTCCCCCAGCGCCCGCCGGTATTCGCGGCGGCCGAGGAAATCCAGTTTGCCGCCGAAGCGGAAGCCCTGGGTCTCCACGCCGTTGCTGCGCAGCGCCTGTATGCGGTGGTCGTGGTTGCGGATAAACGCCTTCTCGGTGATTTCTGCGCGCTCGTTCAGTCCGCTCACCAGGCGCACGAAAAAGTTTTCCGCCCCACCGCGCTCCGCGCCGGCCAGAACCTGGGCTACTCGAATTGGCTGCTTGCTCATAATCGACTGTGTTCAGTGAGTGTTTCCCGGCGGCGCTACTTGAGCGAGCCGTCCAGGTTGATATCGCGCGCCCACACATAGTCGTGGCTGAAGGGCTGCAGGGTCGAGGCTTCGACGATGTACTGCGCGTAGAGTTTCGAATTCATTTCCGTCTGGAAAAAATCCCGCGCGCGCGCGGCCCAGGCGCGGCGCTTGGCGTCGTCGCGGTGGAATTCGCGGATCTTCGCCAGCAGGTCCTGTTCGTCGCTGAAGTAGACCACGCTCTCCGGCGGCAGCAGTTCGTCGAAGTGCAGCTTGTCGCTGGTGAACTGCAGTATGCCGTTGCCGGCCAGCTGCGCCATGCGCGCGGACGAATACCAGTAGTGGGTGTCCTGGCGGTTGAAATTCAGCCCCATTTTGGTCTGTGCCAGGGCGCGGTCGTAATCGCGGCCCCACACCGGCGCCTCGCCGAAGCTGCCGTAGGTTTTGAAATTCAGCTCATCGCCGAGCGCGTCCTTCAGGTTCTTGACCATCTGCAGGCGCTTGGTGAAATTGTTGCTGTTGCTGCAGAACAGCAGGTCGATGGGCAGGTCGGTGCGCGTCGAGTTGTCCAGGTTCTCGATCGAAGGGTCCACCGGGTTGGGCATATGGTAGACACGCGCCCCTATGCCCTCGAAGATGTTCAGTTCGCGCCGGCCGGTGGAGACGAAGATCGCATCGGCCACTTCGGCACGGTGCTTGATGCGCTCGACATTGCTGGGCACGAACAGCGGGTCGTTGTTGCAGTGGGCGACGATGCACTCGGGCAGGCGCCGCTTGATCGCCTTCAGGGTGTCGTTGCTGATCATGTCGCAGTGGCCGGCGATGACCAGATCCGGTTCGAAGGCCTCGACCGTCTCCAGCAGGCGCCGGTTGGCCTTGCCGACGCCCAGGTCGCGGATACCCAGCGGCGCCTCGAAGGCGGCCACGTCGCGGTCGCTGAAAACCTGGGTATAGTGGTCGTTCTTGATCAATCCGAAAGTCAGCTTCTGCGCCCAGCTGACCCGGGTCTTGCCGTAGCGCCGCAGTTGCTGATAGGCGATATTGAGCACTCGCATAAGGTGCCTTCTCGATGCATTCAGGGAAAATTTGCAATAGGGTGACTTGTGTGGCCGCTAAGTCAGAGATGTCTGGTATTTCTGATGAGGGCGCTCAAGTGGGCGCAGAGTATAGCAGTTGCCCGGCGGCGATATAGCCCCGGCAGTGGAAGGCGGCGATGGCGGGCCGCCACGGAGATGAGATGCGATAATGAAAGAGAGCGATAGCGGTATCGATTTGTCCCCCCGGTTCACCCGCGGTGCGGTGGATGTCATAGACCGCAAGGCGGTTTTCAAGGGGTTTTTCACCATGTTGCGCCTGCGGCTGCGCCACCGCCTGTACCGCGGCGGCTGGAGCGGCGAGTTCGAGCGCGAGCTGTTCGTGCGCGGCCCGGCGGTGGGGGTGCTGCTCTACGACCCGGACCGGGATCTGGTGGGGCTCACGGAGCAGTTCCGCGTCGGCGCGCTGGAGCGCCCGGGCGGCCCCTGGTGCCTGGAAGTGGTCGCGGGTATGGTGGAGGAGGGCGAGCCCCTCGAGGAGGTCGCCAGGCGCGAGGTGCAGGAGGAGGCCGGCCTGGAGGTGGGGCAGCTGCACTTTGTGCGCAGTTATATGCCGAGTCCCGGCGGCAGCTCCGAGCGGCTGCACCTCTACTGCGCCCTGGTGGATCTGAGCGATGCCGAAGGGCTCTTCGGCCTGCAACACGAGAACGAGGATATCCGCCTGCGGGTGTTCCCGCGCTCCGCAGTCGTGGCGGCGATGGAGGCGGGTGGCCCGGACGGCTGCCCGATCGACAACGCCGCCACCGTGATCTGTCTGCAATGGCTGCAGCTGCACCGGCAACGGCTGCTGTCGCGAACTTAAAACCCCAACCGGTCACCGAAGATTTCGCTCAATTGCCCGCAGGGCGCGCAAACTGAGATCTGAGTCACGGCGACAATAGAATTGGAGTGTCGATAATGGCCCTACCGAGCGAGACAGGGGTGGAAGCCCCGGCAGAGCGCGGGGAAGAGGCGTGCGGGCGTGCGGATCTGCCGCGAAGTGGCGGTCGCAAGTCGACCTACCGGGTCGATCTGCCGTCCTATCACGCCGACTGCGATGCCAACTATCTGCGCCTGTGCAAGCTGCTGCCGGAGCTCGCCAGCAGGCAGCACTGGCGCTACCGTATGCCCCACGGGGCGCTGGAGCTGGCGGTACTGGAGCGCTCCCGCTACACGACGGAAGTGCGCCTCAGCGCGGAGGCCGCGAGCGGCGAGCGCCGCTGGCTGGCGCCGCCGCAGATTACCGTGCGCCTTTACCACGACGCGCGCATGGCGGAGGTGGTGGCCGTCGACGGGCGCAGGCCGCTCGGTGCGGATGGTGTCGACCACACCTATCCGAATCCGCGCATGCAGCGCGCGGATGAGCGGCAACAGGCCAACCGCTTTCTCGGCGAATGGCTCGGCCACTGCCTCGCCAACGGGCGGGCGGACTACGAACTAGTGCTGGACGGCCGGCGAATATAGAGTTGCCGGCCTGCACATGGATGTGATTACAAGGTGAGCAAGTGAATCGCGAGCGCAAAGAGTCAATTGGATCGGTACACCGCCTGGTCCAGTTTACCGACCCCCATATCGGCAGCCGGCCGGACTACCAGCTGCTCGGCCTGGACACCGGCCATACTCTGGACGAGGTGCTGCGCGCTATAGGCCGCGAGCAGCCGGATGCCGAGATGATGGTCGTCACCGGCGATATCAGCGCAAACGGCAGCGAGGCCGCCTACCGCCGCTTCCTGCAGAAGATGCAGCCGGTGCGCGCCCCCTGGTACTGGCTGCCCGGCAACCACGACGACGCCGCGCGCATGCGGCGGCTGGCCCCAGGCCGCTGCGCCGGCCTGGTGGCGCTGGGCAACTGGCGCTTGCTGTTGCTGGATACCAGCCTGGAAAACCAGATTTGCGGCGGCCTCAGCGACGCGCAGCTGCAACAGCTGCAACAGCTGCTGAAGGAGTGCCGCGAGCACCCGGTATTGATCCTGATGCACCACCAGCCGGTGCCGGTAGGCAGCGACTGGATCGACAGCCATATGCTGCGCGAGGGCGGCGAGCGGTTTCTGCAGCTGGTCGGCGGCGCGCCGCACGTGAAGGCCCTGGTCTGGGGCCATGTACACCAGCAGTTCGACAGCCGCCTCGCGCGCCCGGGCCTCGAAGATCTGGGTCTGCACGCGACCCCCTCCACCTCGGTGCAGTTTACCCCCGGCAGCGGGCCCTTCTCCGTCGACGACCAGATGCCCGGCTATCGCTGGTTCGATCTCCGCGACGACGGCAGTTACACCACCGGCGTGCAGCGGGTCACCCCCTCCGACTACAGCGTCGATCTGGCCTCGTCGGGTTACTGAAACGCCGCGGTCCGCCGACCGCAGGCGTTTACAATTTTTTACCTGTCTTTCCTGACTCCCCGCCTTACAATGGGGGCTCATTCTGGTTACAGGAAGTTCTGCCCATGCGTAAATTTTCCTTGCCGCTCGTCTTGATTTCCCTGTTGACCCTGGCCGCCTGCGGCCAGCAATCCTCACTGCCCGGCAACGCCCTGTCCGCCGGCGGCGCGACCACGGCGGACGGTCTGCAGCCGCGCAAGAGCGGCCTCGACCAGGTGTCCGCGGCCTTCGCCTTCGATCTGAGTGGTGCGTCCGTCTATGTGGCGCCGGTGCAGATCGACTATTCGAAGCGCTTCCACACCGGCCCCGGCACCTCGCGCGCGCGCGACTACGAGCTGGACCGCAGAGACCGGCAGCGCCTGGACGATCTGATGGCGCAGACGTTCAGCGAAAAATTCCTCGCCCCGCGCGGAAGTCGCCTGGCGGCGGACCCGGCCAAAGCCGACTACAGACTGCAGCTGCGCCTGGAGAACTTCTCGCTGGCCGCGCCGCTGGACCCAACCGCCAGCTGGGTCTGGCGGGTGTACACCGACCAGAGCGCCTACGGCGTGCTCGCCGGCACCCTCTATGACCGCAACGGCAATGTGGTCATGCGCTTCCGCGACCGCCGCGATATCGGCGAGAATTTCGGCCCCATCGACGCCAGTCGCTTCGAGCGCTTTACCAGCGTCACCTTCTGGTCCGATATGAAAGTCGACCTGCGTCGCGCCTTCGCCAGCCTGGACAAGTCGCTGCGCTAGAGCGTCGACCGACCGCGTGCGGGCCGCAAGGCCCGCCGCCATGCGGCCACCACGCCCGGGCCCATGGGCGCTATAATCCCGCCCCATGTCGCCATCTGAACCCAAAAACCGGCCGCTGCTGATCTATCTGCACGGCTTCCTGTCCTCGCCGCAATCCTTCAAGTGCCAGCTGCTGCGCGAGCGCCTCGCCGCCGAACAGCCGCATATTGTCTACTGCGCGCCGCAGATCTCGCCCTACCCGGCCATCGCCCAGCAGTCGCTGCTCGCGCTGCTGGAGCGCTTCCGCAGCGGCGGCTGCGGCCCCATCGGCCTGGTGGGCAGTTCCATGGGCGGCTTCTGGTGCAGCTATCTGGCGGAGCGCTTCGCGCTGCCGGCGGTACTGATCAATCCGGCGGTGCGGCCGTCGCGCTTTATGCCCGCCTACCTGGGGCAGACACTGCGGCCCTACAGCGGCGAAGCCGTGGAGTATCGCCTTACCCGGGCAGACGTTGATACCATGCGCGAGCTGGAAGCCGAACTGCGGCCGCCGCTGCGCGGCCGCTACTGGCTGCTGGCCCAGCGCGGCGACGAGACCCTCGACTGTTGCGACGCGGAGGATTTCTACCGCGGCCAGCGCCAGACCATAGAGGACGGCGGCGACCACAGTTTCCAGGGCTTCGCGCGCTACTGCGAACCGATAGTGGAGTTTTTATTTACCCTGTAGGAGCGGCCATGGGCCGCTCCTACAGGGTAAAAATAGATTTGTTAACGAGCAGTCAATAAGAATATGGCCAATTATTCCGCCGAAGATATCGAGGTACTCACGGGGCTGGACCCGGTGCGCAAGCGCCCGGGCATGTATACGGACACTGCGCGCCCCAACCACCTGGCGCAGGAAGTGATCGACAACAGCGTCGACGAAGCCCTCGCCGGCCACGCGAAGAAAATCGAAGTGGTGCTGCACAAGGACCACTCCCTGTCGGTCAGCGACGACGGCCGCGGCATGCCGGTGGATATACACCCGGAACAGGGCCGCCCCGGGGTCGAGGTGATACTGTCCACGCTGCACGCGGGCGGCAAGTTCTCCAACAAGAACTACCAGTTCTCCGGCGGTCTGCACGGTGTGGGCGTATCGGTGGTCAACGCCCTGTCCAAAGTGCTGGAAGTCACCATCCAGCGCGAGGGAAAAATCCACCGTATCGGCTTCCAGAACGGTGAAAAGGCCTCGGACCTGGAAGTGATCGGCGAGTGCGGCAAACGCACCACCGGCACCAGCGTGCGCTTCCTGCCGGACCCGAAATATTTCGACTCGGCCAAATTCTCGGTGCCGCGCCTGCGCCACCTGCTGCGCGCCAAGGCGGTGCTCTGCCCGGGCCTGACCGTGACCTTTATCAACGAGCAGGACGGCGAATCGGACCAGTGGTATTTCGAAGACGGCCTGAAGGACTATTTGGCCGAGGCCAATCGGGGCTGGGAGGTGCTGCCGGCGGAACCCTTCGTCGGCAGCTTCGCCGCGCAGACCGAGGCCGCCGACTGGGCCGTGCAGTGGCTGCCGGAGGGCGGCGAGATCACCGCCGAGTCCTATGTGAACCTGATCCCCACCGCCCAGGGTGGCACCCATGTGAACGGCCTGCGCAGCGGCCTGCTGGACGCGATGCGCGAGTACTGCGAGATCCGCAACCTGCTGCCGCGCGGCGTCAAGCTGAGCCCGGAGGATATCTGGAGCCAGTGTTCCTATGTGCTCTCGGCAAAACTGGCGGACCCGCAGTTCTCCGGCCAGACCAAGGAGCGCTTGTCCTCCCGCGAGGCCACCGCGTTTATCTCCGGTGTGGCCAAGGATGCGTTCAGCCTGTGGCTGAACCAGCACACGGAAGAGGGCGACCGCCTCGCCGAGCTGTGTATCGGCAACGCGCAGAAACGCATGCGCTCGGCGAAAAAGGTCGCGCGCAAGAAGGTCACCCAGGGGCCCGCATTGCCCGGCAAGCTGGCGGACTGCGCCAGCGGCGATCCGGCGCGCTCGGAGCTCTTTCTGGTGGAGGGCGACTCCGCCGGCGGCTCCGCCAAACAGGCCCGCGACCGCGAGTTCCAGGCCATCATGCCGCTGCGCGGCAAAATCCTGAACACCTGGGAGGTGGACTCGGCGGAAATCCTCGCCAGCCAGGAGGTGCACGATATCGCCGTGGCCCTCGGCGTGGACCCGGGCAGCGACAACCTGGAAGGTCTGCGCTACAACAAGATCTGTATCCTCGCCGATGCCGACTCCGACGGCCTGCATATCGCCACCCTGCTGTGCGCGCTCTTCCTGCGCCACTTCCGTCCGCTGGTCACCGAGGGGCACGTCTATGTCGCCATGCCGCCGCTGTTCCGCATCGATATCGGCAAGGACGTCTACTACGCGCTGGACGAGGCGGAGAAGCAGGGCATCCTCGACCGCATCAGCGCGGAGAAAAAGAAAGGCAAGGTGCAGGTCACCCGCTTCAAGGGCCTCGGCGAAATGAACCCGCTGCAGCTGCGCGAGACCACTATGGACCCGGATACCCGCCGGCTGGTGCAACTCTACGTGGATGCCGGCGATGACAGCAACCAGTTGCTGGATATGCTGCTGGCGAAGAAGCGCGCCGGAGATCGCAGGCAGTGGCTGGAGAGCAAGGGCAATCTGGCGGAAGTCAGCTGACGGAGCGCCGACTGCCCGAAACTGAACACATCAAGGTGGGCCCGCAGTTGTGTTTTGCGGGCTTTTTTGCATCGCGATTTGATCTGGTCAAGCGCAGTTTCTCCAAGCACCCGACCGATAACGCCTGCCATTTTCCCTCGCGGAGCGCCGCTATCGTACGGTCCCTGTCACCTCTATCGACAAATTTTCCAGGCTTCCGGCCACTGGACATCCGATGTCATGGTCTTTCCGTCGCGCGCGTGAAAGGGTGGCCAAGCTCAAGGGCCTAACGGCCAGCATCCTGGGCCAATAAAAAACGCAGTGCACCATGCACGCATAATTTTTGGCGATGGAGAAGAATAATGAATATATCCGCGAGTATTAAGTTTCTAGTGATCGGTGTGGCGCTGATTCTGAGCGCCTGCCGTGGCGAAAGCGTGACCGTCGTGCGGGATATTCCGCCGGCACAGATGGCCGACTATCTGGCGCTGGTGCCCGACCTCGGGGGGATAACCGCGTCCGCAACACCGCAAATTGCCGTTGTCGGTTCCATGGCGGGTGGCGATTACTACCTGGAGGGCGTGGTCCAGATCCGGGTGACCTTCGACGGTGTGGACTACTGGTGGCCGATTCATCAACCGCTAAACAACCAAATCGGCTATGACACCGGTATTCCGCTCGGCTACCCGAAGGTAGTTCAACCGATGTGCCACACCGACGATGGCTCTTACTACACCTTCAGCTTTGGCAGCTGTTGGTGGTGGGAGACCCCGGAAATCAAGATCCACCACACGACCACCAACCGCATAGAAACCACCCACGCAGAAGCGCCAGATCTCTCCGATGGTACCGCCGGCCTGCTGACCCTGAGTGAGGACGGCTGCCTGCTGAACAGCGGCCCCACCTATGCCAATCCCGATACCGGTCTGATATTGCGCGAGGGCAGCGTGTATCTGGAAAACAACTCCACCCGGCCCTGGGCCCACCTGCTGCCGACCGGCGACTATGGCGTGGCGGTACTGGCCACTTCGGAAATCGACGCGCTGGAAGAGGGCCAGGCAGACCCCAACAGCGATGTGGACAACCCCTTCTATCCGATCTACGAGCTGGCTTGCGGTTACTGAAGCAGTCCAATACACCGTGCGGTCCGCTACCACCGATCGTTCAGGGCCGATGGACCGTCGCTATCTGAAGTCCTGGCTGTAGATAACGAGCGCTATTGTCATCCGTCCCCGCGGCTGTGGGGTGGGCGAATACGGTGATGGTGCCATTGCCCGAAAAGAAAAAAGGCACTCAATATGAAACAGCTATCTCTACTCCTCCTGGCGGGGATGGCGGTGTTGTCGGGTATTCTACTGGCCGGCTGCGGGTCCAACACTCCCATCGCGGTAACCGGTCCCGTCAACAACTGTCCGCGCAATCTGGATCCGGGTTCTGCGATTTTCTGGAGCGGCCACGGCGCCGGCCAAAGCGGCCCGCTTGCCGCCAATCACTATCAACCCAACAGCGCCATCAACAAGAGCAATGTCGGCAACCTGGAGTTGGTATGGACTTACAGCCATCCATGGCTGTTTGGCGGCCGCAGCTCGCTGGGGGTTACCGAGGAGGCGGTAATCGTCGGCGATACCGGCGGCAATGTTACCGCACTGGATAAAAATACCGGCTGCATCATCTGGCACAAGACGGAAGCGGTGGAAGTCGCCAGCGGTTTTACCTTTGGCCCCAAGAACGCCGACGGAAGCGGCCGTGCCGTCTACTACACCAATGCCAACGCGGAAGTGGTCAAGCGCGACTATGTGAACGGCAAACTGCTGTGGCGGCACAAACATGACAACCACCCGTTTGTCTCATCGCGCTCTTCGGTTGTCCTGCACAACGGCACCGTGTACCTGGGGCTGTCCAACAACGAGATCAACGAGGCTTACAACGGCGGATACCGTTGCTGCGATTCGCGCGGCATAGTGCTGGCGCTGGACGCCTGGAGCGGCGATCTGAAGTGGAAGAAATACACCATAGACCAGACGCCGAAATACGACTACTGGTTCGACCCGGCCAAGGGCCCTTCCGGGGCCAACCCCTGGGGCGTGCCCTTTGTCGATGCAAGCCGCAATTCCCTCTATGTGGGCACGGGCCAGCAGTACTCCGGTCCGCAGACGTCTGCGGGAGATGCCGTCATCGCCCTCGACCTAGATACGGGGGCGAAAAAGTGGACTTTCCAGGGCATACCCAGCGATATCATCAATCTGGGCTGCACCGACTGGATACTGTTTGGCGGCGCCCAGCCCGCCAACTGTGATCCGGACCATATCAATATGAACAACGCCCTGGACTTCGATCTGAACGCCTCGCCGACGCTGGCGACAAAGATCGACGGGCAGGAAATCCTGATCGCGGCCTCCAAGTCCGGCGATGTGTTCGGCCTCAATCCGGACAACGGCCAGTTGGTCTGGAATACCCGTATCGGAGCCGGCGGCACCTACGGCGGTGTGCATTGGGGCTTTGCCATCGACGATAACAGAGATCTGGTTTACGTGCCGGTCAGCGACAAGACAGGTCCCAAAGCCGAGCGCATTTTTGACTTTCTGGCGGGGACCGGTTCCGGTGAGCTGCAAAGTTCCCGGAACGCGACACCGGGCCTCTACGCGATTGACATCAATACCGGCAACCTCGTCTGGGAGAACAGCGCGGCGTTCTGGAGTGCGCGCGACAACCGCTATTACAAGCCGGTGATCTCCGCCAACCCGGTGGTTGTGGATGGTGTGATCTTCGCCGGCACCCTGTCCGGTTACCTGCTGGCGTTCGATGCGGATAGCGGCAGCCTGCTGTGGCAGCAGGATACGGTAATCGAACGCATGGGCACTAACGGCGTACTGGGTAATGGCGGCGCCATCGATGCCAACTGGCCGATCGTGGCCGGCGACATGCTGTTTACCGACAGCGGCTACCGCGCCGGCGCCGGCGGCCAGGGCAATATGTTGCAGGCCTACCGGCTCACCGGCACTGGCGCTGTGCAGTAGCGGCCAGGTCTCTTGGGGGCCGCGTTGGCGTGCGGCCTCCCCGTTCGCTTGCGGGTGAAAATGCATCCTGTCCGAACACATATCAATTCCCTGTTGATCGCTTTCTCGCGCGATTGACGCTTGTAAATCGATGCTTCACGCAAAGACGAGAATGCGAAAAATTTTTGGGAGGGGAAATATGGCGCCAGGAGGCTGTGAACTCGTCAACGCTTCCTGGCGGTGAATGCCATCTGGACACCGGATGTCATGGTGTCGCTTTTTGGCGATTGTCAGTCTGGATTGGCTCGGATTTACAGACATGCCTGAGTGAGCAAAAAACAACAACACGAATCATTTGCGAAAGAGGAAATTGCGATGAAAAGAATAATGAGGTCGTCTTTGATCCATAAACTTTGCATATTGGGCGTCGCCCTGTTGCTCGGCGCCTGCCGCGGGGAAAGCCTCCTGGTGGTGCGCGATATTCCCGCGGAGCAGCAGGCCGATTACGAGGCGCTGCTGCCGGATATCCCCGGTATCAGCGCCTCCGCGACGCCGCAGATCGGTGTGATCGGCTCCATGGCCGGTGGCGACTACTATCTGGAAGGCGTGGTGCAGATTCGCCTGAACTATAACGGCGACGACTACTGGTGGCCCATCTACCAGCCGCTGAACAATCAGATTGGTTACGATACCGGCCGCCCGCTGGGTTACCCCAAGGTCGTCAAGCCCATGTGTCACACCGATGACGGTGCCTACTACACCTTTGCCTTCGGCGCCTGCGACAACTACGAGCTGCGAATTCAGCACTACACCCTCAACAAGATTGTCACCACCCAGGCGGATGCGCCGGATATGTCCGACGGCACGGTGGGATTTCTGAGCCTGAGCGAGGATGGCTGCCTGCTGAACAGCGGCCCAACCTATACGAGCCCCGATGCGGAGCTGGTGCTGCGTGAGGGCGTGGTCTACCTGGAAAATTTGCTGCCGCAGGAGTGGGCGCACTTGATGCCGGACGGCTTCTACAGCGGTACTCTGGCCAGCTCCGAGGTGGTTCCGCTGGAAGAGGGACAGACGGATCCGAACAGCGACGTGGACAACCCCTTCTACCCCATTTACGAACTCGCCTGCGGTTTTTAATCGGTCTAGGTGGCGCCGGCTAGCGGCGCCGCTGTGCATACTATGTGTATACCGCAATAAGAATAGAGATGGGTTCGCCCGCAAAAATAAAAGGTATTTGTGATGAAGCGTATACCCCTTCCCCGTTTCGCGGTGGTTGCCGCCATAACGGGTTTCATGGTTTCCGGTTGCGGCTCCAACGAGCCGGTCGCAGTGACCGGGCCTGTCAACAACTGCCCGGCCACACTCGATGCTAATGCGAACGTATTCTGGAGCGGTCACGGTGCCGGCCAGAGCGGCAACCTGACCGCCAATCACTATCAGCCCAACAGCGCCATTGGCAAAGACAATGTGCATGAACTGGAGCTGGCCTGGACCTACAGCCACCCGTGGCTTTTCGGTGGCCGCAGCTCTCTCGGCGTTACCGATGAAGTGGTGATCGTCGGTGATACCGGCGGCAATGTGACCGCGTTGGACAAGGACAGCGGTTGTGTGGTCTGGCAGGAGACCGAAGCGGCGGAAGTAGCCAGCGGCTTCACTTTCGGCCCGAAGAATCCCGACGGCAGTGGCAAGGCCGTGTATTACACCAATGCGAATGCGGAGATCGTCAAGCGCGACTACACCAACGGCAGCCTGATCTGGCGCCGCAAGCATGACAATCACCCGTTTGTCTCCTCGCGTTCCTCCGTTGCGTTGCATAACGGCACCGTTTATCTCGGGCTCTCCAACAACGAGATCAATGAAGCCTACGATACAAACTATCCCTGCTGTGATTCCCGCGGCGTAGTGCTGGCACTGGACGCCTGGAGCGGGGACCTGAAGTGGAAGCAGTACACCATCGATCAGGTGCCCGGGTACGAGTACGCCGGCGACCCCACCAAGGGGCCTTCCGGAGCTAACCCCTGGGGCGTGCCCTTCGTGGACGCCAAGCGCAATTCGCTCTATGTGGGCACCGGTCAGCAGTACACGGGGCCGCAGACTGCCGGCGGCGACGCTGTGATCGCCTTCGACCTGGATACCGGGGCCAGAAAGTGGACCTTCCAGGGCATACCGGACGATATCATCAACCTCGGCTGCACCGACTGGGTACTGTTCGGCGGCACACAGCCGGCCAACTGCGACCCGGACCATATCAACAGTGACAATGCGCTGGATTTCGATCTGAACTCTACGCCGACACTGGCGACCCGCGCGGACGGCCAGGATATCCTGATCGCCGCATCGAAATCCGGTGATGTCTTCGGGCTGGACCCAGACAACGGGCAGAAACTCTGGAATACCCGCATCGGCGTCGGCGGCACCTATGGCGGCGTGCACTGGGGCTTTGCCATCGACGACAGCCGCGACCTGGTGTTCGTGCCGGTCAGCGACAAGACGGGCCCGAAGGCCGAGCGCATCTTCGACTTCCTGGCCGGTACCGGCTCCGGTGAACTGGAGAATTCCCCCGGCGCCACGCCTGGCCTCTATGCCATCGATATCAATACCGGCAATATCGTCTGGCAGAACAGCGAAGAATTCTGGAGCGAGCGCGACAACCGCTACTACAAGCCGGTGATTTCGGCCAACCCGGTAGCGGTTGACGGGGTCGTTTTCGCCGGTACCCTCTCCGGCTACCTGATGGCGTTCGATGCCGATACCGGCAACCTGCTGTGGCTGCAGGACACGGTGTTCGAGCGCATGGGTACCAACGGCGTACTGGGTAATGGCGGTGCCATCGATGCCAACTGGCCGATCGTTGCCGGCGACATGCTGTTCACCGACAGCGGCTACCGCGCCGGGGCCGGCGGTCAGGGCAATATGTTGCAGGCCTACAGGCTGAGCGGCGACGGCACCCCGCCGCCACCGAGCATTTTCGATGTCACGGTCAACAGCAGCGGTTCCGGCAGTGTCAGCGGCGGCGGCAACTACCAGGCCGGCAGCAGCGTCACGCTGACGGCCACAGCGGCGAACGGCTGGCGCTTCTCGCACTGGACAGGCGGCGCCTCCGGCAGCGCCAATCCGCTGACCATCACCGTCAACAGCGATATCACCGTCACCGCCGTATTCACCGAGGAAGGTGACACCGAGCCTCCCGGCAACGGTAATCTGGCCCTGAATGCTGCGGTCACCGTCAGCTCCCAGGAGCCCTGTTGCGCCCCGGAAAACATAACCGACGGCGATGCCTCCACCCGCTGGCTGTCCTGGTTTATCGACAACCAGTGGGCGGTGATCGACCTCGGTAGCAGCCGCTCGTTCAGCCAGGTAAAACTGCTGTGGGAGGGCGCCGATGGCGAAGGCGGCTACGCGGCCGACTACGACATACAGGTCTCCGACGACAACAGCAGCTGGCACTCGGTGGCCAGCGTTGACAACGGCGATGGTGCCATGGATACGGTAAATTTCAGCACTGTCTCGGCGCGTTACATCCGCCTGCAGCTGAATACCAGAGGCACCATCGTGGGCTTCTCGCTCAAGGAGGCGGAAGTCTACTGACGGCGGTGAAACGGCGCGCGGCGCGGCACGCGGGATTCGCCGCGCCGCGCAGTCGGGGAACCGCCCACACAAGGTCCCACCCAAACGAGTGACCACCAATGAAACTGCTCCGTAAAAAACTACCGCAACTTCTCTGCCTGGCCGTCTTCGCCGGCCCCCAGCTGTCACTGGCTGCCGGTTCTGCGCCAGGCGACGATCTGGAAACCGTCTCGATCACGGCGACGCGCAATCCGCAGATACTGAAAGACCTGCCCGCGAGCCTTTCCGTGGTGGATGGCGAAGCGGTACGGCTGGTAGCGCCGGTGCATATCAGTGAAGTGACCAACCGCATTCCCGGTGTGTGGGTCACCCGTGGCAACGGCCAGGAGCACCTGACCGCGATACGCTCTCCGGTGCTGACCGGTGCGGGTAGCTGCGGTGCCTTCGCGATCAGCGAGGAGGGCATACCGGTGCGCGCCACCGGTTTCTGCAATGTGAACCAGCTGTTCGACCTGAATACCGAACAGGCGCAGCGCATCGAGGTGCTGCGCGGGCCGGGCACGGTGCTCTACGGTTCCGATGCGCAACACGGGGTGATCAACATCGTCACGCCGGCGCCAACGGACGCGGCGGAGACGCGCATCGGTCTCGAGTCCGGCGCCAACGACTATGCGCGCATCCGCTTCAGCCACGGCAACAGCTTGGGCGCGCACGGACTCCGTATCGATTTCAACGGCGCCAGCGACGGTGGCTACAGGGATGACTCCGGCTTCGACCAGCAGAAACTGACGGCGCGGCACGATTTCCGCGGCGAGCGCTTGAATGTCAGAAGCCTGCTCAGCCTGAGCAATCTGAACCAGGAAACCGCCGGCTATGTGTCCGGTGAGGACGTCTACAAGGACGCCGGGCGCAAGCGCGAAAATCCGAATCCGGAGGCCTTCCGGGACACGCGCTCGGCGCGGCTGCAGTCGCGCATCGACTTGGCCCTGTCGGAAACCGCCGCGCTACAGGTGACGCCCTACGCACGCTTTACCGACATGGCCTTCCTGATGCACTTCCTGCCGGGCACGCCGCTGGAGGAAAACGGGCAGCGCAGCTTCGGGTTCCAGTCGGCCTATTTCGCCGGGCTGGATGCCGCCCTGGATCTGACCGCCGGTATCGATGCCGAGATCACCGACGCCTGGCTCAAACAGAGCCAGCAGGGGGGCTTCTCCTCCTTCCCCGCCGGACGGCACTACGACTACAGCGTGCAGGCGCTGATGGCCGCTGCCTTCGCCTCGCTGGACTACCAGCTGACACCCGAGACGGCGCTGTCCGGTGGCCTGCGCTACGAAACCCTGGAATACGACTACAAGAACCGCATGATCAGCGGCAACACCGCGGAAGACGGCAGCCAGTGTATCAACGGCTTTACCGGCGCGGTGGGCTGCCGCTACACACGCCCCGATGACAGCCTGGACCGCTTTGGCAACCTCTCGGTCAACCTGGGGCTGGTGCACAACTATGCGGAAAATCACGGGCTCTTCCTGCGCCTCGCCCGCGGCGGCCGCGCGCCCCAGGCAACGGAAATGTACCGCCTGCAGAACGGGCAGATGGCAGCGGACCTGGACTCCGAATCGGTGCAGAGTGCGGAATTTGGGTTGCGCGGACAGTATGCTTCCCTGGGTTACAGCGTTGCGGCCTTTTACATGGAAAAAGACGATGTCATTTTCCAGTCGGCCGACCGTCTCTACCTCAGCGATGGCGAGACGGATCACCAGGGGCTGGAATACCAGCTCGATTGGCAGCTGGATGGGGCGTGGAGCCTGGGCCTCTCTGGCACCCTGGCGCGCCACCGCTATCTCGCCGATGTCAGTGTGCCGGGCGTCGCCGAGACAATCGCCACCCGCGGCAATGACGTCGTCTCTGCGCCCAGGCGCCAGCACGCCCTGCACCTGGGTTGGAACCCGGGCGCGGACACCAGTGCCGAGCTGGAGTGGCTGCTGATGGGCCGCTATTACACCGATCTGGAAAATGCCCACGAATACCCCGGGCACCGGCTGTGGAATCTGCGCCTGCGCCATCAGCTCAATCCGGCCCTGGCGTTCGGGCTCAGAATCAAAAACCTGATTGATATCGATTACGCCGAGCGTGCAGACTTCTCTGCCTTCGGCGGCGAGCGCTACTTTATCGGCGAGCCCCGGTCGCTCTACGTCGATATGACCCTGACATTCTGACTGCGGAGCCGCCCGGCGGTGGACATCCGGTGTCATGGCGCCAGCCAGGCGTATTTCTACAATGGTCCCTCAAGGCGTGCGGCCTTCGCCGTGCGCAGCGGAAATGGCGGGGACTTCCATGGATACGACCAAGCGCAGGCGCGGGGACTTGGATACCGCGCGGGCCGATAAAAAGCCCGACGGCGAAAACTCACAGTTCATCAATCCACTGAACAACGCCGGTGAATATTCAGCGCCGGGTTCGCTTCGGCAGATGCCGGTTAGCTTCGGTGCCCAGCCCGGCGGTATGGCGGCGCTGGTGTACCGGGAGACGGTCACTGCGTCCGCCCGCTACAAGACCGACGGCGAAAGGCTCGCGCGGCTGCTGCCGCCGGGATTCACGCTGCTGGGCAATGAAATCATGGTGGCCGCCATGATGAACCGGGGTGTCGAGTGGATGGGCGGCGAGCCCTATAATATTCTCGCGGTCAATGTACCGGCCCGGTTTACCGGCACACAGGACGATATCAGTGGCTGGTACAACCTGGTGGTGTGGGAAGACAATGCCACGCCGATACTGCCCGGGCGCGAGGGCGCCGGTATTGCGAAAATTCCCGCATCGGTGGAGGCGTTCCGCTTCGACGGCGATCAGATGCGCACCTGGGCGCACCGCAACGGCCACAGTTTCTGCGATCTGCATTTCACCAATATCCGCAAGGCCAGCGAGGAAGAGGCGGCGTTTATCGACGGCGAATTTTCCTCGATGAACTGGATGGGCTGGCGCCACCTGCCCGCGCTCGGTGCCGGCGGCGGCGCCGACCTCTCCCACGCGACTCTCTTTCCGCAGGAATTCACCAGCAGCGCCATCAGTCTGGCGGATGCCGAGATCGCATGGACACCGCCGCCGCTGTGGAAGCTTCCCACCCAGGCGCACATCATCGAACAGCTGGCAGCGCTGCCGGTGCTGGAGGCTTCCGGACAGGCGGTGTTGATGGACGCGCGCTGCGTGCTGCGCTCGGATCTGACGCGGGCGTTGATCTAAGAAACCAAATACCTTCAGGGGGCAGAGAATGGCAGTAGATTTCAACGGCAAGGTGGCCATAGTGACCGGCGCCGGCAATGGCCTCGGCCGCTCGCACGCGCTGGCGCTGGCGGCGGCGGGGGCCAGGGTGGTGGTCAACGACCTCGGCGGAGACCGCAGCGGCGTCGGGCAGTCGTCCGCGGCGGCGCAGGCGGTGGTCGATGAAATCAAGGCCGGTGGCGGCGAGGCCATCGCCAACGGGGCGAATATCACCATTCCCCAGCAGGTGGAAGCCATGGTGGCCTCCGCCATGGAGGCCTGGGGGCGGGTGGATATTCTGATCAACAACGCCGGTATCCTGCGCGACAAGTCCTTTGCCAAGATGTCGCTGGAGGATTTCCGTATCGTCGTCGACGTGCATCTGATGGGCACGGTGAACTGCTGCAAGGCGGTGTGGGACATTATGCGCGCACAGAACTACGGGCGCATTCTGGTGACTACCTCCTCCTCCGGCATGTACGGCAATTTTGGCCAGTCGAACTATGGCGCGGCGAAGATGGCGGTGTTGGGCCTGATGAACACCCTCACTATCGAGGGGGCGAAAAACAATATCCGCGTGAACGCCCTGGCACCGACCGCGACCACGCGCATGACCGAGGAGCTGGTACCGCCGGAATTTGCCGGGCTGCTGTCTCCGCAGGCGGTGACCGCCGGCGCGCTGGCCATGTGCGCCGAGGATGCGCCCAGCGGCGAAATTCTCTGCGCCGGTGCGGGCTGCTACGCGCGGGCGAAGATGTTCGAAAGCGAGGGGATTTTCCTGCCGCCGGAGGCGCGCAACCCGCAACAGGTCCAGGCCCACTGGGCGCAGATCAGCGCCGGCGAGGGGCAGCAGGCCATCGCCTCGGGGCCGGCGCAGACAGAGCGCTTTATCCGCAAGGCGGTGGCCGGGAGCCAGGCCGCCGCAGCGCAGACGCCAGCCGCCGCCGATGAGGCGTAATACACACACAAGAGCGCATCAGAGCAACAGGAATAGCCGATGAAAGAAGCCGTTATCGTCGCCGCAGCGCGCACCCCGATCGGCCGCGCCTACCGCGGCGCCTTCAACAACCTGGAGTCGCCCAGCCTGAGCGCCCACGCGGTGCAGGCGGCGATCAGCCGCGCCGGCCTGGACCCGGCGGAAATCGACGACTGTATCTGGGGCGCCGCGCTGCAGCAGGGCACCCAGGCGGCCAATCTGGGCCGCCAGGTGGTCGCGGCGGCGGGCCTGCCGGTCAGTGTCGCCGGCATGAGCCTGGATCGCCAGTGTTCCTCCGGCCTAATGAGCGTCGCCACGGCGGCCAAACAGATTCTGGTGGACGGCTCGCCGATCGTGCTCGCCGGGGGCTGTGAGTCGGTGTCCCTGGTGCAGAACGACAAGCTCAACCTGCACCGGGTGGCGGACCCGATGGCGGTCGCCAATGTGCCCAATATCCATATGCCGATGCTGGACACCGCGGAGGTGGTGGCCAACCGCTACAACATCAGCCGCGAACAGCAGGATGCATACGCGCTGCGCTCGCAACAGCGCACCGCCGAGGCGCAGGCCGAAGGCCGTTTCGATGACGAGATAGTGCCGGTGACCGCGGAACAGGTAGTGGTGGACCGCGAGACCGGCGAGCAGTCCCGGCGCAAAATCACGCTTAGCCAGGACGAGGGCAACCGCCCGCAGACCCGGCTGGAAGATCTCGCCGCGCTGAAACCGGTGCGCGACGGCGGCTGCATTACCGCCGGCAACGCCTCGCAGCTTTCCGACGGCGCCGCGGCGCTGATCCTGATGGAGGGCGGGGAGGCTGCGCGGCGCAACCTGAAGCCGCTGGGTCTCTACCGCGGCATGGCGGTGGCGGGCTGCGAGCCGGACGAGATGGGAATCGGCCCTGTGTACGCGGTGCCCAAGCTGCTCAAGCGCGCCGGCCTGAAGATGGACGATATCGGTCTGTGGGAATTGAACGAGGCCTTTGCGGTGCAGGTGATCTACTGCCGCGACAAGCTCGGCATTCCCGATGAAAAGCTGAACGTCAACGGCGGGGCGATTTCCATCGGTCACCCCTACGGCATGAGCGGCGCGCGCATGGTGATGCACGCGCTGATCGAGGGCAAACGCCGCGGCGTGCGCCATGTGGTGGTCACCATGTGTGTGGGCGGCGGCATGGGCGCGGCGGGGCTGTTCGAAGTACTGTGATGGATCTGCCCCACCGCCGTTACAACCCGCTCACCGGCGACTATGTGCTGGTTTCGCCGCAGCGCAACCGGCGCCCCTGGCAGGGACAGGTGGAGGCGCCGCCGCCCGGCGAGCGGCTAGCCCATGTCGAGGACTGCTACCTGTGTGCCGGCAACCGTCGCAGCGGCGGAGTCCGCAATCCGGACTATACGGGCGCCTTTGTTTTCGACAACGACTTTCCGGCGCTGCTGGATGAAAGCGAAGCAGTGCAGAGTGCCCACCCACTGTTGCGCGCGCAGCCGGTCATGGGGCGCTGCCGGGTGATCTGCTATTCCCCGGCCCACCATCTGAGCCTGGCGCAATTGCCGCAGGCGGCTATTCGCGAGGTGGTCGCCACCTGGGCGGCGCAGTTTGCGGAGCTGGGCGAAAGCTACCGCTGGGTGCAGGTCTTCGAGAACAAGGGCGCGATGATGGGCTGCTCCAGCCCCCATCCGCACGGACAGATCTGGGCCCTCGACGCCCTGCCCAGTGAAGCGCGTCGGGAGGACGACAACCAGCGCGCGTATTTCGCGCGCCACGGCCGCGCGCTGCTGCTGGACTATGCGCAGCTGGAGGCGGAGCTGGGCGTGCGCACCGTGGTGGAAAACGATCACTGGATCGCCGTGGTGCCCTACTGGGCGGCCTGGCCGTTTGAAACCCTGGTGCTGCCGAAGCTGCCCCTGCAGCGGCTGGAGCAGGCCGGCGCGGCGCAACAGGAAGCACTGGCCGGGCTGTTGAAGCGCCTGCTGGTGCGCTACGACAATCTGTTTCAAACCGCTTTCCCTTACACCATGGGCTGGCACGGTGCTCCCTATTCCGGTGGCGGAGAGGAGGTATCCCACTGGCAGCTGCACGGACACTTCTATCCGCCATTGCTGCGTTCGCACAGTGTACGCAAGTTTATGGTGGGTTTCGAAATGCTGGCGGAGGCGCAGCGGGATCTGACCCCGGAGCAGGCGGCGCAGATGCTGCGCGACTGCCCGGAACAGCGCTTTGACGAATAAAGGTAGAGCGAAAGAATATGCGTCTGGATTTTTTCTGCACCTACTGGGGCTACAAACACATTCCGATGCCGGAGTTTCTCGCCAGGGCCGCCGAGGCGGGCTACCGCGGTATCGAAACGCCGATTCCCGACGCGCGCCGCCAACAGGCGCTGGTGCACAAGCTGCTGGAAAGCAGCGGCATGGAGCTGATCGCCCAGGTGGTGATGTGCAAGGCGCCGGACTACGCGGCGTACCGGGCGCAGTATCTGGATGAGGTGGAGGCACTGGCGGAGCTGCGGCCACGGCTGATCAACTGCCACACCGGGCGCGACTATTTCACCCGCGAGCAGAACCTGGAACTGATCGGCGCCGCCGAGTCTATCGCCGAGCGCCACGGCGTGCCCATAGTGCACGAAACCCACCGCGGCAGATTCAGCTTCAACCCATGGACCATCGAAGACTATCTGGCGGCGCTGCCGCAGCTGCGCCTGACCGCCGACTTTTCCCACTGGTGTGTGGTCAGCGAATCCCTGTTGGAGCACCACGACGAACTGATCCGGCGCATAGCACCGCGCTGTGGCTATATTCACGCGCGGGTGGGCCATGCCAACGGCCCGCAGATTGTAGACCCGCGCTGCAAACACTGGCAGGCGGAAGTGGAGCGGCATCTCCACTGGTGGCAACAGATTATCGACAGCCTGCCGGCACTGGAAAAACTTGCGATCACGCCGGAATTCGGCCCGGCCACCTATATGCCGGTGCAGCCCCACAGCCATGAGCCCCTGGTGGATCAATGGGAAATCAACCTGTTTATCAAGCAGTTGCTACAGGAGCGGTTGTCGCCGGGCTGAAGGGTGCCCGTGCGGAAACGGAAATTCGGCCGACAAGAGGAAAGGGCGATGAAAAATAGCGAAGAAAACCTATCCATACGCTGGTACAAAACCCCGCTGGACCGGCAGGAGTTTCGCACGCTGCTGGAAAAGAAAAATGGCCCGGGCCTGTTTATCGTCGCGGTCACCCTGGCACTGCTGGTCAATTTCGGTTACCTGGCCTACGTCACGCTAGGCACCGTCTGGAGTTATGTGTTTTTCTTTATCTACGGCACCCTCTATGTGTTGTCGAGCATGGCGGCCATGCACGAGACCCACCACCGCACGGCCTTTAAAACGCCCTGGCTGAACGAGGTGGTGAACTGGGTTTCCGCATTTATGATGCACAAGGAGGCGCGCTACGATCGCTGGCGCCACCTGCAGCACCACGCCTACACCCTTTACGAGGGCAGGGACCCGGAATTCGTGGTGGCCCGCCCGCCCACCAATCCCTGGCTGCTGCCGTTTGTCAGTGCGCTCTTCTATCCCCGCGAGCTGTTGATGCCGTTTATTCACGCCACCGGCTGGCGGCCCGGCTATATCGACGAGCGCATCAACGCCAAGCAGTGGCGCGAAATCGTCTGGTCCTCGCGGCTGTTTGTTGTGGCGGTGCTGGCACTGGTGACCTGGTCACTGCTGGCGCAGACCTGGCTGCCGCTGGTATTTACCCTGTTCGCGCCCTATTACGGCGGCCTGCTGGCCAACCTGGTGATACTGACCCAGCACACGGCGCTGGCCATCAATACCCCGGACCACCGCAAGAGCACGCGCACCGTCTATATGAATCCGCTGCTGCAGTTTTTCTACTGGAATATGAACTTCCACACGGAACACCACATGTACGCGGCGGTGCCTTTCTACAGCCTGCCGAAACTGCACCAGATGGTGAAACACGATTACCCGGAGCCGGTGGATGGTTTTATCAATGCATTGAAGCTGGTGTTTCCCGCCTGGCAGCGCGTGCGCCGCGCACCGGAGGACTATATCAGGGTGCGGCTGCCGGAAGCGGGAGAGGCTCCTTAGAAGGGAGCGTTGCAGGTGCTGAAACGGTAGCGGCTGGTGTGTCGGTAGGTCTGGCCCGGGCGCAGAATCACACTGGGAAACGCCTCGCGGTTGATCGCGTCGGGAAAACCCTGGGGTTCCAGGCACAGGCCCTGGTGGCGCTGGTAGCGAAAGCCCTGTTTGCCGCATTCGCTGCCGTCGAGAAAATTGCCCGAATAGAATTGCAGGCCCGGCTGGTCCGTATACAGATCGAGGCGGCGCCCACTGCCCGGGTCCCTCAGGCTCGCGGCAAAGGCGACCTCGCGTTGTGCCCCACTGTCCAATACAGAAGTGCCCAAAACATAGTTGTGATCGAAGCCCTGCGGCAGTTGGGCGAGCCCGCTGCCGATCAGCCGGGCTTCACGAAAGTCCATTGCGGTGCCCGCCACCGGCAGCAGGCGGCCATCGGGAATCAGGCCTTCGTCCACCGGCAGGTAGTGTTCGGCGGCGATCAGCAACTGCTGCGCCGCGACCGAAGTGCCCGGGTTCAGGCTCCAGTAGGTGTGGTTGCTCAGATTGATCGGCGTGGGCCTGTCGCAGCGGGCGTGGTAGCGGATTTCCAGCGTATTGTCTGCGCCCAGGCTGTAGATCGTCGACACCTGCACTCTACCCGGGTAGCCCTCGCTGCCGTCCGGGTCGATCAGCGAAAACGCCACCGCCGGCGCGCCCTTGTCTTCCAGAAGTATTTTTCCGTTCCAGCGGCGGCGGTGATAGCCCGCGGGGCCGCCGTGCAGGTGGTGGGGGCCGTTGTTGGTGGCCAGCCGGTAGTCGCTGCCATCGAGCCGGAAGCTGGCCCGGGCAATGCGGTTGGCCACGCGGCCGACTGTGGCGCCGTGATAGGCTCCGGAGCCTTCATAGCCTGAGAGATGGTCGAAGCCGAGGGCGATATCCGCCGGGCGGCCGTCGCGGTCCGGCGCCCACAATTGCAACAGGCTGGCGCCGTACTCGCACACCACCACCCTCAGGCCGCTGCGATTGCTGAGCACAAAGCGCCGGATTTCGCTGCCGCGATCGGGCCCCCGGCGCAGCCTGCCGAAAGGCGTAATTTCCTCGACCGAAACAGCCTGGGTCGCGCTGGCCTGAGTCATGGTGGATTCCTGTCGGCGCTCAGTGGTTTTCCAGCGGGCCGGCGCCGTCGGCACTCTGCACCGGATAGATTTCCGCGCGGGTGCCGGTCAGCTCGCGGTAGCGTGTGGCGCAGTGGCGGCTGAAGGCGTCCACCGAATCCCGTTGCACAAAGGC
The DNA here is from genome assembly GCF_056160225.1 of Microbulbifer sp. ABF4_143. Lineage (NCBI taxonomy): Bacteria > Pseudomonadati > Pseudomonadota > Gammaproteobacteria > Cellvibrionales > Microbulbiferaceae > Microbulbifer > Microbulbifer sp. ABF4_143. The sequence continues at coordinate 75,094 of NZ_JBSWWT010000012.1, forward strand.
CAGCATGCAGCCGCCGAAGCCGGCGCCGGCCTGGCGAACGCCCAGTGCGCCGGGCGCCTCGCCGGCGGCCCGGTACATGGCTTCCATCGCCGGGATGGTGATCTCGTACAGATCCCGCGCGCCGGCAAAGGAAGCCGCGCAGAGTGCACCGAGGCTGGCGGCGTCGCCGTCGGCGAGGGCCGCGGCCAGTTGCTGCACGCGCGCATTCTCCTCCAGCACGAAACGGCAGCGCCGCGCGACCCGCGGCGGCAGCTGGTGCTCCAGTGCGGAGAAGGTTTCGATATCGATATCGCGCAGGCTCTGCACGCCGGACACCAGCCTGCCGAGGCTGTGCACACCGGCGGCGCAGTCGGCGCGCCGCTCGCCGTATTCGGAGCCGGACAGCTGCCGGTGGGTTTTGGTATTGCAGACAACCGGCTGGATATCCTCCGGCAGCGGCGCGTAGCTGTGGCTCAGCGCGCGGCAGTCCAGCAGCAGCAGCGAGTCCTTTTCGCCCAGCACCACGCTGTACTGATCCAGCACACCGCAGTTGACGCCCACTATCTCGTTCTCGGCGCGCTGGCACAGCAGCGCCATCTGCACCGGCGGTATCGAGAAACCGCCCAGCTGCGCGAACAGGGTGGCGGTGGCCGCTTCCAGGGACGCGGAGGAACTCAAACCGCTGCCGATCGGCAGCACGCCGTGCACCAGCAGATCGCAACCGCCGATCCCGTAGCCTTCGCGGGCGAGAATGGCGGCGGTTCCCTGCACATAGGCCATCCAGCCGCACAGCGGCCTGGCCATGATGTCGTCGGCGGCAAAGCCGCCGGCGCCGTCCACATTCAGGGATTGCATCCGCACGTGGCCGTCACTGCGGGGCGCGGCGGCGATCCAGGTGTCGCGGTCTATGGGCACCGTGAGTACGAAACCCTGGTTGTAATCCGTGTGGCTGCCCATGGCGTCTACACGCCCGGGCGCGCGCACCCACAGCGACGGCGCGCGCCCGAAGCGCGCGCGGAATTCCCGCGCCACCAGTTCGCGGCGTTGCTGGCCGTTTTGCAAATTGACTGACTGATCCATGCCGTCAACGCCCCTGCGTCGGGTCGCGGTGATAGACAAGGGGATTCAGCGGGCTTGCCACCAGGTCGCCGGGGGCGAGCCCGGGCATCCAGCGTTGCAGGTCGCGGCGCTGGTTGAAATTGACCGGTTCCGTCACCCGGCAGCCGTCCGCCACCCAGATGATCGTCATGACCTCGCGCATGCGCGGGCTGCTGTTGGGCGGTGCCGCGTGCAGGGTCCAGCCGCTGTGAAAGGTGGCGTCGCCGGCGCGCAGGCTGGTATCGCCGCTGATGGAGAAGCCGCGCTCGCGGATATACTGCTCGAACACCGCTTCGGACTCGTCGGAGATGGGCTGATCGCCGAGGTAGCCCTCCCGGTTGGAGCGCGAGGCGAAGTGCAGAATGCCCATGTCCCGGCTCAGATCCACCAGCGGCATCCACATGGTGATGGTCTTGTCGGTGTCCACCGGCCAGTAGTGCTGGTCCTGGTGCCAGGGGGTGTGGCCGCCGCCGGGTTCCTTGAATAGCGCCTGATCGTGGTAGATGCGCACGCCGTCGACCCCCATCAATTCCGCGGCGATCCTGCCGTAGCGGCGCGCCAGAACATAGGGGCGGATACCCGGGTCCTGCACCCACAGGTTCATATGCTTCTGGAAGGCGCGCTCGTAGGTGTTGCGCTCCGCCAGCGGCGGCAGCGGCTTTTCATTGGCGCGAATGGCCGCGTCGACTGCCGCGCGCTGCTCGGCTATCTGCTCGCTGTTCGCCACCTGCTTCAGGGTGGTGTGCCCATCGCGGCGGTAATTTTCGATGGCGCTGGCGTCCAGCGCATAGTCCTCGTCCAGCCAGGCCGGGGTGGCATTGGATCGGATGGCTGTGGATACAGTGTGGTCAGACATAAGGGGTTCCTGAAATTTTCCGCTCGGGATAAAAGTCATGCGCTGACGCTTTCCGCCAGCCGCTCGCGCAGGCCGGGCTTGTGAATCTTGCCGGTGGCGGTGCGCGGCAGCGGGGTTTCGCTGATTTCGAAATGCTCGGGAATCTTGAAGCGCGCAATCTTGCTCTCGAGCATCTGCGCAAGCTCGGTGATACAGACTGGCAGGCCGGGTTTGGGATAGATAACGGCCGCGACCTTTTCACCCAGGCGTTCGTCGGGCAGGCCGATCACGGCGGCTTCGGCCACCGCCGGGTGGGCATAGATGGCCGCTTCCACCTCCAGGCAGCTGATGTTCTCGCCGCCGCGGATAATGATGTCCTTGAGGCGATCGACGATGTACAGCAGTCCCAGTTCGTCCAGATAGCCGATATCGCCGGTGTGGAACCAGCCATCGGTAAAGGCCTTGCGGGTCGCCTCCGGGTTGTTCCAGTAGCAGAGAATATTGGCCGGACTCTTGATACAGATTTCGCCCGGCTCGTTGGGCGGCAGTGTGCGGCCCTCGCCGTCGACGATTTTTATTTCCGTCACCGCCGGCGTTACCGGGCCGGTGGAGGCGGGCCTGGCTTGGTACATGGCGCCGGAGATTACGCAGCCCAGGCCGTTGGTTTCGGTCAGCCCGTAGGCGGCGCCGGCGTTCAGACCGAAGTCCTCGGCGATGCGCCGCGCGTGCTCCGGCGGGCGCGCGGCGCCACCGGCAAAGACCTCCTCCAGGCTGCTGGTGTCGTAGCGGGAAAAGGCCGGGCTGCCGAGCAGCTCCTGGGACATGGTGGGCACACCGTTGAAGTAGGTGATGCGCTCTCGCTCGATCAGCTGCAGCGCCTGTTCCGCACCCCACTTGTACATCAATACCAGCTTGCGGCCGCTGGCGATGGAGAGCAGGAAGATGGCGTGGGAGCCGGTCACATGGAAAAAGGGCACAGTGACCAGGGCGGCGAGTTTTTTGTTGGGATCGGTGAGATCCTCGCCGAAGCCGGCGGCGTGGTTGGCCACACTCATCAGCGCCCAGCTCATCAGCGCGGACAGAATACCGCGGTGGCTCGACAGGGCGCCTTTCGGGCGGCCGGTGCTGCCGGAAGTGTAGAAGATGGTCGCCCAGTCGTCCGCGCCGACTTCCACCGGGGGAAAGGTGTCGCGCTCCTGCGCCAGCAGGGTGTCGAACGGTGTGGCTTCAACCGGGGCGCTGTCCGCCGGCGATTCGGGCGCGTGTACCAGGGCCAGGCCGGTATCGCGGCGGAAAGCCAGCAGCCGTTCCAGGCGCGGACCGTCGCCGATCAGCAGTTTTGCCTCGCAGTCGCGCAGCGCATAGTCGAGCTCTTCGCCGGTCCACCAGCTGTTCATGGGGACTGCGACGGCGCCGATGGCGGTGATCGCAATAAATGCAATGCACCACTCGGGGTTGTTGCGCATGGCGATAGCCACGCGCTCGCGTTTCTGTATGCCGCAACGGTCGCGCAGACTGTGGGCCAGGGCGGCCGCGCGGCGGTAGACCTCGGCAAAGCTCAGGCGCTGCTCGCGGTAGACGAGAAAGTCCCTGTCGCCGTGCAGCTGCATCATCTGGTAGAGCGCACCCAGGGTGGCGGGCGCATTCCGGTAAACCTTGTAGACGGTGCCATTGATTGCTTCTTCGCCCAGCTGGAACTGGCCGCCATCGGTGGTCAGCCGGGATACCTCGGTGCGGATTTTTTCGATGGACTCTGCGAGACTGTGTGCCATAGCGCCCCTCTCAGTTTCGTCAATTTTTATTGTGTGCTCGAAGCCGCGCTGGAGTACGGCCGTTCCGACTGCGCGCGCGCCAGCGCCTGCTGCAGTTTTCGTGCGCGCTGATCGGGATCCTCCTCCCGCGCGGCTATCTGGCGCAGCGTTTCCTGGAGCTCGGCGCTGGCGCGCATAAAGTCGCGCCAGTGCACCCCGCTCTCGATGACTTTCTGACTGAGGGCCACGCGCTCGGCGCCCTTCTTGTCCACACCGAAGCCGGTGGCGAACTTGCGTCCGATCCACGAGTGGCTGAGCCAGCCGCGGGTGCTGAACCCCTCGGGCAGCGGGCGTATGCCCAGATACTCGCGCACTTCATCGAGCGGGCGGGGAAACAGTTCCTCGTAGGGGTAGGAGTGAGGCGGAAACTTGCTCGCCGCCTCGCGGCCGCGGTCGTAGGCCTCGTGCAGCAGCCTGCGCCATTTGCGAAAGCCCACCTTGGGGATGATGATCAGGCTCAGAATACCGAAGGGGCCGTACATGGCCAGCCATTTGGGTACGCCGGTCAGCCCCTGGATGTAGAGGATGTTGAGCATTTCGCCGCTGAGATCGGTGCCGTAGCCGGAGAGAATGTGCGAGGGATCGTGGTCGAACAGCTGGCGCTCCAGATACCAGCGCTGGTCCTCGTCCAGTTCGATGGAATCGTAAAAGCCGTCCCGGTAGGCGAGCCCGGCGAGCAGGTAGGCCGGCGCTATGCCCGGTGCGCTCATCATCTGGTAGTAGGCGTGGCCGAAGCTGCCCTCGGGCATATCGCGCAGATTGTGCAGCTGGCAGGCCTCGCCAAAATCCGGCTTCTCCTGCAGCAGGCGCCGGCCCACCGGGTGCGCGCGCATCTCTTCGATCTCGCGCAGTATCTGCGGCCCGGAAAGATAGATTTTGGCCCGCGGCACCTGCTTGGCGCCGCCCTCGCTGACCGGGTTGATCATCCAGCGCAGGGCGGCGTACAGGCCGCGGAAATAGTAGCGTTTATGCAGGCTGATCATCGGCTGGCTCCAGTCCGTTGCGGGCGATAAGGTCGCGGTACCAGTATCCGCTGTCCTTTACGATGCGTTCGCCGCTGGCGTAGTCCACATAGACGAGGCCGAAGCGTTTCTGCAGCCCCTCGGCCCACTCGAAATTGTCGAGAAAAGACCATTGCAGATAGCCCAGCACCGGGCAGCCGTCGCCGATGGCCCGGTGCAGCGCGCGCAGGTACCGGTCGAGAAAGTCGATGCGCGCCGGATCCGCCACCCGCGGCGTGCCGCCGCCGGCCTGCGGGTGGTCGTCGAGGGCGCAGCCGTTTTCGGTGACCAGCAGCGGCAGCCGGTAGTCCTCGTACAGGCGCGTCAGTACCCGGTAGAGGCCCTCGGGATAGATCTCCCAGCCCATATCCGTGTAGCGCGCGCCGGCTATTCGGTGATCCATCTCGGTGCTCACCCCCGAGGGCACCTGCGGGTCCGGTCTGACCCAGTAGCGGGTGTAGTGGTTGACGCCGAGAAAATCCGTGGGGGTGGCGATGATTTCCGCATCGCCGTCGGCCGCCAGCGGCGCCATGGTGTCGCGCAGCAGCGGCGGATATTCGCCGCGCAGTACCGGGTCCAGGAACAGGCGGTTGAAGGCCTGGTCCGAGTATTCCACGGCCTGGGCGCCGGCGGCGTCCAGCTCGATGCTTTCGAACAGCGCCTGGTGCATCACCAGACCCACCCTGCCGCCGGACACATTGTCGCGCACCCGCCGCACGCCCTGGCCGTGGGCGAGATTCAGGTGGTGGGCGACCCTGAAATAGGTATCCGGATCGCGAATGCCCGGGGCGTGAATTCCCAGCAGGTGGCCGTTGAACGCAAAAATATTCGGCTCGTTGAGCGTGAACCAGGTCTTGACCCGGTCGCCGAAGCGGCGGGTGGCGAGGTCGGCATAGTCGGCGAAGGCCTCTGCGCAGTCGCGCCCGGCAAAGCCCCCCTGTTCCTGCAGTGCCAGCGGCAGATCCCAGTGAAACAGCGTGGCCATGGGCTGAATATTTTTTTCCAGCAGCCCGTCGATCAGACGATCGTAAAAACCGATGCCCGCGGCATTCGCCGTGCCGCGCCCTTCGGGCAGCAGGCGCGGCCAGGCGATACTGAAACGGTAGGCCTGCAGCCCCAGCTCCGCCATCAGCGCCAGATCCCGCTGCCAGTACTGATAGTGATCGCAGGCGATACTGGCGTCACTGCCGTCGGCAATGGCGCCGGGGCGCCGGCAGAAATCATCCCAGATGGAGGGGCCGCGCCCGTCCCGGTTCAGGGCGCCCTCTATCTGAAAGGCGGCGGTGGCACTGCCCCAGATAAAGTCCGCGGGAAACTGCAGTGCCGCCGGCCGCCGGCCAGTGTTTTTCTCGTTCATCTCGTACTTTTGCTTCGGTTGTTATTGTGGTTGTTGCGCCCGCGGCTGACGGTGCGATTGTGGCAGCGGCCGTTTTTTGATAATGTTGGTTGTCAATTGAAAAGAATTATTTTCATCTTATCTTAAACCCATAGAAGCCGGCAAGTACGCGGCGGTGCCACAGGAGGCAGAGATGCATATTTTGGTGACGGGCGCGGCGCGCGGCATCGGCGCGGCGGTGGTGCGCCGGGCCCTGGCTGTGGGGCACACGGCGGTGGCCTGCGATCTGGACGGCGAAACCCTCGCGGCCACCTGGGCGGAGACCGGGGGGGTGACCCTGCGGCAGCTGGATGTGGCCGATGCCGACGCCTGGCAGCAGGTGTTTGCCAGCGTCTGGGCGGAACAGCCGGTGGACGTGCTGGTGAATGTGGCCGGCGTACTGCGCGCGGGTGTCACCGGCGAGCTGCAGGCGCGGGAAGTGGCGCTGCAGTTTGAGGTGAATACCCTGGGGGTGATTTACGGCACCAATGCGGCGGCGGCGCTTATGGTGGAGCGGGGCCGCGGCCATATCATCAACGTGGGCTCCACCGCCGGGCTTTTTGCCACACCGGGCAATGCGGTGTATGCCGCCAGCAAGCACGCGGTGCGCGGCTTTACCATCGCCGCCGCCGGCGACCTGCGCCCCCGCGGCGTGGATGTAAGCCTGGTCGCGCCCACGGCGGTAAAAACCGCCATGCTCGAAAGCCAGCGCGGTGATCGGCGTGCGGCGCTCACCTTCGAGGGCAAGCGCGCGCTCAGTGCAGACGAGGTGGCCGACGCCATTGTCACGCGGGTGATGGAGAAAAAGCCGCTGGAGCTGTATCTGCCGGGCTCGGACTACTGGACCGGCAGGCTGTGCAGCGCCTTCCCCGAGTTTTTCCTCAGGGTTGCGGAAAAAGCGCGGGAAAAAGGCGTGCGCAATTTCAATTCTGCCGCCTTTGGTACCGGCGAGGAAGTCTCAGGGCAGTAGCACCCCGCCGGTTGGTACAAGCCGCATAGACTCGTTTGGCGATCCCCCGGGCTTCCCTAGCTCGGGGATTTCGAAACGCTGCGAATACATCCCTGCACTCTCCGCCGGCGACGTCCATGTCGCCGACGGTTCGAAATCCCCGTCCTGGCACTCTGCCTTCGATTCCGGCACACCGCTTCGTTCGCGGGTTGCGCAATCAGAGAATGCGCCTCCCTGTAACCCTCAGGTCAGCCCGTATTCCCGCCGCAGCAGCCAGTCCCGCAGTGCCGTTGGCAGTGCCGCCAGGGTACGCAGCAGGGTGTTGTTGCCGCCCGTGGCGACGATGCGCGGGGCCTTCTTTTTCAGCAGGGCCGGGGCGACCCGCCGGGCGAATTCCTCGGCGCTCATGGCGGTGGCCTCGCCCCCCTCGAAACGCTTGCGGATGCCGGCGTAGAAAGGCCGGTAGCGGGATTGCGCCGATTCGAAAGCGGTGATGCCCTCGGCGGAGCGGGTCTCGATTTCGGTGCGCACGGCGGCGGGCTGTACCGTGGTCACTTCGATATTGAATGGGTACAGCTCCATGCGCAGCACGTCAGAGAACATATGCAGGCCCGCCTTGGTGGCGCAGTAGGTGGCGGTAAAGGGCGCCGGCAATTCGCCGACCACGCTGCCCACATTGACGATGCGGCCGTAACCCTGATCCGCCATCAGCGGAAATACCGCCTGCACCGTGGCGATACAGGCGGTCAGGTTAGTGTCCACCAGCCGTTTCAGCTTGTCGAAGTCCGCTTCCACGGTGGGGGCGGTGCTGCTGATGCCGGCGTTGTTGATCAGCATATCGATAGCGCCGGCCTCCTGTTTTACCCGTGTGATCGCGCGGGCGATGCTGTCCCGGTCGAGGACATCCAGCTGCAGCGGAATCAGGTTTTCCCCGGCGATATCGGCGAGGGTCTCCTCGCGCCGCGCGCTGGCGAAGACCCGGCAGCCGCAGTCCGCCAGCGCCAGGGCCAGGGCGCGGCCGATTCCGGTGGAGCAGCCGGTGATGAGTACCGTTTTTATTGTCTTCATAGGGTGAACATCCTTCCTGTAAAATGCGCCCGCCTGTTGCGGCCGCGGTTGGCTTGAACCCGGTTGCCCGCGCGGGCTCCGCCGCCGGGGCCCGGGAGTGCGTGCATTTGTTTTTGTGAAAAGATATATTTTCGCTTCTGTTGCCGGTCAGAATGCCGGCGACCCGCGAAATTCGCCCGCCCCGAGGTCTACACCATGAACAACTCCTCCAAAATCACCGAGCTGCTGCCGGCGGGAGATCTGTCCCGCGGGGTGGGCAAGCGCCTGACCAAGGAGCAGCGCGACCTGGAGCGCATCGAGCGCATGACCGTGGCCGCCTTCGAGCTGTTTACCGAGCTCGGCTATCCGAACACCACCATCGAGGCCCTGTGCAGCCAGGCGAATGTGTCCACACGGGATTTCTACAAGCTGATCAAATCCCGCGAAGCGCTGCTGGAGCGCGTGTATATGCGCGTGATCGACTATGTGGAAGCCTGTGTCGCCATCGCGCTCGAGCAGTCGCAGGGCGCGAGCGACGAGGCGCGCCTACAGGCCGCTGTCGACGCCTGGGTGCACGCCTACACCAACGACCACCGCTATGCGCGCCTGTCCTATATCGAGGTGGTCGGGGTTTCCGATTCCATCGAGCGGCTGCGGCGCGAGGCGCACCAGCGTTTCGCACGGCTGATCCGCGCCGAGTTCGACCGCCGCGCGGCGGATCCGGCCCGCGCGCTGGACGGCAAGCTGCCGCTGGCGATCGTCGGCGCCTGCAACGAGCTCATCATCGACTGGATGAGCGAGTCGCCGCGGCCCCCGGCGGAGGCGCTGGCCCGTGAGGTAAAACAGCTCTACAGCATCATCCTCAAGGGGCTGGAATAACAATCCGGCAACCAAACAGGTTGCTGGCGCGAGCCCTGGAAATACAAGCGAGTCCGCGCAGTTGCGCCAGTATTTCGAGGGCGACAATCCAATAGGCGAAGGATCACCTATTGGATTACCGGGTTAATAAAAAGGCAGGGCCGGGCCCTTGGCCCGGGTCCTGCGAAGCACGACGCTGTCGCGGCGGTTACTCTCTGCTGTCAGAACCACTCCGGCTGCATATCGAAGAAGGTGCCCTCGGCCTGGCGCGCGAGCTGCAGCCAGTTGGGGGCTTCGATCAGTTCGTGGCGGAAGAAATACTTCATCGCCTGTATCTTGCCTCGGTAAAAATTCTGTTCCTGTGGATGCAGGTTTTTGTCGCGCAGCTGGCGCGCGGCCACCAGGGCCTGCTTCAGCCACAGCCAGGCCACGACCACATGACCGGAGGCGGCCAGGTACTTCACCGAGTTGGCGAGCGCCAGATCCACGGATTTTTCCCCCATGGCGGTGAGTATCGCGACGGTGGCGCCGCGCCAGTCGGCGGCCTGGTTTTCCAGCGCGGCGGCGAACTCCGCCAGTTCGGCAAAGTCGCCGGCCTCGGCGCAGGTTTGCGCCATCTCGTCCAGTATCGCCCGGAAGCCCGCCTGGTCGTTCTGCATCACCTTGCGCCCGAGCAGGTCCAGCGCTTGGATGCCGGTGGTGCCCTCGTGAATCGGGTTGATGCGGTTGTCGCGGTAGAACATCTCCACCGGATGCTCGTTGATATAGCCGTGGCCACCCAGTACCTGGATGGCAAAATCGTTGGCCTTGAGGCCGTATTCCGACGACCAGGTCTTGATGATCGGGGTCAGGAAATCCAGCAGGTCCGCGGCGCGGCGGCGCTCGGCTTCGCTGTCCGCGGTGCGGGTGTCGTCGTCCAGTTGCGCCCCCAGCAGGCACAGCGCGAAGGCGCCCTCGGCGTAGGCCTTCTGCGCCAGCAGCATACGCCGCACATCCGCGTGCTCGATGATATTCACCGGCCGTGAATCGGGATCCTTGCACGAGGGCTGGCGACCCTGCGGGCGCACTCTGGCGTAGTCCAGCGCGTACTGATAGCCGGTCAACGCCAGGGCCGCGGCGCCGGTGCCGACCATAATGCGGGCCTCATTCATCATGTGGAACATGTAGCTGAGGCCCTTGTTTTCCTCGCCCACCAGATAGCCCACGGCGCCGCCGCGGTCGCCGAAATTGAGCGCCGTGGAGATCTGGCCGCGTCCACCCATCTTGTGGAATAGGCCGGACAGGGCCACGTCGTTGCGGGCGCCGAGGGAGCCGTCATCGTTGACCAGGTATTTGGGCACGATGAACAGGGAGATGCCGCGGGTGCCCCTGGGGGCGCCTTTCACCCGCGCCAGCACCAGGTGCACGATGTTTTCGTTCAGATCGTGGTCGCCACCGGAGATAAAGATCTTGGCGCCGGTGATGCGGTAGCTACCGTCGTCTGCGCGCTCGGCACTGGTGACCAGATCCCCGAGCGCGGAGCCTGCGCCCGGCTCGGTGAGCGCCATGGTGCCGGCGAAGCGGCCCTCGCGCATGGGCCGCACCCACTTCTCTATCTGCTCCGGCGTGCCGTAGATTTCGATCAGGTTGGCGTTGCCGTTGGTCAGCGCGGCATAGCCGGATATGGCGCTGCCGGCCGCGGTGAGCCAGGTGTAGGCCACCGAGTTGACGATGCGCGGCAGCTGCATGCCGCCGAGCTCGAAGTCGGCGGTGGCGGAGCCCAGGCCCGCGTCGAGTATGGCGCCGTTGGCCGCCTTGATCTCGTCGCTCAATACCACCCTGTGGCCGTCGAAGTCCGGCTCGCGGGTGTCTACCTGGCGGCGGATCGGCTGCAGGTACTTTTCCGCCACTGTTTTCGCCGTCGCCAGGGCGGCGTCGAAGGTTTCGCGGCTGTGCTCGCGATAGCGCTCCCGCCGGCACAGGGCCTCGGCGTCGAACAGTTCGTAGAGCATAAAGCGGATATCGCGTTCACTGAGTATCGGCGCTGCCATGGAAACCTCGATAATGAATGCAAATGGAAACAGACTTGGAATGGGCGGGATATTGCCTCAGTTGTGGCCAGCGCCCCATGACATGGGATGTCGGGCGCAGCGCGCTTCGAGCGGCCTGCGGCGCGACCGCGGGGATTTGCGGCAAAAAGGCTCGATATTGCGCGGGAAAAACTGTTAGTATCTTTGGGAAAGAAATCTTTTCACTTGAAATTAATAATTTTAAAAAAAGAGTGAATGTCGATGAACGCGCCAATGATCAAGCTGCCGCAACAGAAGCTGCGCGGACAAAAATCCCCGCCGTCCGTGATCCGCGCCCGGGGCGGCGCCTCACGCGCCGGCGACAGCCGATACGCCGTGCCGCCGGCGGCGACAGGAGAGCCGGGCGCGGGAAACCGGGGCCGGGGCGGGCCGCCGGAGGAGCGCTCCGGCAAGGAGGCCTTCGGTCGCTTTCTGCGTTTCTGGCGCGGCGTCTTCGGCCTCAGCCAGGAGGATCTGGCCGAGTTGCTGGACTGTTCGCCGCGCCACGTCAGCCGCCTGGAGAACCTGAGCAGCCACCCCAGTGAGTCCCTGGTGCAGGACCTGTGCCGCGTGCTGCGGCTCGGGCGGCGGGATTCCAACCACCTGCGTATCGCCGCCGGCTTCGCGCCGGAGGAGCCGCGGGTGGATTTTTTCGCGCCGGAATACCGCTGGCTCAGAAAGGCCATGGCAATGAACCTGAAGGCCCTGGATCCCTATCCCACGGTACTGCTCGACAGCTCCGCCAGGGTCGTTATGGTGAACCGCGGTTGGGTGCGCTTTTTCCAGCCCATAGTACCGGCGGCGGCACTGCAGAATATCGAGAACTATTACGAGTTTCTGTTTCACCGCGACGGGGCGGGCAGCAAGCTCAGCAACTGGGACGACACCTTTTCGGTGGTGTTGATGTCGATCGCTCAGCACGCCCTGTTCAGTGATCGACCGGAAGACCGCGAGGTGGTGGAGCGGCTGCAGCGCAACCCCTATCTGCCGGAAGACTGGCAGCGCCGCGCGGCGAGAATGGAGCCGATGACCAGCTTCCGCCTGCAGGTTTCGCTCGCCGGCGGTTTGAAAAAGTTTTTCAGCGTGATGAGTACCGTGGGGGCCATGGGGCCGGCTGAATATAATTCAGAGCCCAACCTTTCCATCCACACCCTCTATCCGGAGGATGAAGACTTCGATCTTTCGATGTTTTCCGCCGAGGCGGTGGATCACCCGCTGGTCGCCTACTGAGTGAACGCGGCAGGCCCTGTGCCGAGTCGATAACAAGAATAACTGCAGGAGCAGAACCCGATGAAGTCAGCAGCAGGCACGGAGATCTCCCCCCGGTTGCACCTGGTTTACGGATTGCCGCAATTTGCCATCGCCTATGTGACTCTGGCCATCGTCAATTTTGCGCCGGCCTTTTATGCCTCGGAAATGGGGCTCTCCATGCTCGCCATCAGTTCGATGATGCTGATTTCCCGCGGCCTCGATGTGGTCACGGATCCGCTGATCGGCAGTCTCAGCGACCGCACCCGCTCCCGCTATGGCAAGCGCAAACCCTGGATCGCGGCGGGTATCCCGGTGCTGGTGCTGGGCGCCTGGCTGCTGTTTGCTCCCGATGACGGGGTGGGGGCCGGCTACTATCTGCTGTCGATTTCGGTGCTGTTTCTGGGGCTCACAATGGTACAGCTGCCCTATATCGCCTGGGGCGCGGAGCTGTCATCCGATTACGACCGCCGCACCGCTATCACCAGTGTGCGCGAGCGGATCGGCGCCCTCGGCAGCGCCGGCGCGCTGCTGACCGCGTTTGCCTTTTCCGCCGCCGGTATCCACACCCTCGGGCCGGTGGTGGGCACCATGGCGCTGGTGATCACTTTGGCGCTGCCGCTGCTGTTCGCCATTGCGCTCTACTGGGTGCCGGCGGAGCCGCCGCTCGCGCAGGCACAAAACGCGGTGCCTTTTTTCCGCGGCGCGTTGATTGCATTCAGGAATCCGGTGTTCCGGCACTTTGCCCTGGGTATTTTCATCCTCTATTTTGGCCTGGCCCCCGGCGGCGCCCTGAGCTGGTTTGTGTTTGATCATTATTTCGGCCGCCCGGACCTGTTCGCGCTGACGATTCTGCTGGAGTTTGCCGCCAGCTTTATCGGCCTGCCCCTGTGGACCGCCCTGTCCACGCGCACGAGCAAGCATCGGGCACTGGCGCTGGCGCTCCTGTGGGTTGCGGTGTGGACCGCGCTGGCGCCGCTGGCGGCGCAGTTCGGCGTCTGGCCGATGATCGCGGCGGTGGTGCTGCGCTCCTTTGCGCTGGGCGCGCTGCTGATGCTGCCATTTTCGATGATGGCGGATGTGATCGATCTCGACCGGCTGACCACGGGCCGCAACCGCACCGGTGTCTATATGGCGTTCGGGGGCATAGTGATCAAGCTGGCGATTACCGTCGGGGTGTCGGCGTCGCTGGCGCTGCCGGGGCTGTTCGGCTTTGACCCGGCGGTGAAAACCAACGGCGCCCTGGCGGAATTTTCGGTGCTGGGCACCTTCGCCTGGCTGTCGGCGGGGCTGTTTCTGCTGGCGGTGCCGGTCATGCGGGCTTTTCCCCTGAGCCGCGCCCAGGTGGCGGAGAACCGCAGGCGCCTGCAGGCGCTCGCCGGCGAGGCGCCGCGACAGACAGCGGAAGGGCCGAATGGTGACGGCGCGCCTGCCGGCGCGTCGTTTTAATTGCGCTGCGAGCTGAACTTCCCTTTGAAGTCCCCCAGGAACAGGGCGATGATCGCATCGCAGTGGGCGTCGATCATCTTCTCGCTGCGGATATCCAGTCCGTGTACGGCGCGGATTTCCTCGCTGGCCAGGAAGGGGTGGTGGATGGCACCGAGAAAGGCGTACTCCACCAGAATCGGGCTGAGTCCGCGGAAGTAGCCGCGCTTCTGCAGTTCGGTGATGCCCTCCTGAAACTGCCGATTCGATTCGCGGATCACATGCTGCACCGCCCAGGCCAGGCGCGGATTCGGCGCGGATGCCTCGCGCATGGTCATCTTTATGTACTCCGGGTACTTGGCGGCGTGGTGTACATAGGCGCGGATCCACCGGGCGACATCTTCCAGAGTGGGATCGGCGTCGCCGCTGAACGGCGGTGGTGGCAGGTCGTTGGAGAGGCGCTCGTGGGCGTACATTAACGCCGCCTGCCACAGGCCTTCCTTGTCATTGAAGTAGAACTTGATCAGTCCCTGGCTGACTTTGGCCCGGTCGGCGATGCTGCGCCAGGTGGCGCCCTCGAATCCGCGGTCTGCGAATTCCTCGATGGCGGCGAGTATCACGCGTAATTCACGGCCCTGCTCTTTCGTTTCGGCGTTTTTTACGCGCGCCCTTTTTTGCGCCGGTTTCTCTCTTTGCATGATTTCAGCCACGGATATGGACCCTTGTGGTGGTTGGCGGTTGCCCGCCCGACCGCGTGCCGCGCGGGGGCAGCAACGCCTCCCGGCGAGCGCGGGATTTTACTGAATCGCTCTGGGGGTGAAAACAACAGCCGCCGGTGCCGGAATCGGGTTGGCGGTGTGCAAGGGAACCTCTGAATAACTCCATAGCCTCTCTGCGGGCCCTGAAGCGTGCAGATGCAAGGCGCAGCTCGCAGCGAATGGCCCAGCCCTTTGCAAGAGCTGCAACGTCGCAGATACATGCTTCAGGGCCCGCCCTGCGGGGCTTTCAGAGCGATCCACACTCTGCGTTGCGACTTTTTGAAAGGTCTAGACATTCCTGCAAAGTCGCGCCTTGATTGTGAACCGCTCTGAACGCCAGAGAGGCTATGGAGTTATTCAGAGGTTCCCAAGCTGGCTGCGGCCTTCGGAAAGGAGCTCCCACCGGGCCGTTTGCCCGGCCCGGTGGCGTGGTTTTAGAAGTTGTAGTTCACCGCCATACCGAAGGTTCTCGGCTCGACGGTAAACACATTGGTGAACAGACCGGCGGTGGCGTCGGACACATACATGCCGACGATATGGTCCTCGTCCGCCAGGTTCTTGGCGAAGGCGCGCACCTGCCAGGTGCCGGACTTGTCGCTCAGGGTTGCCTGTGCATTCCAGATATCCCAGGCGTCGATCTTGTCGATCGGGTCGCGGTTGTAGATCCGGCCCCACATATCATCCTGCCAATAGTAGTCCAGGCGCACGGTCAGGTCCGTGGCGGCCAAGTCCCAGGTGTACTGGGCGCCGAGGCTGACGGTCAGCTCCGGAGAGTTGGCCATCTGGTTGCCGTCCAGGTCCACTTCCACACCGCTCTGTACCGTGTAGGGTGCCGGCAGCGGCGAGCCGTCGGCAAGGGTGGGGGCGACGCAGCTGTTGAACGGAATCACGGCCGGGGCCGGAGCGCCATTGTGCATAATTACACAGTTGGCGGCATTGGAGGGATCTTTCAGCAGCGTGACATCGCTGCGCCCCTGACTGGGATCGCGGGGGTCCACAGTGGCGAAATCCTTCACCTCGGTGTGCAGATAGGCCAGGTTGGCATTCAGCAGCCAGTTATCCGTGGGCGCGAACAGGAACTCCGCTTCCAGACCGTAGATTTCCGCATTGGTGTTTTCGGTGAAAGCTGCCTGGTCTACAAACTTGGAGACCTGAAGATCTTCATAGTCGTAGAGGAAGGCGCTCAGGTTGGCCTGCAGGCTGCGGCCCAGCAGCTGGTTCTTGGTGCCTATCTCGTAGGCGTTCACGTACTCGGGATCGAAGCGGGTGCTGAGCTCCGGGTACTGCTCCGGGTCGAACGGAGAGTTGAAGCCGCCTCCCTTGTAGCCGCGCGAGAAGGAGGTGTACACCAGGGTTTCATCGGTGAAGCTCACCTGGGGCATCCAGTCCAGCACCACGCGGCCCGTCCACTCGGTCCAGCCCTCTTCGTCCTCGCGCCCGGGGCTGAGTGCGTTCCAGTCGGTATCCGTGCCAATGGGCAGCAGTACCGGGATGCCGTCCGGGGTGTTGTTGAACAGGTTGGGGCGGTCGACGATGGTCTTGGTGTCGTCGGTGCGGCGCGCGCCGACGGTGAGTTTCAGCTCTTCGTTGATATCGTAGTAGATTTCGCCGAACAGAGCGGTGGACTCCAGGTGATAGAGATCGGTTTGCTGGCGGTAGATCGGGCTGACCCAGCCCAGTCCATCGACGCCGATGGGACCACCGAACGCCTGCGGAATGGCTGGGAATACAACGGAAAAGTAATCCAGTCCGTTGCTGATAACGATGTAGTCATCCTGCACTTCTGCGTCCATATGGAAGCCGCCCACGAGGAAATTGAACGGACCCGAGTAGTCCGAGGCGAGGTGCGCTTCCAGGGTGTACTGTTTGACGTCGTTGTTGGACTGGTCGTACACATCCAGTGTGTTGCCGCTGTAGGCAATGTTGCCGCCCACTATGCCGGTGTTGGTATCAGTCACGGCGGAAGTGGGCAGGGTGCCATCGGCGAAATAGGCGTTGAAGACGTTGGGCGCAAACATTTCCAGTAGCGGTGACGGCGACCATTCGATGGTACTGGCGTTCATATTGAAATCCTGAACGGATTTCATACTGGTTTCCTGATAGCCACCGGTAAACGCGAAGCTGTGCTGGTCGAAATCCTGGTCGTAGCGCAATATGGCCAGGGTCTCTTCCACCTCGAAGGTCGGGTCCACGTCGGCGTTCACCTTGCGCAGGTCGCGGGGGTTTTCCAGTATGCTGCCGCCGGCGCTGGCCTGGGGGCCGAAGGGGCCGAGCAGCAGCGGCAGGGTGCCGGTGATCTGCGCATTCGGGTTGACGTTACCGAAATCCAGCTTGTCCGGCGAACAGCCCAGCAGGCCGGTGGGATCGGTGCTGCACAGCTGTTTCTGGCTGCGGGTGCGGGTGCTGTCTTCCTCGAACCGGGAGACCATCAGATTGACGCTGCTGTTTTCGCTCGGTAGCCACTGCAGCGAGGCGCGCATGGACCATTGATCGCGGCCGTCGATATCGTTGCCGGTAAACAGGTTTTCGGTGTAGCCGTCGCGTTCGAGCATGATACCGGCCAGGCGCAGCGCGAAGTTGTCGGCGAGCGGCAGGTTGATTGCGCCTTTGACTTTCTTGTGGTCGTAGTTGCCGTACTGGCCTTCCATATAGCCTTCAAACTGGTCCGGCTTGGCACGGGCGGTGACCATATTGACCGCGCCGCCGGTGGAGTTGCGGCCGAACAGGGTGCCCTGGGGGCCGCGCAGTACGACGAGTTGCTCGACGTCGTAGTATTCGGTCTGGAACAGGCGTGGAGCCAGCAGCGGCACTTCATTGACATGGATGCCTACACCAGTATCCGAGGCTGCTGCAATCACATCCTGCCCCACGCCGCGTATCTTGAAGTTGCTACCGGTGAAGTTGTCTTTGGTGTAGGAAACGTTCGGCGCGGTGAAGCGCACGTCGGCAATACCGTTAATCTGTTTGGCTTCCAGGGCCGCAGCGTCAAAGGCGGTTACGGCGATGGGAACATCCTGCAGTTTTTCCTCTTTTTTCTGTGCGGTGACGACCACCTCTTCAAGCTCGGAAGCGACAGCGCTGCCGATCAGGCCGGAGCCGAGCAGTATCGCAGTGGCGAGGCGGGTGGGGTGGAATCTAGGCTTGTTTCGCATCATCAAAGTCCTTCTGTTAGTTATTATTGAAACGGTTGTCAGAAATTATTGTTGTTACCGCTGGTTCAAGGCTCCTGCTTCCCCTCAGCCTTTCCCCTGATCCTTCACTCTCCGACTACGATGGTCTTTTCCGCGGAGCTGCCCTGCATCTGGGTCAGCATGCGGTAGCCGTTCAGCATGGTGCCGGCGTCAACGATCATGTCGAGCTCACCGTTTTCATCCAGCTGCACATTGCAGCCGTAGATAGCGAACCAGACGACTGTGGGTTCCTTTTGATCTTCCGGAATCATCAGCGTGTGTTTGCTGCCCGCCGGTTCAAACAGGTAGGAGCCGGGCGCGTTGACCTGCTGTGGCGACTCCTTGTAGTACCAGCGCCCCTGCAGGGTCACGGCGAACACCTGGCCGGAGTGGTAGTGGGGGGAGATCTTCGCGCCCGGCTGAAAGCGGTTGAATACCACCCATAGGCCCTGCTTCAGGTCCACCTGCAATACCTTGACCTCCACACCTTCGGCGATGGTGACGTATTCCAGGTCGTCCGCTGCGATATGCAGAGTCTCCGGATCCCAGTTGGGAATCTTGGGCAGTGACGCGGCTATCTGCGCGGCGTCGAGGGTGGCTTCTTCGGTGGTTGCAGACATATCGCTAGCCTCTTTTGGTTATTGTCTTACCGTGGTATGTCCTCGGCGAATTTAAGCATATGCTCAACAAAACTTACCGGCATTGCCCTTATTTTGCAATATAAAAACAGTCTTTTTTTGAGCATTTGCTTAATGTTAGGCTTTGCGCAATCCCCGCCCGGCCGCCCGCCTGCGGGGGCAACCAAAACAGAGGGGGAGTAGTTATGTCAGGTTTAGCGGAATTCTTATGGTCAGTAGGAGAGGAATCCTCTGATCCGTGGGTATTGCGGGATGGGAAGCCATTCCGAATGGATCAGCTGCAGAGCAGCGCCCACCTGCAACACCAGCGGCAGGATCTGCAAAGTATTCGCGCACTCGGCGTGGATACCGTTCGCTACGGCATGCCCTGGCGTCTGGCGGAGCCGATTCCCGGTGTCTACGATTGGTCGCTGTGGGACAGGGCGCTGGCGGCCTGCGACAGCGTCGGTCTGGAGTCGCTGGTGGATCTGCTGCACTTCGGTCTGCCGGATTTTTGTGAGGGTTTTGCAGACCCCGAGTGGATCGCGCACTTTACCCGCTATGTCAAAGCGTTTCTGCAGCGCTATCCGCAGATCAAATACTTTACGCCGGTAAACGAGCCCTGCTTTACCGCCATCGGCAGCGGCTATCTCGGAGTGTGGAACGAGCGGCGCGCGAGCCAGGAGGATTTTGTAAAGATCCTCGTCAACACAACGCAGGCGAATCTGGAGGCGCTGGCGCTGATCGACGCCGATCGAGAGGCCTGGTGGATCAGTGCGGAAACCTTCAATGTGCCCGTGGCCACGACACCGGAGCTCGAAGAGCAGGCGGAGCTGCAGCGACAGTTCGGCTGGCTGGTGTGGGATCTGCACCTGGGGCTGGAGCCGCCGCCGGCCATGAAGGAGGCACTGAAGGTGGTCGATCCCGCACAGCTCGCGCGTATCGAAACGCTGGCACTGACCGGCGAGCGCAGAAAGCGCCTGCTGGCCGGACACGACTTCTATCCCAACGGCGTCCAGCAGCTGGGCGACAAGCCGGTGGAAATAGGCGTGGAGCAGCGTATCGCGCTTTACGAGCAGGACGCGCGGCGCTGGTACCAGCGCTATCGGGTGCCCTTCTGGATTTCCGAGACTTCCAATTTCGGCCTGCCGGTGAGCGAGCAGAGTGCCTGGCTCGATGCGTTTGTCAAATGTATCGCCAGGATGCGCGCCGACGGTATTCCCCTGAACGGTTTCTGCTGGTACAGCCGCGGCGACCAGTACGACTGGCAGACACTGATGGCGGAGCCCAGCGGCCAGGTCACCGAGGTGGGCCTGTACGATGAACGGCGCAAACCGCGGAAAGTTGCCGGGGAGTTTGCCCAGCTGGTCGCGCGGGGAGTGCCGGCGTTGGAGCCGGTCGCGGCGGAGGGGGAGGCCTGAGCGACCTTTCTCCTTCCTGGCGCTTTGTCCAGAAAAAAAGCCACTCTTGCGAGTGGCCCTGCCAAAGCTATCGGAAAGAGCAAAAGATCTGGTTCAGACAGTGTGCCTTTCCGGCACCTGTTGAACCTCCTCAGCAAACAACGCATCCTGTGAGAGAGGATTCGGTAACAGAGAACTCGCGGTTCAGAAGTCCATCCGCAGCGCCAGGCCGAGCTGGCGTTCGGCTTCCTTCGGCCGGAACTGCACGATATTGGCGGAGTAGCCGGTGATAAAATCCTGGAACATCGACGTGGCGTAGTTCTGGTCGAGCAGATTGCGTCCGTACAGGGATACCGTATAGCCGCCGTCGGCGCTGCCGAACCCGATGCTGCCGTTCAAGAGCCCGTAGGCTTCCTGCACCGTGCGCGGATTCTGATCGAGGCCGAATTGCACGTCATCCTGCCAGCTGTAGCTGAGTCGCGCGAAGGTGCGCAGGCCGCTGTCCAGTGCCTTTTCGTATTGCGCGGCGATATGGCCTTTCAGTTTCGGCGATACCGGCAGATCGCCTCCGGCGAGATCCTTGCTGAACGGCGGCGCGGCGGAGCAGTGCGGATCGGTGATCTCCGGCACATAGCATTTGCCCGCAGGGTACTCTTCAATGGCGGCATCCACGTAGGAAAGCGCGGCGTCAAAGTGCCAGTGCGCCCCGGCCTGAACTTGTGATTCCAGTTCCAGCCCGCGGCTGCGCACGGCGCCGACATTGGCGAGAATAAACTGCTGGTCCACGGCGCTGAACTGCTCGGCCTGGTAATCGGTGTAATCGCTGTGGAACAGTGTCGCGGCCAGATAGCCGCGGCCGTCGAGCAGGCTGGTCTTGAGGCCCAGCTCGAAATTGTCGGAGGTCTCCGGATCTATTTCGATCAGGGCGTCGGTGGGGGTGAGACCGGCCAGCGCGCTGCTTCTGAAATCCCCGGTGGGTCCCTTGTAGCCGCGGGCGTAGCTGGCGTAGAGCATGGCGTCGTCGTTGATGCGCCACTGCAGGCTGGTCTTGCCGGAAAAGCCGCTGCCGCTGACCGCGTCTTCGGTATCCGCCGCGGGCACGGCGCCGAAGCCGGGTATGCTGTTGGGCAGGGTGATATCAAAATCGAGCGCCGTCTCGTCATACTGGTAGCGCAGCCCCAGCGTGAAATCCAGGTTTTCGCTCAGTGCGTAAGTGCCCTGGCCGAAGAGCGCGTAGTTTTCACCCTGTACGTCGCGTTCGAGCGCGGAGATGGTCAGCGCCGGGCGGCCGTTCAAATCCGCCAGCCCCATCAACGCGCTGGCGGTGGACAGGGAGAGCACAGCGAAGGTTGGATCCTGGCAGCTGGCCCCTGGTGTCAGCGGTGGCGGCGCGGGGGGCAGCGGCAGGCCGAGCAGCGCCGGGTAGGTACAGAAATCGAATTCGCGCGTGATGCCGTCGCGCAGCTGGTAGTGTTGCGCGTAGAGGCCGGCGATATAGTTGAAGCGCCCGTCTTCCGGCGATGTCAGGCGCAGCTCCTGGGAAAACTGCTCGATATCCTGGCGGTTGTGCTGGTGGAAATTGATCGGCCCGAGTGTGCCGAAGGGGGTCGGCTGCGGCGAGATGTAGAGTGGCTCGCGCAGCGCGACCGGTTGTTCGTCGACATCGTCGATCTTGTCCATTTTCCAGTCGCTCGCGGCGGTAACGGAAGTCAGTGTGTGGCCGCTGGCAGTCTGCCAGTCGAGTTCCATCTGCAGGCCGCGGTCGCTGCGGTCGTCGCGGCCGGTACCGCTGCTGCTGGCGGTGTTGTTCTCGGGCCCCGCTTCGACGCCGAGGTTGTCGATAATCAGCCGCAGCGCGGGATCGTTGACCTCCCGCCATACCAGTTCATAGCCATCGATTTCGGATTCCTGCGCGTAGGCGGTCAGCTTCAGTTCCAGATTTTCGCCGACTTTCAGCTGGTATTTGCCCCGCACCGCATAGGCGGTCTCGTCGTTGCGGTCGCCACCTCCGGCCAGCTCGGTAAAACCGGCGGCATTGCGGAAAAAACCGGACAGGCGCCCGGCGCTGTTTTCCGACAGGGCGCCGGAGACAGCGCCACGGAACAGGTAGTCGCTGCCTTCCGCCGCGCGCACTTCCGCTGCGCTCTCAAATTCCCGGCTCGGGTCTTTGGTGATGATGTTGACCAGGCCGGCAGAGGTATTTTTTCCAAACAGAGTGCCCTGGGGACCGCGCAGCACTTCCACCCGCTCCACGTCGATCATGTTGAAAAACGCCTGCGCCGAGCGCGCCATGATCACGCCGTCCGTGGCCACCGCGACCGTGGGCTCCACCTGCACAGAAAAACCGGCGCTGCCGATGCCACGGATGCCGATATTGTCGTTGTTGAAGTTCAGCGAGGGGGCCACCCGGGACAGGTTGTCGATGGTGTTGATGTACTCGGCGTTCAGCTTTGCATCCGACAACAGGTTGAGTGCCACCGGCACCTCAACCAGACTCTGTTCACGCTTTTGCGCGGTTACCGTTACTTCTTCGATGAGCGTCTCCGCCGCTACGGCGACCTGGGCTGGGAGGGCGGATGAGGAGATCAGGGCGATGAACACCGCCAGTTGGTTTTTGCTGAACTTTTTCATCATTGGACTCGCTGCTTGTGATTATTTTTATTACTGCTTTTTGTACGGTGGTGGCACCTGCACTCGTTCAGGCTAACGCCATGAATCCGCAAGCGCCCACGACATCCCATGTCCGCTTTTCGGGAAACAGGTCTAAATAGCTGCCATTGCGCCGTTTCGGATCCTATTAACCCGGCGAACAAATATATCGGTCCAGCCGCTCCTGCGGCGCCTTCGGCCCCGATATATTTGTTCGTCGCCCTTGAAATACTGGCGCAAATACGTGGATTCGCTTGCATTTCAAGGGCTCGCGCCAGCCTGCGGCTGGCGGCGGCACCTCCCAGTGCCGCATTAAGCCGTTAACTTATTCGGTTGCCGGGCTTAATATCGTTCCGCCAGAGCCGCTTTAATTTCCGCGTGCCGCTCGCGGCTGATGCCGTAGCGGGTGGCCATCAGGAAAGGAATGAAGTAGAGCAGCGGCAGCGCGATGCCGCCGAATATGCCCAGGCGCCAAACCGTCTGTTCGGACACCGAGTCCGGCTCAGCGCCCTGGGGGATGCCCACCAGAAATTCCAGCAGCAGGCCCGCGAGCAGTATGCCGAAGCCGGAAACCGCCTTGCCGGAGAAGGAGATGGCTGCGGAGAAGACGCCCTCCTGGCGCTGGCCGGTTTCCAGTTCCTGTACATCCAGTGTGTCCGCCACCATGGATACAAACATGATGATGGTGACCGTCAGCGCCATCATGCGGAACACTTCGTTGAATACCAGGATATACAGCAGCAGCGAATCGCCGTTTTCCGGCAGCAGGTCCAGCAATCGCGCGCCGATGATGCCGAGCCCGTCGATCAGGGAGAACACCATCGCGAAAAGGAGGATGGTTTTCTTGTCGAAGTGTTTCTGCAGTGCGGGGATGCAGAGAGCGCCCAGCAGGGTGCCGAGCACGCCGAGGGTAAGCCAGCGCAGGTCTTCCGAGGAGAATTGCCAGAAATAGGTGTGGAAGTAGATTTCCAGCGCGGCGATGGTGCCGCTCAGCACCGAGGAGACCAGCAGACCGCCAAACAACACCATAAAATTGTGGTTGCGTGCAGCCAGCAGCAGGTCTTGCAGTGTGCTGGCGAATCCGAAGGTTTTTCCATCTGCCGGCTGGCGCAGGTAGGGAATCTCGCGCAAGGTCAGCCAGCTGGTGGCGAAAACAGACAGTGCCACCGCCAGTGCAAGCACCAGCGCAAAGGTGGCATAGGCCTCCGGGTTCATCTGGCCTTTGGGGTACGCCTCGCTGCTGGGGAAGATAAAGGTCCACACACACCAGATAAACAGCACGCCGCCGATGGCGCCGACCAGGTAGCGGTAGGTGATGATCGAACTGCGTTCGGCGTAGTCGTCTGACAGCTCGGCAAAGAGGGCGCTCCAGGGCACCAGGAACAGGGTCATGGCCAGGCGGCTCAGAACGGAAAAGGTCAGCAGCCAGCCGAACAGCAGCCACTGGTCGGTCGCTTGCGGTGGCGTGAACAGCAGGTAGAGGGTCAGTGCCAGCGGCAGTATCGACGCGAACATCAGCCCGTGCCTGCGGCCGTAGCGGGATTTCAGGCCGTCGGAATAGGAGCCCACCAGCGGATCGCTGACCGCGTCCACTACCACGGAGATCATCAGGGCCAGCGACGCCAGCGAGGCGGAAAGCCCGAGAATCTGGCTGTATAGAAACAGCAGAAAGGTATTGAAGGCAAAATTCTTGAAGGTGTCCGGCAGCGCACCTATGGCCTGATACAGCTTGCTGGAAACCGGCAGGGCCGATGCCCGCCGGCGCGTCTGAATATACCGGGGCGGCGCAGTGTCCATGATGAATGCTCCATGCCGGCTAGTGGTTCAAGCGGAAAATTCGGTAACCGATCTCTTCGCCACAGGCGCCAGTGCTGCGTTGAAAAAGCTTGAATTAGCCCTGCTGGTCCTGCGCTTTTTCGCCTTGTCCTGGCGCCTTTGAGTTTTAGTTACCGAATTTACCGCTTGAGCCACTGGCGTACGGCGGCTCTTTCTGCAGTCGTTATTTTTTTCTGCCGGTATCAGCCGACGACTTCCCGTTGCTGGTCGTCAGTGCCCGGGGCGGCCGACCGCGCTTCGCCGCCGTACAGGTCCTCGCGCTGCACACCGTCAAAGGTCAGCACGAAGTCGGCCCCGAACAGCATCGCCGGGGTCTGGAAGCCGGCGCCGCCGGCCTCCCCCTGCGCCAGGCGGTGCGCGGCCTCCAGACAGGTGTGCGCGGTCAGCGTGTAGGCTTCCGGCGTTTGCAGCCGTGCGGCGAATTTCTGCCCGTCCTCGCCGGTGGCTTCCGCAACCAGCACCTGGCGGGCGGACTCGCGCTGCCGATCTGTCGGCCCTTCCGGCATCCGCTCGATTACGCGGTGCAGCAGCCACTGCACCGGTGCGGTGGTGAGTAGGTAATTGTTCAGCGGGGCCAGTGCCTTTTTCAGCAGGGAGGGCGGTTTTTTCTCGAAATAGACAGTGATGTCGCCGACGCCGGTGGAGTGCCAGGCGGTTTCCAGATCCCCCCAGGCGGAGGCCTCGTAGTAGCGGTTGCGGCTGTCGAAATCGCGCCTGCATGCGGGCGGCTTCGGCAGCCGGATCAGCTCGCCGCCGCGGCGCACCGGGGTGCCGCCGGCGATCATCGGCAGGCCAGAGTGCATGGTGCCGCGGGACATGCCGGCGCCGCCAGAAAAATACAGCTTGAGGCTGCGCGGCTTGGATACCCGCGCACAGACATGGGCCGCCAGGCAGTCGGACGGCACCACATCGAAGCCGGCGCCGGTCAGTAGCGTGATGCCCGCCTGCTGCGCGGCCCGGTGTGCGGCTGCGTGCTCGGCGAAAACGTCCAGCTCGCCGGTGATATCCACATAATGGCTGCCGGCGGCGATACAGGCTTCCCGGATCGGCCGCGCGGTATCGCGATAGGGGCCGGCCAGGTTCAGCACCACGGCGTAGTCCGACAGCGCAGCGGCGAGGCGGCCCGCGTCCGCGATATCCAGGCAAATGTTCGGCAGGCCGAGTGCCGCCTCCAGTTGCGCCAGCTTGTGCGGGTTGCGGCCGCCCAGTACCACCGGCAGCCGGCGTTCGGCCGCCAGCCCGGCGGCGAGCCGCCCGGTATAGCCGGTGGCGCCATAGAGCAGAATCCGGCTTTTGTTGTTGTCCGCCATCGGGGTGCCCCCTTTTTTTTATCTGTCGCCCCGGCAATGTCCGTGGCAGCCGCCCACACCGTTATCGCCGCGACTGAAAAGACATCTTACCAAGAAAAATTAAATATTACCAAGCCGGAATATCGGGGGTGGAGGGGAGGTGGTTTTCAGGATTTGCCGAACAGGCGCTGAATGCTGGAGAAATCCAGTGCCTCGTTTCCGTCCAGGCTGTGCAGCCCGTACAGGTTGCGCGCCAGTGAGCCCAGCGGCGTGTAGGATTGGCTGACGGTGGCGGCCTGCTGGGCCAGGCCCAGATCCTTGCACATCAGCTTGACCATAAAGCCGCCTTCATAATTGTTGCCGGCCGGCACGCCTTCCATCACGCCGGGATAGGGGTTGTACTTCTGCAGCGACCAGTTGGCGCCGGAACTTTTCAGCATGATCTCGGACAGCACCTTCGGGTCCAGGCCGTTGTCGACCCCCAGCTGCAGCGCTTCGGCGGTGCCGATCATATGGATGGCGAGCAGCATGTTGTTGCACATCTTGGCGGTCTGGCCGGCGCCTGCGGGGCCGGCGTGGAAGACGTTCGTGCCCATCGCTTGCAGCACTTCGCGCGCGCGCTCGATATTTTCCGCCTCGCCGCCGCACATAAAGCTCAATGTGCCGGCGGCGGCGCCGGCCACGCCGCCGGACACAGGCGCCTCTATCGCGTTCAGGCCGCGCTTTGCCGCTTCGCCAATCAGGCGCCTGGCGCTGGTGGCGGCGACGGTGGAGCAGTCGATCACCAGTGTGGTCTCGGCGATATGGTCGAGCAGTTTTTCCCCGTCGATATAGAGTGATTCCACATCCTCGCCGTTCGGCAGCATGCTCAGCACGAAGTCGGCGCCGGCGATCGCGTCCAGGGGTGAGGCCGCTTTTTCGACCCCGTGCGCCGCGGCGGTATCCAGTAATTCCGCCACCGGATCGAAACCCTTTACCCTGAAGCCGGCCTTGACCAGATTTGCGGACATGGGGCCGCCCATATGGCCGAGACCGAAAAATGCGACTGTCTTGTTCATCTGTTTTTCCTACCTTCTAAGCCGTAGGATGGGCAAAGGCGCGTAGCGACGTGCCCAGCTTCCACGGTGGTGATGGGCACGCTGCGCTTTGCCCATCCTACTGTTTTGAAATTCTGACGAATCCCGCTTATTTCAGGTGAATGGTCATATTCGGGTGCTCCGCGTGTTCTATGTCCGAGTCGAACCAGCGCGCGGTGATCGTCTTGGTCTCGGTGTAGAAGCGCGCCGCCTGTTTGCCGTAGGCGTGCTGGTCGCCGTAGAAGGACGCGCGCCAGCCGGTGAAACTGAAAAACGGCAGCGGCACCGGTATCGGCACATTGATACCCACCTGGCCCACCAGTATCTCGTGCTGGTATTTGCGCGCGGCGGCGCCGCTGGCGGTGAATATCGAGGTGCCGTTGCCGTAGGGGCAGTCGTTGACCAGCCGTATCGCGTCGTCGAGGCTGTCGGCGTTGACCAGACACAGCACCGGGCCGAAGATTTCGTCGGTGTAGATGGACATGTCCGGGGTCACGTCGGCGAACAGCGTCGGCCCGACCCAGTTGCCATTCGGGAAGCCGTCCACTTTTGCGCCGGAGCCGTCCAGCAGGCAGCGGGCGCCTTCGGCCTTGCCCTTTTCGATATAGCCCAGTACCCGTTCGCGCGCGGCCGGGGAGATCAGCGGGCCGAAGTCCGCCTGCGGATCCTTCCAGTGGCCGGGGCGGACTTTGGCCATGGTGTCGCGGATGTCCGGGATCCACTGCTGCGCCTCGCCCACCAGCACCACCACGGAGATGGCCATGCAGCGCTGGCCGGCGGCGCCGACCGAGGAGCCGACCACATTGTTCAGCACCGCGGGTTTGTTCGCGTCCGGCATCACCACCATATGGTTCTTGGCGCCGGCGAAGGCCTGCACCCGCTTCAGGTGGTCGCAGCCGGTGCGGTAGATATGGCGGCCCACCGGCACCGAGCCGACGAAGGACACGGCCTCGATATCCGGGTGTTCGAGCAGGAAGTCCACCTGCTCGCGGCCGCCGTGCACCAGCTGCAATACCCCCTTGGGCGCGCCGGCCTCGGCGAACAGCTCCGCCAGTTTGCACGGCGTGATCGGGTCCTGTTCCGACGGCTTCAATATAAAGGTATTGCCGCAGGCGATGGCCATCGGGAACATCCACAGCGGGATCATGGCCGGGAAGTTGAACGGGGTTATGCCGGCGCAGACCCCCAGCGGCTGGGTGTAGGAGTAGCAGTCGATATCTGAGGCGACGTTTTCCACCGTCTCGCCCATCGTCAGCGCGGCGATATTGGCCGCCTGTTCCACCACCTCGATACCGCGCCAGATATCCCCCTTGGCGTCCTCGAAGGTCTTGCCGCTCTCCTCGCACAGGATTTCCGCCAGTTCCTCCTGGTGCCGCTTGAGCAGTTCCTGGTATCTGAGCATCAGCCGCGCGCGGTTCGGCACTGGGGTGTCGCGCCAGCCCTGGAAGGCCTCGCGGGCGGCTTCCACGGCGCGCTGCAATTCGTCTTCCGCGGTGTAGGGCGCGCGGGTCAGCACATCGCCGCTGGCGGGATTGGTCACGTCGAGCCAGCTGTCTGTCTGGGACTGCACCCAGTCGCCGCCGATATACAGCGGGAGCTTGGCGGGAATCGATTTGTCCATGCGCTTGTCCTGGAGCCTGTTGTCTGCCCTGAACAGTTTAGGCGCGGGAGAATCGGCAAGCGCAAAAGCGGCGCGCCTGTTCACGCGGGCGCGCCGCCGGATTCCTCGCTATTTTCCCTGGTTTTTCGTTTGTCGGATTTTTTCCGCGGCCCGCTAGTGGGCTCGGGCTGCCCTTATCTGTTCTGCGGCCCGGTGCCCAGCCACCGGTTGCTGCAGATCCAGGGTGTAGGTCAGCAGTGTGTAGTCGCGCGGGTCGGTACGGCACTCGAAGCCCATCGATTTGGCGAAACCTTTCACGCGCATATTGTCTGCCGACTCGATGGAGTAGATCCGTTCGAGCCCCTGTGCGCGCGCGGAATCGATCAGGCGCTGCAGCATCCGGGTGCCCAGCCCCAGTCCCTGCCAATCGTCGCTGACCACCACGGCGCACTCGCAGGCGCGGCCGTCGCCGTCCAGGGCGTAGTGGGCCACGGCCACGGCGCGCTGCGCCGCGTTGCTGTCGGCCACGGCGATAAAGGCCTCGCGCTGCTGGTGGTCGTTGTCGGTCAGTAGTTCAATCAGCTTTTCGCTGGCCTTGCAGTTACCGCCGATAAAGCGGTCGCGCCGCGTCTGCGGCGACAGCCCCTCGATCAGGTCCTTCTCCAGCCTGCCGTCGCTGCGGCAGACCGGGCGGATCACCACCCTGCGCCCGTTGCCGAGAGTTACCCTTTCCGGTACCTGCTCACTGGGTGAGGTTGTGTAGGTAGACATGGTTATCTACTCTCCTGTCTGCTCGTTGCAGCTTTTCGGTTTGAATGTTTCTCAACAGAAATTTTATTTCTACAGAGCCCCCGGCCGCTTTGGCGACCGTGCTTCTAGCCTATGGTGCCCGTCGGTGGCTCCCAAGATCACGGCGGTCATTGAAGCAAATCGTTTAACCGGATGGGCCGCTAGAACGCCAGGGCATCTGCGGAAATAAAACTATACAGTCAGCAGGTGTGTGTTATAGTGCCGCCGCTGAACCGGGCGTGGATATGCCCACAGGTGCCCTGGACCAGGGGCCGCTGCCTGGATCGGCTGCGTCATCTGTAGGCCGGCGAAGCGCCGGCAGCCTCCCCGGAATTTTTTCCAAATTCTTCCCGGAACCCTCTACTGAATGCCGCACCATGCCGGTGCCATCACCGGCGATTCGACGGCGGCGCGATCCCGCGGCGGAACAGCCTGGGCTCGCCAACTCCGATTTTTTTCTTCGCACCCGCAGTCGGGGCGAACTGATTTGATTGCGCCGAGGGCGCGAATCGAGGTTTTTTATGTTGTTTGAAGATCTGGGCCTGGCCCAGGAGATTGCCCGCGCGGTAGCGGAGCAGGGTTACAGCGAGCCGACGCCGATCCAGGCGCAGGCGATTCCCGCCGTCATGCAGGGCGGCGACATCATGGCCGCCGCACAGACGGGCACGGGCAAGACCGCGGGCTTTACGCTGCCGCTGCTGCACCGGCTGAGCGCGGGCGAGCGCGCGCGCAACGGCCAGGTGCGCGCGCTGGTGCTGACGCCGACCCGCGAACTGGCGGCGCAGGTGTTCGACAATGTGCAGAGTTACAGCAAGTATCTGCCGCTGCGCCACGCGGTGGTGTTCGGCGGTGTGAAGATCAACCCGCAGATTGCGCGGTTGCGCGGCGGTGCCGACATTCTCGTCGCCACCCCCGGGCGCCTGCTGGACCTGCACGGCCAGGGCGCCATCCGCTTCGACAAGCTGGAGGCGCTGGTGCTGGACGAGGCGGACCGCATGCTGGATATGGGCTTTATCCACGACATCAAGCGCGTGCTTCGCCTGCTGCCGGAAAAGCGCCAGAACCTGCTGTTCTCCGCGACCTTTTCCAGCGAGATTCGCCAGTTGGCCAAGGGCCTGGTCGTGAACCCGCTGGAAATCGATGTCAGCCCGCGCAACACCACCACGGAAACCGTGCGGCAGAAGCTGCACCCGGTGGACAAGGCGCAGAAGCCCCGCCTGCTGAGCCACCTGATCCGCGAGAACAGCTGGCACCAGGCGCTGGTGTTCAGCCGCACCAAGCACGGTGCCAACCGGCTGGTGAAGCAGCTGGATGCGGACGGCATCCGCGCGGCGGCGATTCACGGCAACAAGAGCCAGAATGCGCGCACCAAAGCTTTGGCGGATTTCAAGGGCGGCAAGGTGCAGATACTGGTGGCGACGGATATCGCCGCGCGCGGTATCGATATCGACCAGCTGCCGCAGGTGGTGAATTTCGATCTGCCCAATGTGCCGGAGGACTATGTGCACCGCATCGGGCGCACCGGCCGCGCGGGCGCGCGCGGGCAGGCGGTGTCGCTGGTGAGCGCGGACGAGATCAAGCAGTTGCGGGATATCGAGCGGCTGATCGGCAAGGCGGTGCCGCGGGAGGAGGTCGAGGGCTTCGAGCCGCAGCACCAGCTGCCGGAGTCCGGCAACCCGAAGCGCGCCGGCAACAGCCGCGGGCGCGCTGACAACCGGGCCCGCGGCAACGGCCAGGGGCGCGGGCAGAACCGCGG
Source organism: Microbulbifer sp. ABF4_143 (assembly GCF_056160225.1). Lineage (NCBI taxonomy): Bacteria > Pseudomonadati > Pseudomonadota > Gammaproteobacteria > Cellvibrionales > Microbulbiferaceae > Microbulbifer > Microbulbifer sp. ABF4_143. Next base: position 105,708 of record NZ_JBSWWT010000012.1, read on the forward strand.
CGACGCGCCGCGCGGCGATGCCCAGCGGCCGCGCCGCCGCCGGCGCCCGGCACGGCGCACCGAAACCGCTTAATTTCTCATAACCCATGTAGGCGCGGCCCATGGCCGCGATCGATCTATCCGCTCTCGCAGGAATTCGATCGCGGCCATGGGCCGCTCCTACATAAGGGGTTGTGGTTTCTAGTGCTGCCGGTAGTTGGCCATATAGTCCAGCGCCAGCCGCGTGATGGCCTCGGTGCCCACCGCCAGCGCGCGCTCGTCCACGTAGAAGCGCGGCGAGTGGTTGCTCGGCGCCGTGGCCGGGTCTGTGCCGGCCGGCGTCACGCCGAGAAAATAATAGAAGCCGGGTACCTCGTTGGCGAAGAAGGAGAAATCCTCTGCGCCGGTGATCTTCGGCACCTCGATGACCCTTTTCTCGCCGGCCACGGCTTGCAGCACCGGCAGCGCCATCTTCGTCAGCGCCGGGTCGTTTACGGTGACCGGGTAGCCCTCCAGTATCTGCACCTCGGCTTCGGCGCCGGCGCTCTCGGCGATCAGCTCCGCGGTGGTTTTCAGTTTGCTGAAAATCTGCGCGCGGTTGTCCATATCGAAATTGCGGATGGTGCCGTTCAGGAAGACGCTGTCCGGGATGATATTGTTGCGCACGCCGCCGTCTATCTTGCCGAAGGACACCACCGCCGGCTCCTTGGTGATATCGATCTGGCGGCTGACGATGGTCTGGGTACCCATGACGATCTGCGCCGCGGCGGTGATCGGATCCACGCCGCCCCAGGGGCGCGAGCCGTGGGTCTGGCGGCCCTTGACGGTGATGCGGAACTCGTCCGAGCTGGCCATCAGCGGGCCGGAGCGGTAGCCGATCACGCCGGAGGGCAGGGTAGAGGTCACATGCTGGCCGAAGGCCACGTCCGGTTTGTACTTCCGGAACAGCCCCTCTTTCAGCATCAGCTCGGCGCCGCCCTCCTCGCCGTCCGGCGCGCCCTCCTCGGCGGGCTGGAAGATAAACAGTACATTGCCGGCCAGCTGATCGCGCATGCCGGCGAGCACTTCCGCCGCGCCCATCAGCATGGCCACGTGGGTGTCGTGGCCGCAGGCGTGCATGACGCCCACATCTTTGCCCTGGTAAGTGGTTCTGACTTTCGAGGCGAAGGGCAGGTCTACCTGCTCGGTCACCGGCAGCGCATCCATATCCGCGCGCAGCGCCACCGTCGGTCCGGGCTTCGCGCCCTTCAGCAGGCCGATCACACCGGTGTGGGCCACGCCCGTCTCCACCTGGATGCCGAGGGCCTTCAGGTGCTGTTCAATATATTTGGCGGTTTCGAATTCGCGGTTGCCCAGCTCCGGGTGCTGGTGGATATGGCGGCGCCACTCGATGACCTTGGCTTCGGTGTCTTGCAGCAGTTTGTCGGTATCTGAGGCGCTGACCGGCTTGGCGCCCAACAGCGTCGCGCCTATGGCCAGGGGCAGGAATAGTCTTTTCACGGCGGGTTTCCCTGTATGGCATTATTGCCGTCTGATTCTACCCCCTGCCTGATGCCGCTCAATATGGTTAATCCGGAGAGGCCGGATGGCTGGCCAATAATTGACCCGTCGAACCTGATCAATTATTGTTCAGATCTTTCGCCCAGCCCCCGGCGCGGATGTCCGCGGGAGGGGGCGAATGACAATGCACGCCGCCCGGTTCCGTCCCGGGTCCGACTTCGCCCGGAGCCCGGTGCGGAAGATAACAAGATTGCGCATCGATGAGAGAGCCCAGTCCAGACACACTGCCCGGCGCCTGCGCTGGCAAGGGTAACCGCCGTGGCCAGCATTGAATTCAAGCGGGTCACCAAGCGCTACGGCGACAACCCACCCACGGTGCCGGGCCTGGACCTGCATATCCGCGACGGCGAATTCATGGTGCTGGTGGGTCCCTCCGGCTGTGGCAAATCCACCACGCTGCGCATGATCGCCGGGTTGGAGTCGGTTACGGCCGGCGAGCTATGGATCGGCGATCGGCTGGTCAACGACCTGCCGCCGGCGGCCCGCGACGTGGCCATGGTGTTCCAGAACTACGCCCTCTATCCGCATATGACCGTGTTCGAGAATATGGCCTTCGGCCTGCGGGTGCGCCGGCAGCCGGAATCTGTGATCAGGGCCAGGGTGGAGCAGGCGGCGGAGGCTCTGGGCCTGAGCGAACTGCTGGCGCGCAGGCCGGGGCAGCTGTCCGGCGGCCAGTGCCAGCGGGTCGCGCTGGGGCGCGCGATGGTGCGCGACCCGCAGGTGTTCCTGTTCGACGAGCCGCTGTCCAACCTGGACGCGGAACTGCGCGTGCAGATGCGCGGCAATCTCAGTCGCCTGCACCGGGAGCTCGCCACCACCGCCGTCTATGTGACCCACGACCAGGTCGAGGCCATGACCCTCGGCTCGCGTATCGCGATTCTGAACCGCGGCGAGCTGATGCAGGTGGGCACGCCGATGGCGCTGTACAAGGATCCGGACAATGTGTTCGTGGCCGCTTTTATGGGCTCGCCGCCGATGAATATAGTGCCGGTGCGGAATAGCGGTGTGGGCCTGAAAAACTCCCTGATCGATATTGAGCGCGATGGCCTCGACGGCCTGGCCGGCGAGCTGTTACTGGGTATTCGCCCGGAGAAGCTGTGCCACGGCGCCGCGGCGCCGGCCCACTGGCCGCGCCTGCGCGCCCCGATAGAGATGGTCGAGCCCCTCGGCGCCGAGATGCTGGTGCATATCGGCTCGGGCGATGAGCGGATGATCGCGCGGCTGCCGGGTTTGCAACTGCTCACTCCCGGGCAGACCCTCGAGCTGGCGCTGGATCCGGACGCGGTCTACCTGTTCGATGCGCACAGTCAGCAGCGCATTCGCGAGGCCCGGCCTGTCGCGGTGGCGGAGCCGTGCTGAGGACTCCACCCTGCAGGAGCCTGCTTGCAGGCGAACAGCGGAGTTGCCTTCGCGCTCTGCGGCTTTCGCCTGCAAGCAGGCTCCTACAGGGTGTCCTTTTTCTAGTGCTGTGGCTCGGTGCGGCCAGGTCTCTCGCGGCGGAAGAGCTGCTGCTGTGGCACGGCTACCGCGGCGCCGAGCGCCAGGCGCTGGAGCGGCTGCTGGACGACTACAACCGCAGCCAGACGGCCGTGAGGGTAAAGGCGCTGGCGGTCCCCTTCGGCGGCTACGCCGACAAGCTGTCCGCGGCGCTGCCGCGGGGCCAGGGGCCGGACCTGTTTATCTTCGCCCACGACCGCATCGGCGGCTGGGCCAGCGCCGGCCACACCATCGCGCCGATCGACAGCCTGGTATCGCCGCAGGTGCTGCGCCGCTTTCCGGAAAAACTGCTCGGTGCCATGCGCTACCGCGGCGCCCTCTACGGCCTGCCGTTCAACTTCAAGAGCACCGCGCTGATCTACAATCGCGCGCTGATCGGCGCGCCCCCGGCGGATACCGATCAGATGATCGCGCTGGCGCGCGCCCATACCGACCGCAAGCAGGGCCGCTTCGGCCTCGCCTACAGCTACACGGAGCCCTTTTTCCACGGTGCGCTGATGAATGCGTTCGGCAGTGGTCCCTTTGATGCCGATGGCCGTCTGGTGCTGGACAGCGAGGCCAATATCCACTCGCTGCGGCTGCTGGCGGGCTGGGTCAGAAAGGAAGCGGTACTGCCGGAGGAGCCGAACAGCACCCTGGTCAGCAACCTGTTCAACCAGGACCGCGCGGCCATGGTCATCAGCGGCCCCTGGATGCTCGGCGAGATAGATCCGCAGATCGACTACGGCGTGGCAACCCTGCCGCGCCTGAGTGCCAGCGGCAGGCCGCTGTCGCCCTGGGTGGCGGTCGAGGGACTCTTCCTGTCCCCCTGGTCGAAAAACAAGGCCGCCGCCTATGCGCTGATGGAGTTTCTGACCGCGCGCGAGGCCGCCGAGCGGATGGCCATCGCCGGCGGTCAGCTGCCGGCCAATCTGGCCGCCTTCGAGCACCCGCAGATCGCGAGCAACGACGCCGCCATGGCCTTCCGCGCGCAGCTGGAGACCGCGGTGCCGATCCCGAACCTGCCGGAAATGACGCTGCTGTGGAAGCCGCTGGAAAATGTACTGAAGAAGGTCGTCAAGGGCGCGGCGCAGCCGGAGGCGGCCATGCAGCGCCTGCAGCGCCGGCTGGAAAAGGATATCGCCGCATTGCAGGCGTCGCAGGGCCGCGCTGCCGGCCCGGCGCGGCTGCCGGCCTGGCTGTGGGGCCTGGGCCTGCTGCTGGTGCTGGCCGCCGCGGCGGCGCTGCTGAAGCTGCGCCGGCGTATCGCCGATACCTGGCGCCGCAACAGAACGGCCTATCTGTATATCCTGCCGGCGGTACTCGGCATGCTGCTGCTGGTGTTCTTCCCGCTGCTGTACGGCCTGCTGCTGTCGTTTACCGACACGACGCTGCTGAACGAGAATACTTCCTTTGCATCCCGCTGGCTGGGGCTGGACAACTACATCGGTATCCTCGGCGACTGGAATCTCTGGTATGGCGAGGGTGCCGAGCGCAGTATCAACTTCGACAACTTCTATTGGACGCTGCTGGTCACCGTCTGCTGGACCGCCGGCAACGTGTTGCTGTCTGTCGGTCTGGCACTGCTGCTGGCGCTGGCGCTGAACAGGCCGATATTCGGTGGAGGTTTTTTCCGCGTGCTGCTGATACTGCCCTGGGCCGTTCCGAACTACATCACCGCGCTGGTGTGGAAGGGCATGTTCCACCCGCAGTTCGGCGTGATCAACCAGGCGCTGCAGATATTCGGTTTCGCACCGGTGGCCTGGTTCGATTCGGTCGCTGCCAGCTTCGTCACCGGGCTGGTCACCAATGTGTGGCTGTCGATCCCGTTTATGATGGTGGTCATTCTCGGCGGCCTGCAGTCGATACCGCGCGAGCTCTACGAGGCGGCGCGGGTCGAGGGCGCCGGGCGCTGGCTGCAGTTCCGCGCCATCACGCTGCCGCTGCTGAAGCCGGTGCTGGTGCCGGCGGTCATCCTGTCGGTGGTGTGGACCTTCAATATGTTCAACGTCATCTATCTGGTCAGCGACGGCGCGCCGGCCGGGGCCAACGATATCCTGATCACCAAGGCCTTCCGTATCGGCTTCGAGAAATACCAGTACGCCTATGCGGCGGCCTACTCGATGGTGATACTGGCGCTGTTGTTCTGCTATGCGCTGTGGCAGACGCGGGTTTCCAAAACCCTGGAGGCGGTGCGATGAGTGGAATGCAAATGATGGGCACGCTGCGCTTTGACTCGCGCCGTCCATGGCGCTCACCCGCTTCGCGGGCGCCTTCGGCGTCCAAATCGGTAGTCCTGCCGATTTGTGCCCATCCTACGCAAGGGGTGACGCCATGAAGGCCATCGTAGGATGGGCAAAGCGCAGCGTGCCCATCAGACCATCGTGGAGCGACAGGGTGCTGCGGGATATCTTCAGCTGGCGCTTCGCGCTGCTGCTGTTCGCGTCTGCAATTGTGATCTACCCGCTGCTGTGGGTCGTCAGCCTGGCCTTCTCCGGCCAGCAGTCGCTGCAGCTGGTGGTGGACCCGCCGGAGGCCGGCTTCTTTAGGAGGCTGGCGGCGCTGGTGCCGCTGCCCGGCCAGTGGTCGTTGGACAACTTCCGCGCGGTGCTGGCCGAGCAGCCGTTTATGCGCTGGCTGCTCAACAGCCTCGCGGTCGCACTCGGCACCACCGCGGTCGGGCTGAGCCTGTCCTGTAGCGCTGCCTACGCCTTTTCCCGCTTCAGGTTCCCCGGCCGCGAACGCGGCCTGATGCTGTTTTTGATCTCGCAGATGTTCCCGGCGGTGCTGATGCTGATACCGCTGTATGTGATCGTCGTGCAGTGGCTGGGGCTGGGCAACACCTGGCTGGGGCTGGTGTTGGTCTACTCGATCACCGCGCTGCCGTTTTGCGTGTGGATGCTGAAGGGCTACTTCGACACACTGCCCTACGAGATTGAGGAGTCGGCGCTGCTCGAGGGGGCCTCGCGCTTTACGATTTTCTACAAGATCATCCTGCCGCTGGCGCGCCCGGCCATAGCGGTGACCGGGCTTTTTTCCTTTATGACTGCGTGGAACGAATTTATTCTCGCCTCCATCTTTATGGACGACGAATCCAAGTACACGGTGCCGGTGGGGCTGCGCTTCTTCGTCAGCGATTACGCGTCCGACTGGGGCTTCTTCGCCGCCGGTTCGATACTGGTTTCGATACCGGTGATGCTGCTGTTCCTGGCCCTGCAGCGCTTCCTGGTCTCCGGTCTGTCCGCCGGAGCGGTCAAGGGCTGAGAAGCTGTTTGAGAGCGCCAAGCCGGAGCTGGGTGAGGTACCGCTTTCCGGGACACGTCGTGAATCCATCCCTGGAGGCTTGTCGGCGAGATCCCTCTCTCCAACAGTCCCGGAAAGCGGTACCTCACCCAGCTCTGATAGCTTCTTGCGAGATTCCAAATAGGTTTTGAGGCCCCCCGGCGGCCTTCCCTAGCAGGCTGTTGAAAAAGTATTTTTCGACAGCCTGCTAGCTCGGTCGTGGGCGGCCGGGCCGCAAATCAAGCTCGTAAGTGCTTGATTTGTCGTTGAGGGTTTGCGGACATGCGCCGCAAACCCGGGTTGAAGAAGGTCAGGGATGTTTTTTTTCAACAACCTGCTAGAAGGTGTAATTCACCCCGGCGTTGACCGTGGTGCCGAGACTCATGCTGTGGTAGGCGCCTCCGCTGTAGGTGAAGGCCTGGGCGCGGGCGGAGAAGTACTCCTCGTTGAGCAGGTTCTCGATACCGGCGAAGAAGCGCCAGCTGCCCCGCTGGTAGTTGCCGCTGAGGTTGACCACATCGTAGGTGCTGACCGGGGCATAGGCGCCGCTCCAGTTGCCGTCCGCGTCCGGCTCGAAGCGCTTCCTGTCTCCCACGCGGTAGTAGGTCAGCGCCAGGCTGGCGTTGTCCATAGGGCGCCAGTCCAGGTGGGCGACGAACTTGGGCGGCGAGATGATGCGCGCATCCAGGTATTCATCCGTATCCTCGTCCTTGCCCTCCACCCAGCTGTAGTTGGCGCCGGCGCTGAGGCGGTCGGAGATGCGGTATGTGAGCGCGGCCTCGTAGCCCCACATCTTGTGCGGCGCGCGCACCGGCTCGTAGATACCCGTCTCCGGGTTGTAGGTGTTGGCGGTGCCCAGCTCCGAGGTGCTCTCGAAGGCGGCGATACTGAAGTCGAAGTCGTCGAAGTGGGTGTCGAGGCCGATTTCGTAGCTGTCGATAATCGACGCCTCCGTCTGGATCAGCGCGATATCGTTTACCGTGGCGGCGCGCAGCAGGCGCCCCAGATCGGAGGTGTCCGCGCCCTGGGAGTAGTTGGCGAAGGGGCTCAAGTGGTCGTTGATATGGTAGCGCAGCGCCAGGTTGTAGGTGGTGGCCTCGTAGCTGAGCTTATCCCCCTTCACGTCCATCGGCACCGAGCAGGTGTCGGCGTCGCGGCACAGCCTCAGCGTGCGGTAGTCGTCCACCGCCAGGTCGATGCTCTCGTGGCGCAGGCCGGCCTTGAGTATCCAGTCGTTGCCGATGATCCACTTGCTCTGCAGGTAGCCGGCCAGGCTGTCCATATCCATCTCCGGTACCCAGACGCGGCCATCCAGCAGCGGCTGGGAGGTGACGTCGTTCAGCGCGTCCAGGCCGTAGGTCAGGGTGGTGTCCACATTGTCCCAGCCCAGCTGGGTGTTGAAGTTGAAGCGCAGGCCCTTCTTCTCGGACTTGATCATCGACTGACCGCCGTCGTAGCCCTCTTCGGGATTCGACAGGGTGGGGGAGAAGAAGAACACATTCTCGATCACCTGCCCGTAGGCGTCGATGGTTATCGCGGTGTTTTCGGTCAGGCTGTCGTCCACATACTTGAGCATCAGGTTGTGGTTGCCCCGGGGGCCCTGGGGATCGCCGGGGGCATCCTCGCTGGCGGGCACCGCGTAGGTCTTGGTGCCGTCGTTGACCGAGCCGAGCACGTCCTCCAGGTCGGCGTTCTGCTGGCCCTCGAAGTAGTTGTAGGTGAACTGCAGGAACCTGTCGCCGTCCAGCCGGTAGCCCAGCTTGGTGAAGAGGTTCTGGGTTGCGCTCTCGGACAGGCCGTAGATGGTGCCGATGATATCGCCCTCCGCGTCCCGCTCCACGCCGCGCTCGTCGCGGGAGGCGCTGGCGACGAAACTGAATCTGTCGCGGGTGCCGCTGATCGAGCCCTGGGTGCGCAGGCCGGCGCTGTCCTCGAACTCGACCGCGCTGACGCGGCTCGACACCGAGGCCTGGGCGGCGAACTCGCTGTCCGCGGCGCTCTTGGTGATGTAGTTGATGATGCCGCCGGCGGCGCCGTTGCCGTAGATGGAGGTGGCCCCCTTGACCACCTCGATACGCTCGATCATGTCCGCGTCCAGGCTGCGCATGCCCAGGGCGCCGTTGCGCAGCGGCGTGGACTGGGGCACGCCGTCGATCATCACCAGCGGCATGCGCCCGCGCAGGGTGGTGCCGAAGTTGCTGGTGGAACCGTTGCCCGGCGCCAGGCCCGGCACCTGGATGGCCAGCAGGTTCTGCAGCTCGGCGCTGACCTGCAGCTGCCGCTCGATGGCGTCCCGGTCCAGGACGGTGACCGACACCGGCACCTCGTCGATGCTCTCGACAAAGCGGCTGCCGGTGACTATCACCTGTTCCATTTCCCGGTTGTTTGTTTCCTGGGCCTGGGCGGCGGTGCAGGCGACCGCAGCCACGGCCAGTGCCAGTGAGCGCAATTCCATGGTTTTTGTTTCCGATTGAGAGTGGAGGAGGTCGGCTAGCGTGCGAGGTGTCGCACTTTGCGCGAATGATAACGATTATTGTTAAGTTTTGTAAGTTTTCTGGCCGGCAGGGTTGGCGCCTCGCTGCTCTGTCTAGCGTTCGGGCGGCCGGTCACAGTTTTCCGTTGGTTGATTTTTGTGCCTTTGGTAGAGTTTTCTCTGCGCTCGCCCCATCGCCGCGCATCTTTGCGGGAATTTGTTAACTATTTGAAAAATATGGAGTTTTCCCGTCCCGCTTTGCTGGGGTCAAGGTGGGATAGTCCATTTTTCCCCATTCCGGCAAGGTGGGACGACTCAATCTGGCGCCGTGCTCGAGGATAAGCTGACGCCAGATCGGGTCGCCGGTGCGAAATGAGAGTAGCCGCATTGGATGTAAATGAACCCAGAGATATTGAAGAGTTGTCCCGTCTGGCGAAACCACTACATAACGAAAACGACGTGACGATGGGGGAGGCAACTCCATGAACAGAATGACCGGATTCAAGAAGAATTCCATGGCCGCAGCTATTGCCGCACTTGCGGGGCTGAGTGGCGCGGCACTGGCGCAGGACGCGACCCTGGAAGAGGTGACCGTTGTCGGTATCCGCGGCAGCTTGACCAAGTCGATGGACATTAAACGCGATGCCCAGGGCGTGGTGGATGCCATTTCCGCCGAGGATATCGGCAAGATGCCGGACACCAATCTGGCGGAGTCACTGCAGCGGATCACCGGTGTGTCCATCGACCGTCAGAACGGCGAGGGCAGCCGGGTCACCGTGCGCGGCTTCGGTCCCGATTACAATGTGGTCACCCTGAACGGCCGCCAGATGCCGGCGGCGAATATCGAGGCGACCACCGCTTCGGCCTCCCGCTCCTTCGACTTCGCCAACCTGGCCGCCGAGAGCGTCAGCGCAGTGGAAATCTACAAGACCGGCAAGGCCAACCTGCCTACCGGTGGTATCGGCTCGGTCATCAATATCCGTACAGTCCGCCCGCTGGAACAGGATGACATGGTGCTGAACCTGGGTGCCAAGACCACCTACGACACGTCCAGCAGGGAAGGTGACAGCTTGACCCCCGAGCTGTCCGGTATCTTCAGCACCAAGTTTGCCGACGACACCATCGGCGTGGCCTTCACCGGCTCCTACTCCGAGCGCGACAGCGGCTTTGCCAAGTCCGAGACAGGCCCCGGCTGGTACACCATCCCGGGCGGCCAGGGGGACTGGGGTTCTATCGCGCCGGACAACCCCAATTTCGAGAACGCCCCCCAGGAAGGGGATATCTACGCGGTGCCGCGCGGCATCGGCTACAGCTTCGGCGAGGTGCAGCGCGAGCGCACCAACGCCCAGCTGACCCTGCAGTGGGCGCCCCGCGACGACTTCGAGGCCACCCTCGACTACACCTACGCCGAGCAGGACGTGGAGCAGCAGTACAACGCCATGGGTGCCTGGTTCAACGGCGTACCCCTGGAGGGCTCTTTCACCAAGGGTTCCGGCAATGGCAGCGTCGTGGCGCCGATCGTCTATACCGATGGCACCGGCTCAGATGTGACCTTCAATGCCGGCGAGTGGGGTACTGTCAACAAGAACGACTCCATCGGCCTGAACCTGGTCTGGAATCCGAACGATAACCTGACGCTGGCCTTCGATTACCACAACTCCAGCGCGGAGAACGGTGCGAAGGACGGCCGCGGTAGCAACAACAATATCGCCGGTGTGCAGTTCAACCGCGCCGCTACCACCGTCAACTACGGCAAAGACCTGCCCATCACCAGTTTCGAATTTATCGATGGCCAGGACTTCGACCCGGCGCAGATGCTGACTTCCGGCAGCAGCTTCCGCAACGGCTACATGAAGCACGATATCGAGCAGGCGAAGTTCGACGGTACCTTCGATGTCGACGCCGGTCCGTTCAAGAGCATCGATTTCGGTATTGGCTACCTGGAGTCGACCAACCGCTCCGCCTTCGCCAATGCCCAGCGCGATACCTGGGGTGGCTACGGCTCCCCGGAAGATTATCCGGACGATATCTTCGTGCGTAAGAGCATGGCCAGCGCGCTGGATCAGTTCGACACCGATGGGATGACACCCTACTACTACGCGGCGGACTTCGACGGCATGATCAATGCCATCTCCGCCATCGCCGCGGCAAACGGCGAGACCATCAGCCCCTGCGGCACGGTGCTTTGTGCCAGCGATGACTTCACCACCGACCGCACCGCGGTCGAGACGCAGCAGTCTGCCTATGCGCAGGTAAACCTGGCCTGGGAGGACGTCCCGATGCCGATGAATCTCGCCCTGGGGCTGCGCTTCGAGGATACCCAGGTGGAAGCCAAGGCACTGGTGCCCCAGTACGACTCCATCGCCTGGGTCGGCGACAACGAGTTCCGCGCCCAGGAGAGCGGGCTGGGCTTCAGCAGGCAGTCCGGGGCCTACAGCAACTGGCTGCCGAATATCGATTTCGATATCGCCCTGAGAGACGACGTCGTCGCGCGCGCTTCCGTGAGCAAGACCATCACGCGCCCCGGCTTTGCCGATATCCAGGGTGGCCAGACGATCGACTCGCTGTTGCGGGCTCAGGGCGGCAATGCGTCGCGCGGCAACCCCGATCTGGACCCGTTCGAGTCCACCAACTTCGACCTGTCTGCCGAGTGGTATTACGGCGAGGGCAGCTATGTGTCCGTCGGCTACTACCGCAAGGATGTGAAGAATTTTATCGGTCAGAGCTCGTTCACGGAAACCACCTTTGACCTGGCGCATCCATTCAACGGACCGCGCTATCTACAGGCTGTGGCCGATCTGGGTACCGATGACCCGGCGACGGTTCGCGAGTATCTGAATGACCTGTACGGCGAGCCTTTTACGGGATCTGCCGCAGAGGGCGACCCGTTAGCCGAGTTCACCGTAATCGCGCCGGTCAACGCTGAAAATGCACAGATCGACGGTTTCGAGGTGGCGGTCCAGCATATGTTTGGCGACTCCGGTTTCGGCGGTATCGTCAACTTCACCACCGTCAGCGGCGATATCGCTTACGACAACTTCAATACCAACAAAGGGGAAGGGGCCGAGAACCAGTTCGCGCTGCTGGGCCTGAGCGATTCCTTCAACATCGTCGGCTTCTACGACAAGAACGGTATCCAGGCGCGGATCGCCTACAACTGGCGCGATGACTTCCTGACCGGCACCTTCGACGGCAACGGCGAGCGCAACCCCGTATACACCGAAGCCTACGGCCAGTGGGACTTCAACGCCAGCTACGACCTGCAGGATAACTTGTCCGTATTCGTGGAAGGTATCAACATCACCAACGAGACCCAGCGTCTGCACGGCCGCCATAAAAATATGATGATCGCGACCATTCAGACTGGTGCTCGCTATAACCTGGGAGTGCGCTATAGCTTCTGATGTAATCCTAGGAGTGGTGGCTCTGCGCCACTCCTATCTCACAGGATGTGAAGGGCGTGAGCAATCACGCCTTTTGCGTTTACGATGTCCCTGCAGTGGGAGGGCTCCGCGATGCAACAGGCTCCGTTATCCATCCTGATATTGGGCGGCGGCGCGGCTGGCTGGTTGACCGCCGCGGTATTGGCGGCCGAGCACGGCCGGGCCAATGGCGGCCACTGTGACATTGTCCTTGTGGAGTCGCCGGATATCCCGACCATCGGGGTTGGCGAGGGCACCTGGCCCTCGATGCGGGAGACGCTGCGGCGCGTCGGTCTGAGTGAGGCGCGGCTGTTCGCCGAGTGCGAGGCCGCATTTAAACAGGGCTCCCTCTTCTCGGCCTGGCGAACGGCCGACCGCAACGATCGCTACTACCACCCCTTCTCCCTCCCGCACGGTTATTTCGAGCAGGATCCCGCCCCCTTTAGCAAAGAAGCCTATGCCTACGCCGTGACACCGCAGGCGGCCATCTGCGATGCGCATCTGGCGCCCAAGCAGCTGGCCACACCCGAATACGCCGGCGTACTCAATTACGGCTACCACTTTGACGCGGTGAAATTCGGCCTGTGCCTGCGCGACCACTGCACCAGTAATCTGGGCGTGCGGCATCTGCGGACGAATGTCGCCGCGGTGGAAGGCGGTGCAGGTGGCAATATCGCCGCTCTGGTGACCGATGCCGGCGAGCGACTGGGCGCAGATTTGTTCGTGGACTGCTCCGGCAGTGCGGCGGTGATTATCGGCGAGCACCTGCGGGTACCCTGGGTCGACCGCTCGTCGATCCTGTTTAATGACCGCGCTCTGGCGGTGCAGATTCCCCACGCCTCCCCCGAGTCGCCCATCGCTTCTGTCACGCGCGCCACCGCGCAGACCAATGGCTGGATCTGGGATATCGGCCTGCCCTCGCGCCGCGGTATGGGTTACGTCTATTCCAGCCGGTTCACCGATAGCGCGACCGTCGAGGGGGAGTTCCGCCGTTTCCTCGCGCGCGAGCTGCCGGCGGGGGCGGATAGCGAACTGCAGTTCCGCGAGCTGAAGTTCGCGCCGGGGCACAGGGCCGCCATGTGGCAGGGTAACTGCGTCGCAGTGGGTATGGCCGCCGGCTTTATCGAGCCCCTCGAGGCATCGGCGCTGGCATTGATCGAGCAGAGCGCCGGCCTGATCCGGGATTTTTTGCCGGCGCACCGGCAGCAGATGGCACTGGCGGCAAAGCGTTTTAACCGTCAGATACTGGCGCACTGGGAAAATATTATCGATTTCCTCAAGCTGCACTATGTGCTGTCCGAGCGCGCGGATTCCGACTACTGGCTTGCCCACCGGCGGCAGGAATCCATACCGGAATCTTTGCGGGAAAACCTCGAGCTGTGGCGCCACAGAGCGCCGGCGAAGCAGGATTTTCCCCAGGCGCAACCCCTGTTCCCCCCGGCGAGTTACCGCTATGTGCTAAACGGTATGGGGTATCACTGCGACAGGGTGCGGGCCCCGCGCAGGGACGGCGATCGGGCACGCGCGCAAACACTGCTGGCAGAGGTGCAGCAACAGCTCGCCAGTTATCGGCAGGGGCTGCCGGACAACCGGCGGCTGATTGCGCAGCTGATCACCCGCAGCCGGGCGGGAGCTGGCGCACGATGAAGTATCCAGAGCATATTCCGGCGGTCGAAACCTGCACCGGCGTTGCCGCAGACGAGATCGCCGCGCGGATTGCCGGTCGGACTACGCCGCTGTTGATAAAAGGGGCCGTTGCCGACTGGCCGCTGGTGGCGGCGGGCCGCGCCGGAGCCTTGTCCGACTACCTGGCGCCCTTTGACCGGGGGCGGCCCATTGTCGTGTTTCGCGCCGCCGCGGAGACCCGGGGGCGCATTTTCTACAATGACGCCATGGATGGATTCAATTTCCAGCGCAGCGCCGCTGACCTGCTGCCGACGCTGCGCGCGCTGGAAACCAAAAGTGTCGGCGGGGAATACTGCTACGTTGGCTCCACCCCGGTCGATCACCACCTGCCCGGGCTGCGCCAGCACAACGATATTTCCGTCGGCCGGCACAAGCCGCTGGTGTCGCTGTGGTTTGGCAACCGCACCCGCATCGCCGCCCACTTCGACCTGCCGGAGAACCTGGCCTGTGTGGTGGCCGGTCGCCGTCGCTTCACGCTGTTCGCACCGGAGCAGGTGGCAAACCTCTATCCCGGCCCGCTGGACTTCAACCCGGCCGGCCAGGCCATCAGCATGGTCGACTTCTACGCGCCGGATTTCGAGCGCTTCCCGCGCTATCGCGACGCCCTCGACGCCGCCCTGGTTGCGGAGATGGAGCCCGGTGATCTGCTGTATGTGCCGAGCATGTGGTGGCATCAGGTCGAGGGGCTGGATGATCTCAATATGCTGGTCAACTACTGGTGGCGCTCGACTCCCGCCTGGAGCGGCCTGCCGCAGGACGCGCTGATGCATGCGCTGCTGTCGATCGGCGGCCTGCCGGCGGCGCAGAGAAAAGCCTGGGGGGAATTGTTCCAGCACTTCGTGGTGGACCGGCAAGATGCGCTGGAGCATCTGCCCGCGCACACACATGGCCTGCTCGGCGACCTGGACCGGCAGTCGGCCGCGCGGCTGAAAAAATTACTGATAGAAAAACTGCAGCGGATGCCGTGAGCCCGGCGCAGGGCGATCAAGCAGAGAGAGACAAGCATGAGTCAAGCGATCAAAAAAATTGTGATTGCCGGTGGTGGCACCGCCGGCTGGATGACGGCCGCCGCACTGTCCAAGCTGATGGGAAGGCAGCTGGATATCACCCTGGTGGAATCCGAGTCCATCGGCACCATCGGCGTCGGCGAAGCCACCATTCCCACCCTGGTGTTCTTTCACCGCTTGCTGGGCATCGACGAGGCGGAATTCCTCGCCGCCACCCAGGGCACCTACAAACTGGGCATCCGCTTCGAAAACTGGCGCGACCTGGGCAAGGACTACCTGCACGCATTCGGCGTAACCGGCAAAGACTGCTGGGCCTGTGGTTTTCAGCACTTCTGGCTGCGCGCCCGGCAGCTGGGGCTGGCCGGCGATTTCGGCGAATACTGCCTGGAGCGGCGCGCCGCCGAGGCGCACAAGTTTTCCCACCTGCCCAACAACGGCCTGAATTACGCTTTTCATATCGATGCCAGCCGCTACGCCGCCTATCTGCGCCAGTTCAGTGAGGGCTTCGGCGTTAAGCGGGTGGAGGGAAAAATTAAGCAGGTGCAGTTGCACCCGGATACCGGCTTTATCCGCGCGCTCAAGCTGGATTCGGGGCGGGAGTTGGACGGCGACTTCTTTATCGACTGTACCGGTATGCGCGCGCTGTTGATCGAAAAAGCCCTGCACACCGGCTTCGAGTCCTGGTCGCACTGGCTGCCCTGCGACAGCGCGGTGGCGGTACAGACCAAAGCGGTGGAGCCGCCGGTTCCATTCACCCGCTCCATCGCCCGGGAGAGCGGCTGGCAGTGGCGCATTCCGCTGCAGCACCGTGTCGGCAATGGCCAGGTGTATTCCAGCAGCTACCAGAGTGACGATTCGGCGCGCGCGCAGCTGCTGGAAAACATCGACGGCGAGCGGCTGACAGACCCGCTGCTGATCAAGTTCCAGACCGGGCGCCGGCGCAAGCAGTGGCACAAGAACTGCCTGGCGGTCGGCCTGTCGAGCGGCTTTCTGGAGCCGTTGGAATCGACCAGTATTCACCTGATCCAGCAGAATATCGTGCGCTTCCTGCGCTTCTTCCCGCAGACCGAGATTCGCCCGGTGGCGGTGGACGAATTCAACCGCCAGGCGGAATTTGATATGGAGCGCATCCGCGACTTCATCATCCTGCACTACAAGGTCACCGACAGGGACGACACCGAGTTCTGGCGCCACTGTCGGCAGATGAGTATTCCGGACACCCTGGCCGCCAAGATCGATATGTTCCGCGAGACCGGCCATGTATTCCGCGAGGCCAATGAGTTGTTCGTGGATTCCTGGCAGCAGGTGATGCTCGGGCAGGGGCTGATGCCGGAGCGCTACCACCCCCTGGTGGACACAATGCCGGAGCAGGAACTGGCGGACTTTATCCACCAGGTCAGGGCCGGCGTCGACGACGCCCTGGCCCGGCTCAAGGATCACAACGACTATCTCGCCGGCTTCCTGCCGGGCGGCCAGCAGCGCGCCGGCTAAACGCCGGCCCCATCCCATCGCCGGGTGCCGCCGGAAGCCGCGCTTCGCTGTCGCGGCGGCGTCCCATGTTGCGGAAGCGCCCGGGTGGGCAAGGTGGTATGCGCCAGTTTCCGGCACCAATTCAAAGTGGGACGACGCTTTTACCGGGGGTGCGTACAAACGCAGGCTGTAAAAGTGTTGTCTCCCGGCGAGTGGGGGCATCTGGGCAAAAATAATAACTGGAGTTTTGCGGTGATGAAAAAGCGAATTCTGCTGGGGGTCATCTCCGGTCTGATTGCCGGCGGTGGGATCGCGGGTTGCAGTGAACAGAAAATGCCAGCCGGGCCGAAAGCGGACAGCGACACGGCGGCGGAGCTGAAGGCCGACTGGCCGAAACTGACCAGTCCGATCGCCAAGGATCCGGCCATCGAGGCCCGTATCGACGGGCTTATGGCCAAAATGTCTGTCGAGGAGAAGGTCGGCCAGTTGATTCAGGTCGAAATCGACTCCGCGACGCCGGAGGATGTGAAGAACTACCACATAGGCTCCATTCTCAACGGCGGCGGCCACTTCCCCAACAGCGACAAGCACGCCAGCATCGCCGACTGGGTCGCGCTGGCCGACGCCTTCTATCAGGCGTCCATGGATACCAGCGACGGCGGCGTCGCGATACCGGTGATTTGGGGCACCGACGCGGTGCACGGCCACAACAACGTGATCGGCGCGACCCTGTTCCCGCACAATATCGCCCTGGGCGCCACCCGGAACCCGGAACTGATACGCCGGATCGGCGCCGCCACCGCGGCGGAAGTCTCCGCCACCGGTATCGACTGGGTGTTTGCGCCCACACTGGCGGTGACCCGCGACGACCGCTGGGGCCGCAGCTATGAATCCTATTCCGAAGATCCAGAAATCGTGCGCAGCTACGGCGGCAAGCTGGTGGAGGGGCTGCAGGGCATCCCCGGCAGCGACAGCCTGTTCGGCGACAAACAGGTGGTCGCCACTGCCAAGCACTTCCTCGCCGACGGCGGCACCGAGAATGGTATCGACCGCGGCGATGCGATCATGAGCGAAGACGAGCTGATAGAGATCCACGCGCAGGGCTATTTCTCCGCGATCGAGTCCGGCGTACAGACGGTGATGGCGTCCTTTAGCAGCTGGAACGGTGAGAAGATGCACGGTCACAAGTATCTGCTGACTGACGTGCTGAAAGGGCGTCTGGGCTTTGATGGTTTTGTTGTCGGCGACTGGTCCGGCCACCAGTTTGTCAACGGCTGCAGCAACGTGAGCTGTCCCCAGGCGATCAATGCCGGCCTCGATATGTTTATGGCGCCGGACCCGAATTGGAAAGAGCTCTACGCAAATACCCTCGCGCAAGTCAAAAGCGGTGAGATCCCCGCCGAGCGCCTGGACGATGCGGTGCGCCGCATCCTGCGGGTCAAGATGCGCGCCGGATTGTTCGATGCCGGGGCGCCCTCCGAGCGTGCCTACGCCGGCGACGAATCCCTGATCGGCGCGCCGGAACACCGCGCCATCGCCCGTCAGGCGGTGCGCGAGTCCCTGGTACTGCTGAAAAACAACGGCAAGCTGCTGCCGCTGGCCCGCGACCAGCGCGTACTGGTTGCCGGCGACGGCGCCGACAATATCGGCAAGCAGGCCGGTGGCTGGACCATCACCTGGCAGGGTACCGGCAACGAGAACAGCGATTTCCCGGGCGCTACGTCGATTTACGCTGGTATTGCCGAGGCTGTGGAGTCTGCCGGCGGCACCGCCGAGCTGTCTGTGGATGGCAGCTTCGAGCAGAAGCCGGACGTGGCGATCGTGGTCTTCGGCGAAGACCCCTATGCGGAAATGCAGGGGGATATCCCCAATCTGGCCTACAGGGGCGAGCGCGACCTGGCGCTGCTGAATCGCCTGCGCGAGCAGGACATCCCGGTGGTTGCGCTGTTTATCACCGGCCGCCCGCTGTGGGTGAATCCGCATATCAACGCCTCCGATGCCTTCGTCGTGATCTGGCAGCCCGGTACCGAAGGCGGCGGCGTCGCGGATGTGCTCTTCCGCGATGAAGCAGGCAATGTGAACCACGACTTCAAGGGCAAGCTGACCTTCTCCTGGCCAAACGATGCCCGCCCCGAGGTGCGCAATCGGGGGCAAAATGAGTCGCTGGCCCAGTTCGGCTACGGCTATGGCCTCACCTATCAGGATTCCGTCCAGATGGCCGCGCTGTCGGAAGAGAGCGGCCTGCAGCAGACCGGCGCCAACGAGACCCTGGCGGTGTTTAACGGCCGCGCGCTGGACCCGTGGCGCTTCCAGGTAACCGATGCCGGCAACAACCACAAGGTGATTGCCAACAGCGTGGTCAAGCTGCAGGGCATCAGCGTGCAGTCCGTGGACCGCAATGTGCAGGAAGACAGCCGGCGCCTGCAGTGGGCCGGGGAAGGCGATGCAATTGCCGGCTTCTTCGCCAACAGCCGCACAGATCTGTCCAGCTACCTGAACAATCGGGGAGCCCTGGTATTCGATGTCAAAGTGGATCGCCTACCCAGCGATGCGGTAAATCTCGGCATGAACTGCGGTATGGATTGTGGTGCCGAGCAGCCTATTACCGACATTCTGAAGGCGGCCGCGCCGGGTGAATGGCAAAGGGTTTCCATCGACCTCCAGTGCATGGCTGAGGGTGGCGCGAAACTGGATATGGTGCTGTCACCCTTTTACATGCGCACCGCCGGTGAGCTGGACCTGACCATCCACGATATTCGTATCGCCTCCGAAGCCGAAGATGTCGATATCAGCTGTGGCTGATGGCGCTGGAGGCCTGTATCTCTCCGATAGTGCGCCAACAACCGTTGGCGCACTATAAGTTGGGCACCCCTGGCCGGGTGCCTTGAATCACTCCTGAGAGCGGGCAGCCAGCGCCTGTTTGCGATATTCCGTCGGCGACATGCCGACCAGCCGGCTGAAGAAGCGGTGGAAGGCCGACTTGCTGTTAAAGCCGGATTCCAGCAGCACGTCCAGCACCGTCATATTCGCCTTGTCCGGATCTGCCAGCAGGGCTTTGGCGGCCTCCACTCGATAGCTGTTCACGTATTCAAAGAAGTTGGTGCCGAAGTGTTTGTTGATCACCGCGGAGACTTCCTTTGGCGGCAGCCCGACTCGGCTGGAAAACTGTTCCAGATTTAGATTCTTTTTCAGGTAAAGTTTTTCGGCTTCCATCGCCTGGCGCACCTTGTCGATGGCGCTCTCCGACGGCTCCTCCTCACTGGGTTCGCGGCTCTGTTGTGGCTGGGTGGCCAGCAGCTGGTGCGCGTAACTGAGGCTGTAGGCAAAGAAGGCGTTGATCAGGATAAAGGTCACATAGTTGTCGGCGATGCCGAGCAGATCGGCCGTCTCAACCGATGTGTACTTGGCCAGCACATGGACCATTAGCGTCCAGCCCCAGCTGATCAGCACGCCGTAGGTCAGGATATTGAGCCAGTTCAGCTCGGTGGTGGAGAAATGGGAGTACTCATCCTCCAGTTCACCGCGGTAGCGGTGCAGCAACAGCACCGCGGCCACGGCGTAGACCAGCGGCACCAGGGCCGCGATATCCCAAACCAGATCCACCAGTCGCGTCGGCAAGCCCTGACCGGCGACGGAGATACGGCGCAGGTCGTCGCTGCTGAGATCGAATATGAACAGGTACAGTATGACGGCCAGCGCCGGCAGCAGATGTATCGCATGGCGCCGCTGCAGGCGCATTTTCTGCTGGGTCAGCGCGGATACAAACAGGTAGAAGGCCGGCCCCTTCAGCGTCAGCGCGCCAAACAGGAAGTAGGGCAGCAGCACCTGGCCGAACAGCGGCGCAACCTCGAACTGGTCGTTCCACAGGATCAGGGTGCAGGCGGAGGCGATCGCGACGATGAGCAGAAAGGCGGTCAACAGCCGGCCGTAGTTGCGCTCGCGGATCGGCAGAACCTGTTGGAAGATCGACAGCAGCACACACTCCGCCGCGGTCATCAGCAGTACGACATCGTGGATATTGAAGATATAGTCTTTCATCGTCACCCAGGCGCATCTTTATAGGAGTTATGCTCCGGGAGTATAGAGAATGCCCGGGGGCAAGCCTATCCCGAAACTCCGCCGCAGCCTGTCCCTGTTTGCCGCAGACAAAGTGACACCCCCGAACTTGCCCCACTTTGCGCACGGCAGACAAAGTGGGGCGACGCCTGCGTCCCCCGACTCGATGATGCCTGCCTGAGTAGTTCCGACAACAATAACGATGCGGGCCGATACGGCGATGGCATCTCCCAGTGTGACACCGGGTTATCGCCCTCCGCGCCCGATTCCGCATCCATGGGGGACGCCAAAAATAATAAGGTGAGAGCAATGCAGTTAGCAGCCATCGATATTCTGATCTTCGCCGTCTACGTGGCCGCCCTGGTCACCATCGGCACCCTGGTCTCGCGGGAGAAGTCCGGCCACCAGAAGGATACCAAGGACTATTTCCTCGCCGGCAAGGGGCTGCCCTGGTGGGCGGTGGGCGCCTCGCTGATCGCGGCGAATATCTCCGCCGAGCAGATTATCGGCATGTCCGGCTCCGGCTACGCGATAGGCCTGGCCATCGCCTCCTACGAGTGGATGGCCGCCATCACGCTGATCCTGGTAGGAAAATATTTCCTGCCGGTATTCGTGCGCAAGAAAATTTATACGATGCCGCAGTTTCTCGAGCAGCGCTACGATCACCGCGTCAAGGTGGTGCTGGCGATCTTCTGGCTCGGCGTCTATACGTTTGTGAACCTGACCGCGGTGCTGTGGCTGGGGGCGCTGGCGATCAACGCCATCGCCGGGGTCGAGCTGCTGTTCGGCCTGCTGTTCCTCGGGCTCTTCTCCGCGGCCTACTCCCTCTACGGCGGCCTGAAGGCGGTGGCGCTGACCGATATTATCCAGGTGGTGCTGCTGGTGTTCGGCGGTTTGCTGCTGTCCTATCTGGCGCTGGATATGATCGCCGGCGGCAAGGGGCCTGTGGCCGGTTTCTTCGAGCTGACACGGCAGGCGCCGGAGAAGTTCGACATGATCCTGTCGAAGGACAATCCGCACTACGCCAGCCTGCCGGGTCTTTCGGTGCTGGTCGGCGGCATGTGGGTCATGAACTTCTCCTATTGGGGCTTCAACCAGTACATAGTCCAGCGGGCCCTGGCGGCCAAGGATCTGAAAGAGGGCCAGAAGGGTATCGCCTTCGCCGCCTACCTGAAGCTGCTGATGCCGATCATCGTCGTGCTGCCGGGTATCGCCGCGGTGGTACTGCTGCCGGATCTGGCGCGGCCGGACCAGGCCTATCCGCAGCTGATGAACCTGATGCCGGTCGGCTTCAAGGGGCTGGTATTTGCGGCGCTGGTGGCGGCCATCGTGTCGTCGCTCGCGTCGATGACCAACAGTATCGCCACCATCTTCACGATGGATATCTACAGCCGCTATCGACCGCAGCAGAGCGAGCGCCACTATGTAACCGTGGGCCGCGTGGCGAGCATGGTGTCGCTGCTGCTGGCGATGCTCTGCGCGCAGCCGCTGCTGGGCCAGTTCGAGCAGGCGTTCCAGTACATCCAGGAGTTCACCGGTTTCTTCACCCCGGGCATAGTGGTGCTGTTCGTGCTCGGCGTCTTCTGGCCGCGCGCGACGGCGACGTCCGCGCTGGCCGCCGCCATCGCCTCGGCGGTGCTGTCGCTGGCGCTGAAGCTGTGGTGGCCGCAACTGCCGTTTATCGACCGCGTCGGCCTGGTGTTCCTGTGCTGCGTGGCGCTGGCGGTGGCGGTATCCCTGTGGCAGGGGCGCGGCCGCGGCGTCATGGTGACCGCCGACGGCGCCGTGGCCCTGCGCGAGATCAACTTCTCCACCAGCCAGAGCTTCAACCTGGCGGCGCTGGGGGTGACCCTGGTACTGGCGGCGCTCTACGCCACCTGGTGGTAGCGCTTCTCTCGGGCGAACCCTGGGTTTGCCTCTCTTTCCTGGCCGGCCACTGCGCCGGCCTTTTTTTGATACCTACTCGCCGGGATCACGGCAGTGGCGCCTTGTCCTCCCCCGATCCCCGGGGCGAGGGCTATTTGCCGGTGGGATAGGGCTGGTTTTATTTTGCTCAACGCCTTAACTTATACCGCCGTTTTTCTGGGGTCTAGAACAGGGATATAAGGATAGAGATGACAAGTATCGTAGCGGATATCGGCGGCACCAACGCCCGCTTTGCCATTGCCAGGCCCGCAGCCGGCGGTTACCAGCTGGAATCGCTGAAAGTGGTCGACTGCAAGCGCTTCGACGGATTCGAAGCGGCGCTGCGCCACTGGCTGGACGGGCTGGATCAGCCGCGCCCGGAGAAGGTCTGTATCGCCGCCGCTGGCCCGCTGGAGAAGACCGCCGCGGGCGGCCGCGTCTATATGACCAACCTGGGCTGGACCATCACCACCGAGTCGTTACTCAGGGAATTCGGCTTTCCCCGACTGGAACTGATCAATGACTTCGCCGCGCTGGCCTTGTCTCTGCCGCGGTTGTCCGAGGACGACTACCGGGTGCTGCGCGATGCGCCGCGGGTGCCGGATGCAGCCATGGCGGTGCTCGGTCCGGGCACCGGCCTGGGGGTGGCGGGCCTCGCGGTGGATAACGGCCGTTACCATGTGCTGGCCGGCGAGGGCGGCCACGCCAACCTGACCGCCTCCAACGAGCGCGAACTGCAGCTGCTGCAGGTGCTGATGAAGACCCGCCAGCCGGTCTTCAACGAGTGGGTGTTGTCCGGCAACGGCCTGGTGAACCTGTACCGCGCCGTGTGCGAACTGAACGGTCGCCAGCCGGAAGAACTGACCCCGCCGGATATCAGCGCCCGCGGGCTGGACGGCTCGGACCCTATGTGCCGGGAGACGCTGCTGGATTTCCTCAATTTCCTCGGCAGCGCCGCCGGCGATGCGGCCCTCTACCTGGGGGCGCGTGGCGGGGTTTTCCTCGGCGGTGGTATACTGCCGCGTATCGCGCAGCTGCTGCCGGAAAGCGAATTCGAGCGGCGCTTCCTGAACAAGGGCCGGGTGGAGACCTGGATGGAGACGGTTCCCCTCTACGCCCTGAACGCCGGCTACCAGGCCCTGATCGGCGCCGCGGCGCACCTGGAAGACTGATGTCGGCAAATGCTAAAGCTTAGATAAATCAAAGAGTTACGGTGTCTTTAGGCGCCCCTCCGGAGGGCGCCACGGATTCTCCCATCTCCTCCCCCCTCGGGGGAGGATGTTACGGATATCGGGCAGGCCTAGGATGCGAGGTCTCACCATAACGATAAATCCAGGGAGAAGATGATGAGTCTATCCAACAAAGGTAAAGGGGCCTTCCGGCCGACTTTGCTGTCCGCCGCCATCGCGGCTTCTGTGACTGCTTCTTTTGGTGTGTATGCGCAGGAGAGCCAGGAGGCAGCACTCGAAGAGGTAACGGTTACCGGTTTCCGCAAGAGTGTGATGGACTCCATCGACACCAAGCGCGACGCCAAGGCCGTTGTCGAAGCCATCTCCGCTGAAGATATCGGCAAGCTGCCGGATTCCTCCATCGCCGAAGCCATTTCCCGCCTGCCGGGCCTGGCCTCCCAGCGCCTGGACGGCCGCGCCAGCCGCGTGACCATCCGCGGTTTCGGTGAGAACGAGAGCGCCACCACTTTCAACGGGCGCGAACAGGTATCCATCGGCGATAACCGCGGTGTGGAGTTCGATCTCTACCCGTCCGAGATCATGAGCGGTGTCACCGTGTACAAGACCCCGACCGCCAGCCTGGAGGCCGAGGGTATCGCCGGTGTGATCGACATGCAGACCGTCAAGCCGCTGGAGCGCGGCGAGCGGGTGATCAAGATCAACTCGCAGTACGAGATGACCAGCTTCGACAAGCTGAATCCGGACGGCGAGAACCAGGGCCACCGCGCCACCCTCTCCTATATCGACCAGTTCGCCGACGACACCATCGGTGTGGCCTTTGCCTACAACACCATGAGTTCGCCGAACCAGGAAGAGCGCTGGAATGCCTGGGGTTATCCGGAATTCACCTACCAGGGCGAGCAGTTCTCCATTCTCGGCGGCGCCAAGCCGTTCGTGCGTTCCTCGGTACTGGAGCGCGACAGCGCAATGCTGGTGGTCGAGGCCAAGCCCAGCGAAAAACTGCATCTGACTTTCGATACGCTGTACGTGGACTTCTCCGATGAGAAGATACTGCGCGGTATCGAGATCCCGTTTGCCTGGGGGCACGGTTCCATCGATCCGAACAGCGCCGTGGTGGATCCGAACAGCGGCTTCGTGACCAGCGCCGTGACCCAGGGCCAGAAGGTCGTGGTGCGCAACGATATGGAAAACCGCGACGCCGAACTGAGCTCCTTCGGCTTCAACGCCGAATTCGAGGCCAGCGATACCCTGATTCTCGAGTTCGATGCCAGCCACTCTGCGGTCGAGCGCGAGATCTGGAGCTTCGAGAGCTACGCCGGTACCGGCCGCGGTGACGGCGGCGGCATCGCCAACTATGATGGCGAGGGCGTGCGCGACAACCTGGGCTACGCCTTCAACGGCGGCAACGCCGGTGCGACCTTCTCCCACGGCCTGGATTACAGCGATTGGGATCTGATCCAGCTGGGCGGCCCGCTGTCCTGGGGCTGGAGTTCCGCGCTGAACGACAAGTTCGGTCAGAATTACGTTGACTGGGAGCATCCCGACAACACCCAGTTCGCCAATGCGGCCCAGGACGGCTTTATCAACGCGCCGGAAATCGACGATGAACTGACCTCCCTGAAGCTGGCCGCCACCCAGATGGTCGAGGCCGGTATCGTCAATGAAATCAGCTACGGCGTTTCCTACCGCGATCGCGAAAAGACCAAGCGCTCCCAGGGTTACTACATGACTCTGAATGCCTTCCCGGGCACTTTGGTGGTGCCGGAGGAGTACCGTCTCGGTACAGTATCGCTGGACTTTATCGGTATGGGCGACATGATCGCCTATGATTCCGCCGCGCTGCTGAGAGACGGCTACTACGACCTGACCGATGAAACGCTGACCGGCATTCAGCACGTAACCAAGTCCTACTCCGTCAACGAGCAGGTTACCGCCGCCTTCGCCCAGGCCGGTTTCGAGACTGAAGTCGCCGGCATGGCGCTGACCGGTAACGCCGGCCTGCGCTACGTCTACACCGAGCAGGAATCCAAGGGCGCAGCCGGTGCGGTGGTCGACGGTGTGGTTGAAGTGCAGCCCACTTCTATCAGCCACGACTACAGCCACTTCCTGCCGAGCCTGAACCTGGCCCTCGCCATCGACGAGCAGCAGACCCTGCGCTTCGGTGCGGCCAAGACCATCTCCCGTGCGCGCCTGGACGAGATGAACGCTTCCGTGAGTGTTTCTCTGAGTCAGCAGCCCGACGCGAACGGCAACTTCTGGAGCATCAGCGGCGGCAACCCGGAGCTGGAGCCGAAGGAGGCCGTGGGCCTGGACCTGTCCTACGAGAACTACTTCAGCGATGAGGGCTACTTCTCCGTAGCGCTGTTCTGGAAGGACCTGAACCAGTGGACCTTCGACGGCAACTACGAAGTCGACCTGGGCGGCGTGGCCGATCCGGCGACCGGTGTGGTACCGGAAAGCTCCATGGCCACTGGTAGCGGCAAGGTCAACGGCGGCGGCGGCACCCTGCAGGGCTACGAGGTTTCCGTGGCGCTGCCGTTCAATATGTTCCACGAGAGTCTGGACGGCTTCGGCCTGCTGGCCAGCCACACCGGTGTCAGCTCCGATATCGAGGACCAGCACGGCAACGACTACGAGCTGCCGGGCCTGTCCGACAGCATCGATACCTTCACTTTCTACTACGACAACCACGGCTTCTCGGCGCGCGCCAGCATGCGCAAGCGCTCCGACTTCAAGGGTGAGGTCTACGGTATCGGTTTCGATACGGTACAGGTCGACGTGGTGGGTGAAACCATCTGGGATGCCCAGCTCGGTTACGACTTCGCCGAGTCCGGTATCGGTGGCCTCGAGGGCCTGTCCGTATTCCTGCAGGGCGTAAACCTGACCGACGAGCCGTTTACGACTCTGAGTGGCGACAACGCGCTGCAGGTGCGCGACTACCAGAGCTACGGCAAGACCTACCTGCTGGGCTTCAGCTACGAGCTGTAATCTGCAGTAGTTAGTTTCACTGGTTGAAGGCCCTTGCAATCCCGCATTGCAAGGGCCTTTTTTATTTCCGCTTTGCGAACGGGTATTTCAAGTGAGTGATGGAAGCATAAAAAAACTGGTCATTCTGGGCGGCGGCACCGCCGGCTGGATGACCGCGGCCCTTGCCGCCAAGGTGCTCGGGAAAGTCGTCGATATCACCCTGGTGGAGTCGGACAGGATAGGCACCGTCGGCGTCGGCGAGGCCACGATTCCGCCGATCATCAACTTCAACCGCGCCCTGGGCTTGGACGAGCGGGAATTCCTGCAGGCCACCAAGGGCACCATCAAGCTGGGAATCCAGTTCGAAAACTGGCTGCGGCAAGGCGACAGCTATATGCACGCCTTCGGCAGTATCGGCAAGAATCTCGCTTTCTGCGATTTCCACCATATCTGGAACCGCAGTCGTCTGAACGGCGACACTGCCAGCTTCTGGGATTACTCGCTCAACTACCAGGCGGCGATCCACAACAGGTTCGCACCACTGGCGCGCATCCAGGGCACCAACCTGCCCGGTATCTCCTACGCCTATCACTTCGATGCGGGGCTCTACGCCCAGTTTCTGCGGCGCTACAGCGAAAGCCGGGGCGTCAGGCGCGTCGAAGGCGTGGTCCGGGAGGTCAAGGTCCGGCCGGACAACGGCTTTGTCGATGGACTGCTGCTGGAGTCTGGCCTCGAGATCGGCGGCGATCTGTTTGTGGATTGCACCGGCATGGCCGCGCTGCTGATAGAGAAGACGCTGGATGTCGGCTACGAGGCGTGGTCCCGGTGGCTGCCCTGCGACAGGGCCATGGCGGTACCCAGCGCCGCTACCAGACCCATAGCGCCCTATACCCGCTCCATCGCCCACGAGGCCGGCTGGCAGTGGCGTATTCCGCTGCAACACCGCACCGGCAACGGCCTGGTCTATTCCAGTAAACACTGGAGTGACGACCGGGCCCGCGACGTGCTGATGAACAACCTGGACGGCGAACCGCTGGCGGAGCCCAGAATCATCCCGTTTTGCACCGGTCGCAGGCGCGAGCCGTGGTGCAGGAATGTGGTCAGTATCGGTCTGTCCAGCGGCTTCCTGGAGCCGCTGGAATCCACCAGTATCCATATGATTCAAACCGCCGCCACCCGGCTGATGAAGATGTTCCCCCACCGCGGCATCCGCGCCGAGGAGGTAGCCGAATTCAACCGCCAGTCCCGGGTGGAGATAGAGCGTATCCGCGATTTCATCATCCTGCACTACAAGGCCAACCAGCGCCGGGACAGCGACTTCTGGCGCGACTGCGAAAAGATGGACGTGCCCGATACGTTGCGCGAGAAGATGGCGCTCTTCCGCAAAACCGGCAAGCTATTCCGCGATTACGACGACCTGTTTACCGAAGCGGCCTGGCAGCAGGTGATGATCGGGCAGGGCATACTGCCGGAGGATTACCACCCGGTTGCGGATTCCCTGTCGGAAGCGCAGATGGGGGATCTGATGGCGAGCCTGAAGACTCTGATCGACGGCACGGTAAATAGCCTGCCAGAGCACGAACAGTATTTGCCGAGTGCCGGGTAACGGAGAGCCGCTTCGTCAGTTCTGCGGAGCGCTGCCTCGGCCAGCGCTCCGCAGGCTTCTCAAGAAAGTATTGATCCGGTAATTATTGCCTTACCAGAACAAGGCCGTTTCGCGGCGAAACCTCGATTGCATCCAGGCGCTGGTCGAGCGTATTTTTATTGTTGTTCAGGGCGTCTCGCCAGGTGAAATCGCCGAGTATCTCTGTCGAGATGGACTGTACCTCCGGAGAGTTGTTCAGTATCACCAATACCCGATTGTCGCGATGCTGCCGCTGATAACCGTAGAGCTGACGCTCGTCATCGATCAGCACCGCTTTGAAGTCTCCCAGCTGCAGCGCCGGATTCCGGTTGCGAATATGAATCAGCTGGCGATAGTGCGACAGCAGGTCGCTATTCACGGCAACCTTGTCGGGGGAGCGCTTGCTTCCATCTGGCAGGAAAACTTCATCTTCGTACTCGATATCCGGCCAGATCATCGGCTTGCGGGTATCCGGATCGTTTGCGCCCCAGATGCCCACCTCGTCGCCGTAATAGATCATAGGCGCGCCCACATAGGTCATCTGGAAGATCGCGAAGAGTTTCTGCAGCTGAATCTCCTGTGCGTTGGGCTTCCTGACGTCATAGTCCGGGTTGTTGGTCACCTGGGATCTGGTGAAGTAGTTGCCCCAGTCGCGGAAGTTGCCGATACCGCGGTTCACGATATGTGAGCCGATACGGTTGGAGTCGTGGCTGCCAAACAGGTTCTGCACCACATAGGCCACGCCCCGCGGATACAGGTTCCTGAGTTCGGTCAGCTTGCGGTCAAACTCGCTGGCGCTGATATTCATGCCCGGAGGATTGAAGAAGAATTCTGCCGCCGTGAAGGCAAAGTTGTAGTTCATCTCGCCGTCGAACTCGTCGCCCTGGAAATAGGGCTTTACCTTCTCCGGCTCGTCGACAATCTCCGCGGTCAGGTAGGCCTCGGGATTAATCGACTTCACATGGCTGCGCCACGCCTTCCAGAAGTTGTGGTGCACCTCGAAGGCCACGTCCAGCCGCCAGCCGTCGATGCCGTGTTCTATGCCTTTGCCTTTCGGGTTCATCCAGCGCTCGGTGGCGGCAAATACATAGTCCCTAGGCCCCTTGACCAGGCCGTTCTCATCTTCCTTGAACTCGGGCAGCGACTCTACGCCGAACCAGCCGGAATATTTGAATTCGGTCCCTTTTTCCTCATCGCGGAAAGACTCGACGATAAACCAGTCCTTGTAGGGCGACTCCTGCTGGTGCTTCAGCAGGTGTTGAAAGGCAAAACTGTTGATGCCCATATGGTTGAACACGCCATCGAATATGATTTTCATATCGCGCTTGTGGGCTTCGTCTATCAATTTCAGTGCCAGCTCATCGGCCTTGGTCCAGACCCAGGTCGACGGATCCAGCGGATCTTCCGCGGCCATCAGTTTGCGGTCCCCCTCCGGGTCAGGACCGAAGTTTGGATCTATATGGTGGTAGCTGGCGCCATCGTATTTGTGCAGCGACGGGGCATCGAATACCGGGTTCAGGTAGATGGCGCCGATGCCGAGATCTTTCAGGTAATCGAGTTTATCGATAACGCCCTGAAGGTCGCCGCCATAGCGGCGCCGCAGCAGGTGTTTCCACAGCTCCGGTTCGCCATTGGCCTTTTCGTAGGGCTGCAACTTGTACCAGTCGCTGCCCCAGGGGTGAACCTGCCAGTGTTTTGGCGGATCCTGGGGGTCCGCTCCGAGGATATCCTCCACTTTTGGGTCGTTGCCGGTATCACCATTGCGAAAGCGCTCCGGGAAGATCTGATACCAGACGACTTTTTTGGCCCATTGCGGTACGAATTCGTCGTTCGTGCCGGCACTGGATGCGGTCGGGAGAGCGAGTGCTGCGGAAAATAGGGCACTTATTGCGATCTGGCTAATATTATTCATGGCAAATTTATTCTGAAGTTGGGTAAATCAATATAAAAATCGGAGTAAATCAATCACCTGCTGGATCGATGGGCGCTCAAGATCGCCGAGGACGATCTTGAGACCACTTGCAAAGCCTGAGCAAATCTGGCCAGGCTTTGCACCGTTGGAGCCGGCGGAGCGTTTACTGCCAAGTGAGAACGCTTGTCTCCGAAGTCCCCGTGGCGGAAGCGGGGGATGTGATCGAACGGTTGTTACCCCCTTCCCAGATCACGTTGCCGCTGTCGTCCTTTTTGATGAACTTATATTGTATCGCGGTGTTCTTTGGCAGCGAGACCGGCAGAAACCACTCCGGGTAGTTCGGCGTATGGAAGGGGCCGACAGCCTTGGCGGTGTCCCAGCTGCCCAGCTCAGGAATATCGCCGACGATATAGATATTCTGCCCCCAGCTGGTAGTGGCGTTGACTTTGAATATGACCTGATTTTGGTCGTCGGACAACACCTCGTAGCGGAACGGATTGCTGACGTTGGCGCCTTTCGTGACGGTGATCTGCCTGACCCCCGCGCCGACGTTGGGAACGATTGCCTCGATCATCGTATTGCTGTTGGACACGACCGTTGCCACGGTGCTGTCGAATTTGACCGTAACGGCGCCGCCGAGGCCTGTGCCGTAAATGTAGACGGTATTCCCGGCGCGTCCCATTGTGGACACAACATCGCCGAGGCGTGGAATGGCGGTTCCCAGGTCGGGATTGTAAGACCAGACACTGACCTCGCCACCCGAGAGTGTAAAGGAACCTATCTGCCCGTTGTTGACGGTCATGGAATCCCCATACAGCAGGCCGTTCAGCACGTCGTCGTAGCTGCCCGCAGGTAAGGTGGTATCGATTGCCGGGACTGTAAAGGAAAGGTCCGGCTGGCGGTTTACCGCGACAATCACCTGCTTGTCATAGAACTGCCGTTTGAAAACAAGCACATCGTTGCTGCTGTAGAGTATGGCGGTTTCGCCGTAGGAGACGGCTTCATTCTGCCTGCGTAGTGCGGACAGCGCCTGAATGGTCTTATACGCCGTGGTTGTCTCGTCGAACGTGGTCTCCCTTTCCATGAATACCCGCCCGGCGATATCGCTGCTGTCGGCAGAGGTCAGGTATTGTTCTGTGCCGTAGTAGATGTTGGGCGTGCCGCGTGCGGTGAGCAGTGTGGCCAGAGCCGCATGGTAGGGTTTGTCGTTTGGTTGGATGTAGCGGAATCGGGTGACGTCATGGTTGTCCAGGAAAGTGACCGCCTGGCTCTCGTACTCGTAGTCTGCGCTGGTTGCAATCAGCATCTGCCCAAAAGCACTCATCGTCTCGGAGAAGTTGCCGAAAGCGTTGGTTGATGCGCGGAAGTATTCGAAATCGAGATTGTTGATACCCGTGCGATCCGGGAAAGACTGGTATTCATCGTATTTCGGGTCTGGGCGGCCAATAAAGAACTCCCCGAAGTGGGTTATCGGGCCACCACTTGCGGAGTCGATCGCATCCTTGAACCCCTTGGCGAAAGAGGGGCTCATATGCAGGGTGGCGTCGTGCCGGAAACCGTCCACGCCTTTGGATTTCCAGAACTTTGCCGCCTTCTCCAGATGCTCTACGACAGCTGCGTTTTCGGTGGAGAAATCGGACAGGGAGCCCAGGTCCTTGAAGCGGTATCCGAATTGCGTGTCGTCGGAGCCGCGGTCGCCGAGGTTGTGGAACCAGCCGTTGATATCATAGTTGGGGTCGGCAAGCAGGTTTTCTAGGTTTCCGTCGGAGTTGTGATCGACAGGGTTGCCGTTTGAGTCGAATACATAGTTACCGTTGGCGTCCTTGTCGGGCTCGTACAGCTTGCCGTCCTCCGGTGAGTTGCCGCTCGTCGGGTTGGTACCGCGGCTCGTATGGTTGGATACGAAATCGATAATGAGCTTTATGCCGTTGGCGTGCAGGGCGTCCCTCAGCGCCTCGAATTCCTGCATCAGGCCGAAGTGCCTGTTGGTGGCGAAATAGTTGCGCACATGATAACCGTGAAAACTGGTCCAGAGATCGTAGCCGCCGCTCTGCTTGTAGTCGTAAATTGGGGTGTCGCGGTTTGCGTAGGGGGCGGAAATCCACACCGCTGTAATACCCATGTTTTTCAGGTAGGAAATTTTATCGATAATGCCCTGCCAGTCGCCGCCCTGATACAGTTTCAGGTCGTATCCGTTGCCGAGGCCGTCCTGGTCCGGGTCATCGAACAGGCTGGCGCTCGATCCGGGCGGGATGTTGTTGGATGTATCGCCGTCGACGAAACGGTCGGTAATGATCTGGTAAACGACATCCTTTGGCGTGACCGGGGAGAGCGCACCGGAGGAGGTTGCCGCTTCCGATTGCTGTGCCGGTAGCGTGCTCAGGCCGATTGCCGCGGCCAGCGCTGTGGAGGTTCCGAAACATCGCAATACATTTTTTTTCTTATTCATTGATTCTCGTCTCTTTCGGTTTTGTGTGAGGAAAGGAGTAGAGAAAAACCTGCTCCAGCATAACGTAGCGAGCGGGTGACTGGTGGTGGCCGTCGGAGCGGAGGCACCGCAGTGTACAAGTAGTACATGAGGATGCCGAGCACCGCCGGACGCCGCCAGGCGCCCGCCTAGTAGTTATGAGATAGCTTCTATTAACCCGGCGGTTAAATAGATCGGTCCAGCCGCTCCCGCGGCGCCTTCGGCCCTGATCTATTTAACCGTCGCCCGCTAAATACTGGCGCAGATGTGTGAATCTGCTGGTATTTAGCGGGCTCGCGCCAGCCTGCGGCTGGCGGCGGCACATCCTTGTGCCGCGATTAACCCGGCAATATTTATCGTCGGATTAATAGTCTCTGAGCCCGCAGCTCCCACTTATGCACCGGCATAGAGAAACCCGCCCGGCTGTAGGGGATGACACCACGAGCTCGATCGATGTTATCAGAGCCACTGTTGCAACCCTCCCCCCCCTCGGAGGGCGTAGGCAGGGGAAGTCGCCGTTTGCCGCGGCCCGGAAAACTGGGGGAAATCGGCGCCTGTTGAAATGAGAGGGGCAGCAGGCGGAAGGAGGTTCCCTAAACCGGGTGGTGGATGTGTTGGCGCGGAGAAAAGAAATGCCAGTCAGTTGGTTTGACTGACTGGCATCCGAGAGATAGTCGCATCTGGTGAAGACGCTAGGGCAGGGTTCACCTGGTGGTGGTGAACTCGTTACAGACCACCACATCCACATCCAGCGATCCTATCACCCGCTCGGCGGTATTGCCGCGCAGCAGTGAGCCGGTTTCGCCGCGCTGGTTCAGGGTGCCCATCACCACGACATCCGCATCGATTTCCTTCGCCACCTGGGCCACCACCTCGTTGGTATAGCCCCGCTTCACATGGATGCGGTGGGTGGGAACGCCGGTCTTGTCGGCGAGCTTGGCCAGGGCACCTCGGTCCGGGTAGCGCATGGAGTCGAGGTAGGCGTTCACCAGGTGCAGCTCGGCGCCGTAGCACTCGGCGATATAGTTGGCGCGCTCGGTGATCTGGCGGTTGAGCTGGCGCTGCTGGGAGGTCTGGGCCTGGTAGTTGACCGTGGCCAGCACCACCTTGCGGCGGTCCTTGGCGTTGGGGCGGATCAGGACCACCGGGCACTTGGCCCCCTTCAATACCTGCCACTTGGATTCGGCGAAGGTGAAGCGGCGGCTGGTCTTGGCGTGTACCGGCAGGTAGATCATTTCCGCATTGTAGCGCTTGGATTCCTGGATGATGGCGCCCTGCCAGTCGCTCGACCAGCACACCAGCAGTTCGCACTGAAGCCCGGCTTCCTCCACCGGTTGGCGGATCTGCTCTTTGAACCAGAACTCGTCGCGGAACAGGTGATCGTTCACCGCGCGGGTGTCGACGGCCTCGCCATCCACGGCGACGAAGATGACCAGCCTGGGTTGGGGGTTGCGCAGTTTGGCGGTGGTGAGTGCGCGCTCCAGGGCGACATGTCTGTCGTCATTGGGGTCGACGACGATGAAAAGGTTTTTTTGCTCGGATTGCATTCTTCCTCCTGGGCTGGAGGGGATCGCTATCGCCCCTGGCGAGCGGGTGTCCGCTGGTTGCCGCCGAGGCGCGGGAGGCGTTCTGCGGCGCAGGAGCACTCGCAACAGGCCGGCATCCGCCAGGCGCGCGCGCAGTGGGTGTATAGCGATGCCCCGGGAAAATGGTTAGAGGCGGTTTCACAACTACTGTACGGGCACCCGACGGCGTCCGGCGGTACTCGGCATCCTCATGTGCTACTCATGTACTACTTGTACACTGCGGAGCCTCCGCTCCGGCGGCCACCACCAGTCCCCCGTTCGCTAGGAAACCGCTTCTATTTTTCCGCGCCGCGTCGGCCGCCCGAACCCCTCGGCCAGCGCTGGCCGGCAAGGAGAAGACTACCATATCCGTATCGCCCGCTATTGTCCGAAATCAATTATTTTGTTGCCGGGGTATCTGCTCCAGGGCGGCTTTCAGTTCCCTGAGTTTTTCCTTGACCCGCGCCGCGTTTTCCGGCCCCATGCGGATCATCAGCTTGTGCAGCCCCGGCAGCTTTTCCAGCTTGGGATCGGCGAACTTGTAGTAGACCGACGGGCGTACCAGTTGAATGGGGGCGTCGACTTCCGGCGCTGCCAGTACCTGGTCTATGGCCTCCAGCACCTCCTGGTGGAAATTCTTGTTTCTGATGCCCAGTTCGCCGTAGGCCTGGGCCAGGCGCGGGTACCAGTAGCGGTAGATCTCCACCGCGGTTTCCGTATCCATCATCGCGAACAGGCGCACCGGCTGGTCGTAGCGGTGGTAGTTGTCCGGGGAGAGGCGCATACCGGTGGCCCCCGCCTTGTCGACCACCAGCGGGCTCTTGATGGTCTTCAGCGGGCGGTGTTTGTGAATCAATTCGCCGCGGGAGGCGGCGTTGACCGCGGCCACCCACTTGCGCACCACCTCGTCGGGCACCAGCCACTTGGCCAGGGCGCCATCCGGGGCCAGGCTCATCAGCGCCTTGTAGGCGGCGTCATCGCTTTCGTTCAGGGGCGGCGGCGGGCCCTTCTCGGGCTCGGGGGCGGGCGCCGGCTCCGGGGGCGGCGGCGCCTCGATTTCTGGCAGGGGGTCGGGGGCGGGTTCCGGCTCTTCTACCACCTCCGGGGGCGGGGGCTCGGTCTTCTTCCCGGACAGGAACCAGTAGGCCCCCGCCGCCAGCGCGGCGACCACGACCAGGCCGATAATCCAACTCTGACTGGACTGCTGATCCGACATTCCCTGCCTCCTTAGCTGCGCTTTGACTATTGGACCGCGGCAGGCGTCGGCGGTTTCCCGCGGCCCCGGTCCGCTGCAGCTACATTACTCCGTGCCGGGGCGGGTCGCAAAGTTTTCGCCCGGCGCGAACAGCCACAGGAGCGCCTGCGCCAGCTGGCTGCGCCAGAAGGCCTCGTTGTGCTCCCCTTCCGCCACCAGTTTCGATTGCCAGTTCTGAGCCGGGTGTTGGCGGGCCAGTATGCCGCGCATGCGTTCGAAGTCCCGCACCATGTCGTCGCCCTCGCGGCCGCCCATCAGCAGGTAGAGGCGGGCGTCCGCTGGCAGCGGCCGCTCGGCCGTTTCGAATATCTGCGGGCCGACCCAGTAGGCCGGCGAGAAGATACCGGCCTTGCCGAACACCTGCGGGTGGCGGCTGATGGCGTAGTGGGAAATCAGGCCGCCCATGGAGCTCCCCATGATCGCGGTGTTGGCCCTGTCCGGCAGGGTGCGGTATTTGCCGTCGATCAGAGGTTTCAGTTGTTCGAGCAAAAAGGCCAGATAGGCATCGCCTTCGGCCTTGCCGAACCGCTCGTTGTCGAAGGGGTTCAGTTCGGTGATGCGGTGGTCGCCGCCGTGGTCTATGCCGACGGCGATCAGCTCCAGGCCGTGGGACTGGGCCAGCGCGTTCAGCGTCTCGTCCAGGCCCCACTCGCCCGCGTAGGCGGTGGCGTCGTCGAACAGATTCTGGCCGTCGTGCAGATAGAGCACCGGATAGCGCTTTTCGGAATCGGCGTAGGAGGGCGGCAGATAGACGCGGATATGGCGCTCGCGCTGCAGCGACTCCATGGTCAGCGGCGGCAGGGTGCTGACGTTGGCCTGTGCACTGGAGCTGGCCGTTTCCGCGCCGCAGCCGGGCAGCAGCGCGGCCAGCAGGCCGGCTGCGGGCAGGCGCCACCGGAGTCGGCCGGAATTTCTTGTCTTCCTGTTGCGGATGGCTGAAATTATTTTTCTGTACATGCCGGCTTCCTCGAACGGATAGGCCAGTATATTAAGCGCTGCCCTATATCCGCGGCCTACGCCCTCGCGCGGGGGGATGCGGTACAGGTCCCGGCCATTACAGTAGGCTGGGCAAATTGCGATCGATGTGCAGAGAGAATAGAGAGAATAATGAAGAGAATTGCCAGCCTATGCGCGGCACTGCTGCTGGGCACCAGTGCCTGCGCCGCGAAAGACAATACCGGCAGCGCGGATGTCAAAGTGGACCCCTTCTGGCGCAACGCCACCGTCTACTTCATGCTGCCGGACCGCTTTGCCAACGGCAATCCAGGCAACGACCTGGCCTACGGGCGCAGGGGCGATGCCGATGCGCTGCGCGGATTCCACGGCGGCGATCTGCAGGGGGTGATCGACAAGCTGAACCAGGGCTACTTCGACGCGCTGGGGGTGGATGCCCTGTGGATGTCCCCGGTCTACGAACAGATACACGGCGCCACCGACGAGGGCACCGGGCGCACCTACGCCTACCACGGCTACTGGCCCAAGGACTGGACCGCGGTGGACGCCAACTTTGGCAGCGAGGCGCTGCTGGCGGAACTGATCGAAACCGCGCACAGTCGCGGTATCCGCGTGCTGCTGGATGTGGTTATCAACCACACAGGCCCGGTGACCGAAAAAGATTCGCTGTGGCCGGCGGAGTGGACCCGCACCGACTCCGTCTGCGACTGGTCCGGCTTTGCCGGCACCGTCAGCTGCATGCTGGTGGACAACCTGCCGGATATCCGCACCGAGCGGGATGCGCCGGTGGCGCTGCCGCCGCAGCTGGTGCACAAATGGGAGACCGAGGGGCGCCTGGAACAGGAGCAGGCGGAGCTGGACGCCTTCTTCGCGCGCACCGGCTATCCGCGCGCGCCCAAGTACTATCTGGTGAAGTGGGCCACCGACTGGGTGCGCGAATACGGCGTGGACGGTTTCCGCGTGGACACGGTCAAGCATGTGGAACCGGAAGTTTGGCGCGCGCTCAAGGAGGAGGCGAGCCTCGCCCTGGCGGACTGGAAAGCGCGCAATCCGGACAGGAAACTCGACGATCGCGATTTCTTTATGGTCGGGGAGGTCTACGGCTACGGCATCGCCGGCGGACGCGATTACGATTTCGGCGACCGCAAGGTGAACTTTTTCGACTACGGCTTCGACAGCCTAATCAATTTCGATTTCGCCACGCGCGCCAAGCAAGAGGATATGGAGTCGATCTTCTCCCGCTACTCGCAGATGCTGCACGGCGGGGCGCTGGAAGGCGTGGGCGTGCTCAACTACCTGACTTCCCACGACGATATGAATTCCTTCGACCGCGGGCGCCAGCGCGCCCGCGAGGCGGCGCTCACACTGATGCTCGCGCCCGGTGCCGCGCAGATCTACTACGGCGATGAGCTGGCCCGCCCGCTGACCGCGCCCGGTGCCCGGGGCGACGCCCAGCTGCGCAGCCCGATGGACTGGAGCGATCTGGAGAAGGCGGAGACCCGGGAGATTCTCAGCCACTGGCAGAAGCTGGGCCAGTTCCGCAAGGCGCACCCGGTGGTGGGCGCCGGCGAGCACAGAAAGCTGCAGGACAAGCCCTATGTCTTTTCCCGCAGCCTCGACAACCATGATCCGGTACTGGTGGCCCTGGACGCCGGTCGCGGCGTCAAGCGCCTGTCCGTGCACGGCCTGTTTGCCGATGGCGCCCTGGTGAAGGACTTCTACTCCGGCCGGGAGGCAAAGGTCGAGGGTGGCCGGGTCGAGTTCGACACAGAGTTCGACCTGCTGCTGCTGGCGCAGAGCACAGACGGCCGCTGACCCGCCCCTCTTTCCGTTCTTTTTCTCTCGTCCTCTTCTCCCGCCGCCTGGTGCGGCGGATTTTTTAAGCCGGCCCCGCCGATACCCACCTGCTCGGCCGGGTCGCCGTTCAGCGCGGCCGGTGAATGCCGGCCGATACCTCGCTTGCGTACCTGTCGAAGGGGCGGCGTAGGGGGGTAAGCCGCCTTGCCGGCGCGGGCCGGCATTTTCACGATCAGTTGACGCGGAAGATATGGCTGGCGAAGGGCGCCAGTTGCAGCGCGATTTCGCCTCTGCCCTCACTGACCAGCAGCTCGCCTTTCGCGGCGCTGATCCGGTCGGCAACCTCATGGCTGCCATCCCGCAGCTGCCACTCATGCAGCAGTTCCGGCGGCAGTTGCAGCTTCACTGTCTTTGCCTCCCCGTCGAAGTTGGCGATGACCAGCAGCTTCTCGTCAGCGGCCCAGCGCGCGAATGAGAAAATCCGATCGTCGTAGCCTTGGCCGTGCTCGCGGTTGTAGCCGTGAATCTCCCGGTATTCGCCGCGCAGCGCGGGGCTCCGGACGGAGAAGTTCAGCAGGCGTCTGTAAAAGTCGCGCAGCTGTTTCTCCGCATTCGTCGACTCGCCCTGCAGCCAGCGGCGCACGCTGGGCACTGACCAGTAGTCGAAGATGGTGGTGCGGCTGGCCTTGCCGAAGCCGGCGTCCTCGCGCGCTTCCTCGCCCAGTTCCTGGCCGAAGTAGACCAGGGTCGGCGCCGCGGAAAGGGTCGCGGACACCAGCATCGCCGGCTTGCCCGCCTCGGCGTCACCGGCGAACTCTGCGCTGGCGATACGCTGTTCGTCGTGGTTTTCGATAAAGTGCAGCATATGCGGGGCTATATCCTGCAGTTCCGCCTGGATTTCCGCGATCCTGTCGGTGCTGCCTTTACCTTCCATGACTGCGCGTATCGCATCGTAGGTGCCGACCTTGTCGTAGAGGTAGTCCATCTTGCCCAGGTGGATATAGTCGCGGTAGCGCTCCGGGGTGTAGATCTCGGCCAGCAGCAGCGCGTCCGGCTTCTTTTTCTTGATGGACGAGTTCAGGTAGCTCCAGAATTCCACCGGCACCATACCGGCCATATCGTAGCGGAAACCGTCCACGCCGAAGTCCAGCCAGTAGTGGGCGATATCGCGGAACTTCTCCCAGGAGTCCGGCACATCCTGGTCGGCCCAGAATTCGGCGTGGGCGCCGTAGTCCCGCTGGGCAAATTCGGCGCGGAGTTCGGGAAAGTCTTTGCTGCCGTCCGGGCGCACACCGAAGTTGATCTTGACCGTCTCGTACCAGTCGTCGATGGCCGGCTGCGGGCTGCGCGCGCCGTTGCCGGTCCACTTGGCCGGGCGCTCGTGGAACTTGCCATCCGCCAGCGGGTGGGCTTCTCCGTTCAGCGGCCGGTAGTCGTTGCTCTCCGGCACGCGGAAGTCCTCGCCGACCACATAGTAGAAATTGTTGTCGCGGGCGTAGGTGACCGAGGTGTCGTCGTCAGTGCCGAAGTCGCGTACGCCCTCGGGCCTGTGCCGGGACTCGTAGGCGCGCGCCACATGGTTGGGCACTATATCGATAATCACCTTCAGGCCCTGTGCGTGGCTGCGCTCGATCAGCGCGCGGAATTCCTGCAGGCGCCGCGCCGGGTCTTCGGCCAGATCCGGATTGACACTGTAGTAGTCCTTGATCGCGTAGGGCGAGCCGGCGCGGCCCTTGACCACGTCCGGATCGTCGTTGCTGATGCCGTAGGCGGTGTAGTCGCCGATCAGTGCGTGGTGCAGGACACCGGTGTACCAGATATGGGTGGCGCCGAGATCGCGGATCTCCCCCAGCACCTCCGGCGTAAAGTCGCTGAACTTGCCCACACCGTTTTCTTCAATAGTGCCCCAGGGTTTGTTGGTCGGATTGGTGTTGCCGAACAGGCGCGTCATCACCTGATAGATCACCGGTTTTTCCGCGACCTGTTGTTCTGTCTCTATTTGCGGTTTTTCCGCGCAGCCGGAAATGGCGAGTAGACCTGCGGCGAAAAGCGTGTGTAATGTTTTCATGGTTTTTGCGATCCTGATTAATTTGCTAGCGTCGTAGGAGGAGCAAAGCGCAGGCAGAAAAATGCTCCGTGCGTTTTCTGCATCCCCGCCGTCCCTGGCGGGCTCGTGCCCATCAGTTTCCGAGCGGTGGGCACGTCGCTGCGCTCCTTTGACTCGCGCCATCCATGGCGCTTGCCCGCTGCGCGGGCGCCTGCGGCGTCCAAATCGGAAATCCTACCGATTGGAGCCCATCCTACGCTTAGTTATTGACGGCCAGTTGCAGAGGCTGCTTGCTCCAGGTGAATTTGACCTGCAGCCGATCGTCGCGCTTGTCATACCAGGCGCCCTGTTTTGCAGCGGCAAAGTCTTTTTCGCGCCGGAACAGTTCGAGGGGATTGCCATCGACTTCGATGCCGGCGGGTGACTGCTGCCAGTTGTGGATCTTCAGTGTGATTTGCCGCTGCTCCGGCATGCCCTGGTAGCCATCGCCATCGCGTTTGAAGCTGAACACAATGCCGTCGGCGCTTCTGTGCGCGGAGAAATCCAGCTTCTCGTACTGGCCGCGGGCAAAGGCGTCGGCGGTCTCGCCGTCGTCCTCGTAGATATAGCCGCTGGAGCGCAGCGCGCTC
This sequence comes from Microbulbifer sp. ABF4_143, assembly GCF_056160225.1. Taxonomy (NCBI): domain Bacteria; kingdom Pseudomonadati; phylum Pseudomonadota; class Gammaproteobacteria; order Cellvibrionales; family Microbulbiferaceae; genus Microbulbifer; species Microbulbifer sp. ABF4_143. The sequence goes on from NZ_JBSWWT010000012.1 coordinate 146,431, forward strand.
GGGTGGGCGTAGTAGTCCAGATTCAGTTTTGCGCTCGAGTAGTCGCGGGTGGTGGCGATATCGTCGATGGTCGGGATAAACGCGCCGGCGCGTACCAGTACCGGAATGGTTTCCAGATCCACGTCCACGCGCGCCGTCTCGCCCGAATACTGGTCGCCATTCCAGTAATCGAACCAGATGCCGCCGGGCAGCTTCACTTCCACTTTATCGACGCCCGCCTCGGTCACCGGCGCCACCAGAAAGTCATTGCCCCACAGGTAGGCATCCTTGTAGTCGATCAGCGTCGGGTCGCTTTCGTCTTCGAAAAACAGCGGGCGCATCAGCGGCATGCCGCTCTGGCTGTTCTCGAACGCCAGCGTGTAGTTGTAGGGCAGCAGCCGGTAGCGCAGCTTGACGTATTCGCGCAGGATATTTCTGGTCCTGCGGTCGTGGAAGACCGGCTCGGAGGCGATATGCTCCTGCGCATGGGGGCGGTAGACCGGCTGGAAGACGCCGTACTGCAGCCAGCGGATATAGAGTTCGCGGTCGAATTTTTCGCCGCCGGCGAAGCCGCCCAGATCCGAGTGCGTATAGCCGAAACCGAGCAGGCCCATGGACAGCGCCAGTTCCACCTGCGGCTGCAGGCCGCCCCACTCGCGCGCCACGTCGCCGGTCCAGGGGATCATGCCGAAGCGCTGGGAGCCGGCGAAACCGGCGCGCATCATAATAAACGGGCGTTCGCTCGGGTGTTCCGCCTTTTCGTGTTCGTACAGCATCTGCGCCCAGCGGTGTCCGTAGGCGTTGTGGATTTCGTCCGCCATGCCGATCGCGTGCACCGTATCCGACGGGTGCACCTCCGGCTCGCCCAGGTCGCCCCACCAGCCGGCCACGCCCTGTTCCCTGAGGCCGCGGTAGATATTCCAGAACCAGTCGCGGCCGTCCGCGGAGAATACGTCGATCAGGCCGGTGTTGCCGAAGTAGAAGTCGAAGCGCTTGGGCTGTCCGGCGAGGTTTTTCGCCAGCGCGTTGGCGGCCACCGCCTGGTCCCAGCGCTCTGAGGTGGACAGCACAAACGGCTCGGTGACCAGGATGGTCTGGATACCGCGCTCTTTCAGGTCGGCCATCATCTTTTCCGGCTCCGGAAACGCATTTCTGTCCCAGGCCAGATTGCCCATATGGCCCTGGATATCCGGGCCGAACCAGTAGAGATCCAGCACCAGCGCATCCAGCGGGAAGTCCTCCTCGGCGAACTTGTCCACGGTAGCGCGCACTTGCCGTTCGGTGCGGTAGCCGAAGCGGGAGGCAAAGTTGCCCAGCGCCCAGCGCGGCGGCAGCGGTTGCGGGCCCGTCACCGATACATAGTTCTCGATCAGCTGTGGGTAGCTGTCACCGGCGACGATGATATAGGAGGTGCGGCCGCCGACCGCCTCGAACTGCAGCACATCCGTTTCACTCGCGCCCAGGTCCAGGCTGCCGGTGGCGGAGTTGTCGAACAGCAGTATGTACTTGTTGCTGGACAGTATCGCCGGCACGGAGAAATACATCTGGTCCGATTCGGTGGTGTAGCCGTAGTGGGCCTTGTTGTACAGCGGCAGGCGGTGTCCGCGGCGGTCCATACCCAGCACCCGTTCGCCGCCGCCGAGCAGTTTTTCATCCGGTGCCAGCGCAAAGCGGAAGCCGCGCATCGTCTCGTTGGCGAAGAAGCCGAGCTCCTCGCCGGTCAGCGGCCGCCCGTCGCGCAGGTATTCGATGCGCAGTGGCGACTTGTGGATCACCGCGGTGAGACCGGGGGTGCCGTAGATCAGAGTGTCCGGTTTTTCTGTCAGCTTTGCCTCGGCGCCGTGCTTGCGCGCGCCGTCGATGGCGAAGGGGGGCAGCTGTTTCAGGCCGTCGCGCCGGTAGTGCACTTCCATCGCGGCGTCGTGGAGCGGGGTCAGGGTGACGCTGCCGTCGTTGGTATGGACGGTAAGCGCATTGTCACTCAGCGAGTGCTTCTGGTACTGCCGCACCTCGGCCGCACCGGCCAGGGCGCTGTACAGCAGGAGAAACAGTGTGCTGCTGCGCAATAAAATTTTCTGCATCTTCATCGCTCTATTTTTTAAATGCTTTGTTTTCGTTTGTAGGATGGGCAAAGCGCAGCGTGCCCATCAGCCGGGCTTCGATGGGCACGGGCCCGCCATGGATGGCGGGAGTGCAGAAAACGCACGGAGCATTTTTCTGCCTGCGCTTTGCCCATCCTGCGGAATCAATTCAGCTCCAGTACCAGCAGATCCCGCGCCGGGACTGTCAGCTTGTCGAGGGCGTAGCGGCGGCCGCTGATTACATCCACGCCCCGGGTTTCGCCGTCGATCACCTCCGCGAAGCGGCTTGTATCCAGTGCCCGCGGCCGGTCGGATTTGTTGAAGGCCACCATGATCTTGCTCGCGTCGTCGTAGCAGAAATACACATAGGTGCCGTCTTCCGGCGCGTAGTGTTTCAGCTGTCCGCGGTGTATCGCCGGGGTCCGCTTGCGCCAGTTGAACAGCCTGCGCACAGTGTCCTGAGCCTGTTTCTGCTGTTGGTTCAGTCCCTCGCCGGTAAAGGCGCTGCTGCGGTCGTCGGCCCAGCCGCCGGGGAAGTCGCCGCGCACTATGCCGTCGTGCCGCTCTTTGGGGCTCTGCAGCAGCACCTCATCGCCGTAGAAAAACTGTGGTATGCCGCGCATGGTGGCGAGATAGGCCACCGCCATCCTGAACAGGGCCGGGTCTTGGTCCAGCTGGCTGTACAGGCGGCTGGTGTCGTGGTTGCCGCCGAAGATCACCAGGCGCTCCGGCTGCGGGTAGAGAAAATCGTTGGCCAGACCCTCGTAGAGCAGGATCAGGCCGCTGTCCCAGCTGTCCGGTTGCGTCAGGCCCTCGCGCAGCGCGTAGTGCAGCGGGAAGTCCATCATGCTCTTCAGGCGCCCGCCGCTGACCTGCTCGCCCTCGCCGCGCTGCCAGTGGGCCACCAGCGCCGGATTGCGGGTCCACTCCTCGCCGACGATACTGAAGTCCGGGTACTCGCGCTGGATACGCGCGGCCCACTGTTGCAGGAATTGCGGGTCCGAATAGGCGTAGGTGTCGGCGCGGATACCGGACAGGCCCGCGTATTCGATCCACCAGAGGCTGTTCTGGATCAGGTAGTTGGCCAGCAGCGGATTGCGCTGATTCAGGTCCGGCATCGAGTCCACGAACCAGCCGTCGACGAAATCCCGTCTGTCGGCTTCACTCGCGTAGGGATCGACGTGGGTGAAGCGGCTGTGATTGGTGATCCGGTACTCGCCTTTCTTCGTGCCGCCGCCGTTCAGCCAGTCGCGGGCCGGCAGGTCGTCCATCCACCAGTGGCGGTCGCCGATATGATTCAGCACCAGGTCCTGGATCACACCCAGGCCGCGCTCGCGCGCGGCGGCGACAAACTGGCGGAATGCCTCGTTGCTGCCAAAGCGCGGATCGATCTTGTAGTGGTCCGTGGCGGCGTAGCCGTGATAGGAGTAGGCGGGCTGGTCGTTTTCCAGCAGTGGGTTGGGCCAGATCTGGGTGAAACCCATATCCGCGATGTAATCGAGATGCGCGCGCATGCCGGCGATATCGCCGCCGTGGCGGCCGCCGGGATCGTCGCGGTTCGCGGCCTCGAGGGTGTCTTCGCTGCTGTCGTTGCCCGGGTCGCCGTTGGCGAAGCGGTCCGGGGTGATCAGGTAGATGGCGTCGCTGGAATCGAAGCCGCGGCGCTGTGCGGAGCCGGGCGCGCGCGCTCGCAGTTGGTACTGGATAACGGCCCGGGGCCCGCCGTCGCCGCGCAGGGCGATTTCCACCGCGCCGGGCTCGGCTTCCGCCGACACCCGCAGGTCGATAAACAGGTAGTTGGGGTTGTCGGTGCGCTCCGTGCCGAGCAGGGTCACGCCGGGGTGGTCGAGCTGTGGCTCGAGCCCGGCGATATCTTTACCGTGCAGCATCAGCTGCAGGTCCGGTACCGCCATGCCGGTCCACCAGTTGGGCGGCTCCACCCGCTCCACCGCGGCCGCGGCCAGCGCGGGCAGGGCGCCGGTGAGCGCCAGTAGCCGTGAAAGGCGTTTCATAAGGGCCCCCTTGTTATCTGTTCACAATGCCCCAAGCCTCATTGTCGACGGTTTCGGAGCGGCTGATATCCCCCTCGGCCGAGGGGGAGAGGGGGCCCGGCTGCCGAACCGTCGCGGAGCCGGCTGCCGCTCCGCGCTTCTCCTCCCCCGGCGGGGAGGAGGGCCCCCCTCGACACTCCTGCGACAATGCCCGCATAACCATAATCAGTGATCAGCGGTGATTCCCATGTCCGAATCCTCCCCCGGCGCGGCCGCGCATCCGGTGAAACAGCCCAAGCTGCCCTTCTGGCAGGTGTGGAATGTCAGCCTCGGTTTCCTCGGCGTGCAGTTCGGTTTCGCGCTGCAGAATGCCAATGCCAGCCGCATCCTGTCGGATCTGGGGGCGGATCTGCACTCGCTGTCGCTGTTCTGGATAGTCGCGCCGCTGATGGGCCTGATAGTGCAGCCGATCGTCGGCTCCGCCTCCGACCGCACCTGGAACCGCTTCGGCCGCCGCAACCCCTATATCCTGTTCGGCGCCATCGCCGCGGCGCTGGGGATGGCGTTTATGCCCAATGCGGGCATTGTGGTCGCCTTTATTGCGCCGATTCTGTTCGGCGGCGTGATGCTGGCGCTGATGGACGCGGCCTTCAATGTGACCATGCAGCCGTTCCGCGCGCTGGTGTCCGATATGGTGCCGTCCGAGCAGCGCACCCTGGGCTATTCGGTGCAGTCGCTGCTGATCAATATCGGCGCCGTGTGCGGCTCGGTGCTGCCGTTTGTGCTCACCAACGTGATCGGCCTGGAGAACACCGCGAAGGCCGGCGAGGTGGCGCCGTCGGTGATCTGGGCCTTCTATATCGGCGGCACCGTGTTGCTGGGTTCGGTGCTGTGGACGGTGTTCCGCACCAGGGAGTATCCGCCGGAACAGTACAACGCCTACAAGGGCATCGATGCGGGGCAGCTGGCGCGCGAGCAGGCCGAGCGCAAGTCCCTGGCGCAGCGCCTCAAGGGGTTCTTCCGGCTGCTGATCACCATGCCGAAGACCATGCGCCAGCTGGCGTTGGTGCAGTTCTTCTCCTGGTTTGCGCTGTTTATCATGTGGGTCTACACCACGCCGGCCATCACCCAGCACGTCTGGGGCGTGGAGGCCAAGTGGTTCGATTCCCACTATCTGGAGAGCGTCGGCCAGGTGCCGGCGCATATCGCCGCGGCCAAGGGCGCCGCCGGCGACTGGGTGGGCATACTCTTCGCCGGCTACTCCCTGTTCGCGGCCATCTTCTCGGTTGCGCTGGCGAAGATCGCCAACACCCTCGGGCGCAAGCCGACCTACGCCTTGTCGCTGCTGTTGGGCGGCCTGGGCTATATCAGCTTCCTGCTGTTCCAGGGCGGCGCGCCGACCCGGGTGGACCTGCTGATCACTGAGGTCACCGTGCCCAGCGGCGCCCTGGGGCTGCTGCTGCCGATGGTCGGCGTCGGTATCGCCTGGGCGGCGATTCTGGCCATGCCCTACGCGATACTGTCCGACTCCCTGCCGGCGGCCAAGACCGGCGTCTATATGGGCATCTTCAACTTCACTATCGCCGCGCCGCAGATCGTTTCAGCGCTGGTGGCGGGTGCAGTGCTGAAGGGTATTTTCGACAACCAGGCGATCTATATCATCGTGCTGGCCGGGGTGTTTATGGTGCTCGGCGCCGTCTCCGTGTTCTTTGTGCGCGAGCAGCGCGCGGAACCGAGCAGTACAGTAGAGGAAGCGGTTACTGCCTGAGAAAAATAGCCCCTCGATGAGGGGCTTTTTTATGGTTCATCGCACTTTACCGGGAAACGCGGCTTTGATCTTTAGGAAGAAGTAGTCGTTGTCCCGGTATCCGTAGGCCGTGCGCTTGATCACCTTGATGCGGTTGTTCATGCCCTCCAGAACAGAGGTGTTTAGTCGGTAGGTAGCGCTGGCCACTATCCCCTCGA
>NZ_JBSWWT010000013.1:0-126257 GCF_056160225.1 Microbulbifer sp. ABF4_143
CGGCGCGTTTACGGCGCATTGCGCCGTGCGCGACTCAGCGACCCGCCAGGGATGGCGGGGCCGGGGCCGGATCGAAAGCGCGGGGTCGCGCCAGGGATGGCGGGCATGCCCCGTATGCCGGCACCGACCGGTCGGTGTGCGGCGCGTTTACGGCGCATTGCGCCGTGCGCGACTCAGCGACCCGCCAGGGATGGCGGGGCCGGGGCCGGATCGAAAGCGCGGGGTCGCGCCAGGGATGGCGGGCATGCCCGCGTCTAGGCATCCACCGATGGAGTGCACGGGCTGACCGACTGGTCTGTTTGTCCGACCTTGGCACCCTTGCCAGCCCCGGCGCGCAGGAGTAAGCTCCGCCCACTTTATGCACAAACTGGGGCGACGGAATCACCCTGCCGTCGGCAGTTGTGTTCTCCACAAGTGAACTTTCGCCATCCACTTGCGCGCAGTACTTGCCGCGGGGCGGATGTGCCAGGGGTTGTTATGCAGTCCGGGCAGATTATGGTTGGGGCCCACGAGGGCGTCTACGTCATCAAGCTGGTGGGTGATGTGCGACTCAACCTGTGTACCTCTTTCGATAATTTTATCGACACCATGTTCGCGCAAGACGACTTTACCGACGTGGTGTTCGATATGCACGGCGCCGAGGGCGTCGACAGCACGACACTCGGGTTGATGGCCAAGATCGCCATCCGCGCGCTGGAGCGGGGCTGCCAGAAACCCCTCGCCCTCTCCGCCGACAAGGGTATCCGCCACCTGCTGGATGCGATGGGCTTCGATGCGCTGATCGAAATCAGCGACGAGCGGCGCGACTACGGCGCCGAGACAAAACCGCTGCAGTGCAAGACGCCGGACGAATGCGCGGCGCGGGAGAAAGTGCTGGAGGCCCACCGCGTACTGATGAGCATGAACGAGCAGAACGCGGAAACCTTCCGCGACCTGGTGCACACGCTGGAGCTGGAGTGCGACCCCATCGGCAAGCCCTCGGCGCGAATGCACTGACGTTCCCGGATGGTGAACACTCGGAAGGTGTAGACGTAGGATGGGGAAAGCGCAGCGTGCCCATCGCTGTCCCAGGTGATGGGCAGGTCGCTGCGCGCCTTTGCCCATCCTACTCGCGTCTGATTTAAATTGAAGGCACAACCGACGGGCCGGCCGGTTCAGTCGGGGCTATTTTCCTTTCCCCGCATTTCCCTCGCCTCGGCCCGCGCGCGGGTAAAGAGCCCGTGCGGCAGGTGGATCAGCTCGGCCACCCGGCGAATCATGTGTTCCTCGAAGGCTTCTATCACTTCATCGGAAAAAGCCACCTGCCACATCTGGCGAACCAGCAGATATTTGCTTTTCTCGTCGAACTGTTCGTTGACCGTCTGCGTGAACTCGTACAGGGAAGTGGCCTGTTCGCGGTGGGACAGGGCCTCGCGGACTAGCTCGTGAGCGACATCCGCGTCCAGTTGGTAGTGCTGTTGCAGTACCTGGGTGAGGGTTTCCTGCTCGCGCGGGTCCAGCTTCTGGTCCACGGTGGCGACCTCCGCCAGCAGCGCGGCGCTGATCATGCGCACATCCTTTTCGTCGCGCACCTCGACATCGGCGCCGCTGCCGATCTGCTCGAACAGCTTACGGATTTGTTGCAGCATCGGCTTCCCTGTGCCCCATCATTTGCCCCTGCAGGAGTATTTCCAGCCGCTCCTGATCCTGCACGAAATTGCGGATGCCCTCGGCCAGTTTTTCCGTGGCCATGGCGTCGCTGTTCAGCTGGTAGCGGAATTCCGCCTCGGACAGCGCGCGTGCCGGCCGCGGTGCGCCGTCCACGTGTTCCGGCAGCCCGTCGGCCAGCGTCGCCGTATCCTCCTCCAGCGCCTGGAGCAGCTGCGGGCTGATGGTCAGCCGGTCGCAGCCGGCCAGGGCCTCGATCTCGCCGGTATTGCGGAAGCTGGCGCCCATCACGACGGTGTCGTAGCCGCGGGACTTGTAGTAATGGTAGATGCTGCGCACCGAGTGCACACCGGGATCCTCGTCGGCGCTGAAATCGTCGCGGCCGCTGGCGGCCTTGTGCCAGTCCAGGATGCGGCCGACAAACGGCGAGATCAGCGTGACTCCAGCCTCGGCGCAGGCCACCGCCTGGCAGAAGCTGAACAGCAGGGTCAGGTTGCAGCGGATTCCCTCGCGTTCGAGTACCGCCGCCGCCGCAATCCCCTCCCAGGTGGACGCGATCTTGATCAGCACCCGTTCCCGCGGCACGCCGGCCTCATCGTAGAGGGCGATCAGGCGGCGCGCATAGTCGATGGTGGCGCGGGTATCGAAGGACAGGCGCGCGTCCACCTCGGTGGAAACCACGCCGGGCACCAGCTGCAGTATCTCGGCGCCAATGGCCACCGCGAGTTTGATCGCCGCCAGCTTTGCGGTTTCCGACGCATCGCCGCGGCCGTGGTGCCGCTCCGCCCAGGTCAGGGACTCGGCGATCAGTTCGCGGTACTGCGGCAGCTGCGCGGCCTTGAACAGCAGAGACGGGTTGGTCGTCGCGTCCTGCGGCCGGTAGCGGCGGATCGCGTCGATATCGCCGGTGTCCGCGACCACCTGGCTGCGCTGCTTCAGTTGTTCCAGCTTGTTCATACCAGTCCCTCGTCTGTGTTTCGATAGTGCGCAATGCTGTGGGGGCGAACCTTGTATTGGCCCGCCCGGGCCGGGATTTTACGGCGCCTTAGTCCCTATAAATGTCCTATGCCGCCCGGGTCATCAGCGCCAGCGCCTGTTCCACCACCTCGGGGCCGGCGCCCTTTTTGTGCGCGTTCTCGCTCAAATGGCGGCGGAAGCGGCGCGCCCCCGGCAGCCCCTGGAAGAGCCCGAGCATATGTCGGGTGATATGGTTCAGGCGCGCGCCCAGGCCCAGTTCGCGTTCGATATAGGGCAACATCCGCTCGACGACCTGGGCCGCATCCGGCCCCGGCTCGCCGCCGAACAGTGCGCTGTCCACCCCGGCGAGCAGCGCCGGCGTCTGGTAGGCCGCGCGCCCGAGCATAACACCGTCCACATGACGCAGATGCTGCCGGCATTCGTCCAGCGAGTTGATACCGCCGTTGATGACAATCTCCAACTGCGGATAGTCGCGCTTCAGCCGGTACACCATGTCGTAGTTGAGCGGCGGAATTTCGCGGTTCTCCTTCGGGCTCAGGCCGTTCAGCCACGCCTTGCGCGCGTGCACGATAAAAGTGGTGATGCCGACCGCGGCCTGGGCCTCGACGAAGCGGGTCAGGCCGGCGTAGTCCTCCATATCGTCGATGCCGATACGGTGCTTGACCGTGACGGGAATCGAGACCGCCTCGCGCATCGCCGCCAGCCCCGCGGCCACCAGCTCCGGCTCCGCCATCAGGCAGGCGCCGAAGCGGCCGGACTGCACCCGGTCGCTGGGGCAGCCGCAGTTCAGATTGATCTCGTCGTAGCCCCACTGCTCGGCGATGCGCGCGCACTCCGCCAGCGTCTGCGGGTCGCTGCCGCCGATCTGCAGCGCCAGCGGGTGCTCGGCCGCATCAAACTGCAGGTGCCGCTCCCTGTCCCCGTGCAGTATCGCGCCGGTGGTCACCATCTCCGTGTACAGCAGCGCGCGCCTGCTGAACAGGCGCCACATATAGCGGCAGTGTCTGTCGCTCCAATCCATCAGCGGGGCGGTGCAGAAGCGGTGAGGGGGTAAATCTGTCATAACTCGTTGATTTTACAGCGTATTACCTGAAATTCTGCAGTTGGGGGTGATTCGGTTTTTGTACCATATCGACCCCGTTTTCCCCCATTTTCTGCGTCCCTGTGGTACATTTCTGGTACGGGAATTGGCTTGTACCAGTGGGGAGATATGGCGACCATCAGGGCGCGCAAGAATGCGCGGGGTGAAGTGCGCTACACGGCGCAGATCCGCCTCTTTCAGGGTGGAAAGGTAGTTTATACAGAATCGGAAACCTTCGGCAAAAAAGCCTTGGCCAAAGCCTGGGCGGACAAGCGCGAGCAGGAGCTGCGCGACCCTGCCGAACGGCTCAAGCAGCAGGTGCGCGGTATCACCGTCGGCGACGTGCTGCAGACCTATCTCGGCGATTTTATCGACGTCGGCAGCTTCGGGCGCACAAAGCTGGCCGCCATCAAGGCGCTGATCAACCGGCCCGATATCGCCGGCCTCGATGCGGTGCACCTGCGCCGCGGCGACATCCTCGATTTCCTACGACGGCGCTTAAAGGAGGCGAAGCCGCAAACGGTGAAGAATGACATCATGTGGCTGTCGGTGGCCTTCCGCACGGTTGCCAATAGCCGCGAGTGGCCGATTGCGCACCAGGAGGTCAGCGCGGCATTCGATGTTGCTGTGCAGACGAAAATGGTGACGAAATCTGAGCAGCGCGACCGGCGGCCGACGCTGCAAGAGCTGGATGCGCTGCTGGATTACTGCTACGCCAGCCGAAAGATGGTGATACCGCTGGGCGAGGTCATCCTGTTTGCGATTTTTTCCGCGCGGCGTCAGGAGGAGATCACCAAGCTGTGCTGGGCAGACCTGGACCGCGAGCGCCGGCAGATCCTGGTGCGCGACGCCAAGGACCCGGTGCGGCCGGTCAGCTACTGGGTGCACGTCCCGGACGAGGCGCTGGCGGTGATCGAGCGCCAGCCCCGCAACAGTGAATTCATTTTCCCCTACGAGTCGAAGTCGATCGGCGACCGCTTCTTGTGGACAAGGAAGGTGCTGGGTATCGAGGACCTGAGATTCCACGATTTCCGCCACGAGGCGGCCAGTTACTGGTTCGAGCGTGGTTTACCGATCCACCGCGTGGCGCAGATCACCGGCCACCGCTCCTGGAACACCCTGCGGCGCTACACGCACCTGTACGACTTCGGCGAGCGGGACAAATACGCGGGGTGGCGGTATCGGCCGGTGCTGGAATCAGAGCCGGCCTGAGTGTCAGAGCAAGGTTAATTGGGTTTCCGCAAAGCGCCCGCGGCGAAACTGAAAGTCGATCAAGGTCTGCTGCACCTGCGGATCCTGGTAGTAGCCGTCTGCCCTGCGCCACAGTGCGAGGTTGCGCTGCTTGGCCCACTGCTCGAATGCTGTGTCAGCCATTGCCGGCCTCCGGTACTGCGGCGAGTAGATTGTCAATCGCTTTGCGTGTGGTGCGGTTGTCATAGACTCCGGCGCGCATGGCGCTCTCAGGGTTGCGCAGGTTTGCCCGCAAAATCGCAATGGCGTTCGCAATCGGCTCCGGTACTGCGGCTGGCTGCTGGGGTTCCTGCGCAGAGAAAGCTGGATCTACGTAATCGAGAAAATCTTCTTCTTCTCTCGTTACTACAATATGCACCTGTATGCCTGGAATCTCTGCTATGGCAAATCTTTCATCGCATATGTAAGGCGTTTGGCGCATTTCAGCCACAACTTTTTCAATTTCATGCTGAACCGCTTTTCTGTTGATACTGAGTGCCTCAAACCCTTCCCGTATTTTGTCGTTACCCATTTCTCTATCCATTCAGTCAGTGGGCTGGGTAAAGCTCTACCTTGCCCATGGTCAATTTTCTGGGGCTGGGCATCTTGCGATCTGATCCTGATGTCTTGTGCTGGCGCCGCAGTTCGGCGAGCACCGCCCGTTTCACAAGGTCGTATTTATCTGCACGCAGCGCCACCCTCGAGGGGGGGGCGGATTTGCAGCGCTGGAATGCCTCCACGAAGCGGGAGACCTCGTTCTTGACCCTGGTGGCTGTTTTGTTGAGTTGCAGTTTTGAAATGTCCATTGTCATCCCCTGAAAAGTGGGCCCCAGCACCGGCGGCCCTAGACGGTTGCTACTGAATGATGCGCCAGGGCGCGGTGAAATTATTTGCGGTCGGCGATGGCCAGCGGCGGCACCGGGTCGCGCGGCGCCTCGGGGATAAAACCGCTACCCTGGTCCGCGCCGGTGACTTTCATGAAATCGACTTCCACTTTGGCGGAGTTGATGACGGTCTGCGCCACGTCGGCGATGGCCTTGGCGCGCTGCAGTTCCATCGGGTTTCCCTCGTCCTGCAGGGCCTCGAGGGTGGCGAACAGGTGGTTGCGCAGGTCTTCAATCTTGTTTTTCACGTTTTGCTCTCTTGTTGATTTGCCGGGTTACCGCGCCCTTCAGCTGGCACAATTCGGCCAACGCCTTCGGCAGGGTGTGCACAGTGTTGCGGCGCATGTTTTCGGCCCGGGTGATGCACTCGAGGTTATCCAGGCGGATATCGGTCTTGTCGCCGTTCCTGAACACCAGCATGTGCCCCTTCGGCAACGGTCCGTGTTGCGATTCCCACAGCATCACGTGCACGAATTTCCAGTCCCTGGGGGTGTAGCCGGTGTCGGTTATCTTGCGCTGCAGGTAGCCATCCTTGGTTAGGCGCTCGCTGCCGATCGGTTTCCAGGTGTGCGGCCTGTGCCCCTTCTTGAACTGGGTTTTCTTCGCGTTGCCGCCGGCCTGCCAGCCCTTCACGCCCTTGTTGTGCGGCTTGTGCCCGGGCAGGAAGCGGGCGTCGGCACCGCGCGCGGATCCGGGCAGGGTGCGGCCGCTCTCCGGACTGGACAGAAACGCCTGGCTCTTCTGCAGGCCGAGAGCGTCGGCCTTGCCGTAGACGGCGCTGGTGCTGCGACCGAACTCGCGCGCGATATCGGCGGTGCGCCGGTTCGGGTACTCGGCGCGCAGCCTGGCGACCTCCTGCTCCGTCCAGGGGCGCCTAGCCATTGAGCCGCTCCCAGTCGTGCCGCGCCTTCTGCCGGCACTGGTCAATATGCTGCGCCAGGTCATTGGCGCTGATCAGCCACTCGCTCTTCTGCGATCCGCCGCGGTAGCACGGCACCGGCAGCTGTTGCAGGCGCGCGCGGGCGAGGGCTTTCTTCTCCCCCAGGCCGAAATACTTGTCACAGCACTGGCGCAGCGGGATATCGGCGCTGCCGAACTCGGCCATGAGCAAAAACACCGTGTTCACTGTTGGGTCACCTCCTGTCGGTCGGTGGTCAGCAGGTAGTTGATGTATTGGCTGCGCTGCACCAGGCGGTCGCTCAGCAGCTCGAGGCGCATATTGCCGGCCTCGATGGCGCCGAGCAGTTGGCTGACGCGGTGCGCGGGCTCGCCGGCCTTGCGGCGCACGCAGCTGGCGTGGTCGAGCAGGCTCTGGCGCAGGGCGTCCAGCTCGGCGGCGAGCTCGCGCGGGTCCGGCTGCTCCTCGAGCATCCTGACGGCCTCCGCGACGCTGCTCTGCAGCGCGCCGAGCTGGTAGGCGTGCTCCCGCTGCGGGTGGGCGGCCAGCGCCCTGCGCAGCATCCTGGCGACGTGTTTGGGGGTGTTGGCTTGCATGCTCATGCCGGTACCTCTCCGGTGCTGTGGATGGGTTCCCAGCGCTCGGCGCCGTGGTAGGGGTCGCCGCCCATGGCCTGCCACTGGTTGCCGTGCTCGTCCACGGCGATACAGCCGGGCTCCCAGCCCTGTGGGTCGCGCAGGGCGTTCATCCAGCCGGACGCCTCACCCTGGAAGATCACCACGACGCCGCCGGCGCAGCGGGGGTTCTGCCGGCGCCACCTGGCGGCGGTGGCGATGTGCTTGCTTGCGGTGTTCACGCTATCACCTCCCGGTAGATGCGGACGGCCTGGACCGGGCGGCGCGGCATGCGCGGGCGGACGAAGCGGTCCGCATCGAGCGCGGTGCCCAGGCACACGGTCAGCAGCAGGCAGAATTGGATCAGCCCGTACTTGATGGCCTTGGCCACGGCATCGGTGGCGCCGCGGGCGTGCAGCTTGAAGAAGCACTCGGCCAGCAGGTTGCCCACATTGGCCACGGAGCAGCCCATGGCGGCGGCGGTTTCGGCGTTGCTGAGGCCGCGCGCCCTGTAGGTCAGCGCCTCGGCCTGGCGCGGCGCCAGCTTGCGGTAGGTGGTTTCCATGTGTGTTCTCCCGAATCCCTGGGATAAAGATAAACCGGGGGGTTTATTTGGTGTCAACGAGTGGAGTTCATTTTTTCTGATAACAGTGCTGATCGGGCTGCAATAGCGTGTAATGGGGCGAGTGCTGAATGGCGGCAGTTGCTGGTTTACACTCTGGCCGGTGACCTGAAAATCCAATAACGACAGGGGAGGTGGGGCCATGTTTTCAACCAGAGGCAGAGAGCGCCAAGTACTGCGTGCGGAGCAGATAAAACCGGCGGACGCGCCGATCTCCAAGGTGCACGCGAAGAGGATCTACCGGGACTACATGCTGAAGACCGGGCATCTGGACAAGGATGAGATAGCCGAGCACGTCGAGTACCTGATTGATGACATGCGAGAGCATGAAGAAGATCTCAAGATGGAGCGCGACGACTGTCAGGATAACCTGGCCGAGGAAAAAAGAGAGTTGGCCCAGGCCAAGGAGGCGCTGAAAGTATTCTCCGGCACGGATGAGCAAGAGCGCTGGGAAGATGAAGTTCAGTCCCTGCAGGAAAGTGTCCGGCAGATGACCGAGGAGCTGGAGAGCAGCAAAGGTCAACTGGCTGCGTTTAAGGCGGATAAGCGGGCCTTCCTGGTGGAGTACATCAATCGGGAGATCTTTGCCGGTGAATGGGAGTTGGTAAAGGAAGAGGCGCTGAAAGCTGACGCGAAGCGCCAGGGCAAGTGCTATCGAATGAAATACAGCGATGCATCGGGAGCAGTAACCGAGCGGGACACGGGGCCGCTGGTGCCTGAGGGGGCCGACATGTTGACCGGCTATTGCTTTCTGCGGGGAGAGAGGAGAACCTTCAGGGTTGCCCGTATAGCGCAGCTGACGGATCTGCGTCTGAATATGGTGGTGGATCCCAAGTCCCTGTTCACCTCTGCTCCGGAGAAGGCACCTGCGTCAGCCCCGACGGCGAGTGCGCCACCGGCAAGTCGAAAGCCTGCGCCGGTTTCGCCCCCTCCGTCCAGAGAGCGCAGCGTGTCATTCTTGTTGGGGGTGGGGATATTTCTGATGCCCTATATCTTCGCCTGGCTGCTGTTGCGGCCGGGGTATAGCGATGGGGCCCGCACAGTTGGCTTTGTGTGGATGGGGCTAATGTTGCTGGGTATCCTGGCCGGGTAGGGGACGAGTTTGCAGAAATGAAAAAGCCCGCGGTTGCGGGCTTTTGTTATTCTGCAGCCTGTTGAGGCTGGCTTTCGCTGTTATGCGCTTTGGATTTGACCAAGCCATCAAATGTGGCGAGGGGTAATATTACTCTTCCCCATGGCATTGATGAAGTGATGGATTCCAGCCTGTCGCGCATCAGTCCATAGAGGATGTTGGCTCCGTTCATCACCAGCACCTTGTCAGCCGCAACGGGGTCTTCCTTATAGCCTTCCGGCGCCTCGTCGGTGAAAGAAAGGTAGCCAATTGCCTCTATGTTTACTGTATAAAATGTGCCAAAACTGCTTTTATGAAGGTCGTCAGACTTAGTTTTGACATTGAGCTTCACGATGGCCCGGCGAGGACCGTTTTCAATTTGTTCAGACTCAAATTGCTCCAAAGAAAAATCCAGATCATCGACCCGGAAAACCTCTGGCATATCCTCCGTCTCTGCTGCGATGTTGCACCTAACAGAGAAGTCTACAAACGTATAGTGCTCAAGCTGCAATATAGATTGATTCATCGCTTTCACACCCTGCTCGAATTTGTTCAAGATCAATTACTTTTCCTGGCTTATTACGTACCGGCTTGACATCTGCCTGAGCAGCCTTAATCCTCTCGGCCTCTTGCTTTTTGATTACGGCAGTAACCCTTTCAATCATTTCGTTGTAAATAGCCTTTGGCATCAGGGCAACTTTAACTTCGCAATCAAGCGCTGTTGCCAGTTTAGCAAGGCTGAGGATGGAAAAGTTTTTATCGCCCCGGAGTGCCTGAGTAACGTAAGAGCGGCTGCAGTTTAGCGCGCCGGCCAGGTCCGCTTTGGTCATGTTTTTCATGTCCATCGCATTTTCCAGCATTATCGCCAAGTCCATTTGGATCCTGGCGGCCTGGAGTTCTGGCCGATTAGAGAGCTTTGAAAAGATATCCTTGAAACGGGCCATGCTATTTACTCCTCCTCGTAATCCAGGATTTCCAGCGTTCCCGCCTCTTTGGCGGAAAAATAACGTTGCTTTAATCGCCTGGCTGTCTTTTTTTCTGATTTTGGCGTTTCTTGCCCTTTCTTTCGGAACAGGTGGCAGCAAATCACCATGTTCTCATCATCGGTGAAAAACGATATTCGGTAGTTGCCCTTAATGAACTCATATATATCGTTGGGCTTGTCGATGTGATGCCTGTTGGCGCTCGGCATATTCCGAGGCCCCATTTGGCTTGCCAGTTCAAGTAATGCCTGCCAGCGGGCTTGCTCGCCGGTGGTCAGCAGTTTGGCAAAACCTTCAGCCATCTCCGAATTACCGTCTTCGTCGGTTTCCACCAATACTCGCCAATTGCCGGGCGCGACTATATCAGAGAGTTTCACAGGTTGTTAACCTATTAGTTAACAGGTTTAGGGGAAAGTTCACAGAAATCAAATGCAGCCACTCCGATTTGGCCAGTTAGGCGTTATTTTTGTCCTGAATGGCCGGTCACCGGCTATCGGCGGCGGCTTTCTGGGTGCCTGTTAATTATCGCTTATTCCCAGTCATCAGCTCCAGGCTACTTTTCAGCACTGCTGTATGTTCTTTGGTCAGGGAGCCGTCGCGGGCCTTGCGGAGGATGGCGTCTACCAGGTCGCGGACATGGCGGGGGAGCTCTGCTTTGGGTGGGGGCGGCGCCTCGTCGTCCAGCGTGATGGTAAATCCGCTGGTGTACGTCTGGGCGCTTGGTGGCTGTTGTCCACTGACCATATCGCCCCACTGAAAATCCGGGTCGATATCAGTCGGCTTCACCTGTAGCAGCTTCGCGAACTTTAATAGGGCGTCGGTGTTCACTGGCGTTCTACCCAGCAGGTATGCACCAACGGCACCCTGAGAACTCCACCCAAACTGGTGCGCCGCCTTCTCCTGAGTAAGTCCCAGTTCTTTCTTCTTCGCATTCCAGATAGCGCGCAGATTTTGCTGCGCGATCTTCTCTCTGGCTGTCAGTGGGCGACGGTTTGTGATCTCAACTACTGACTGGGCAATCCAGCTGATATCCGTCGGCTCGCAGCCCAGTAGCTCTGCTGTTCTTACGGCAAAGGTGGATGCGACCCCACGTTCACGCCAATTTTGGATGGTCTGAGGTGTAACACCCAGTTCTCGCGCTAGCTGTGCCCATTTGAAGCCGGCAGCCTTAGCCAAGCGCTCGAAGGCCTTCCCTTTCTCTTGTGATTCTTTTGAGCGCTTCTTCATAAACGAAAAGTTTACCCGCGGCGCGCTTGTGTCGATAGATTCCACGCGTTTATACTTAAAATGTAAACAAGGGGATTATTCATGAGTTTGCCCATTGAAAAGGCTGCGAAGCACTTCGGCTCTCAAGCCGCGCTGGCTAGAAAGCTGGGTGTAACCCCGATGACTGTTAGCAACTGGAAGCGCAGGAGAGTTCCAGTAGAGCGAGCTGTGCAGATCGAGCGCTTGACCGATGGCGCCGTGCGGAAAGAGCAGCTGCGCCCGGATGTGTTCGGGCCGGCGCCGGAGTCGGCCGCAGAAGAGCAGCGCCAGGCCGGTTGAGCGGCCCGCGCTGCGGTGAGCAGTGCTTTGTAGTTATCAGCATTTGAAGAGTTTCCCTTATCCCTGCCTCGCATTGTGGGGGTGTAGCAAGGGGGAATGAATCAGCCGGGATAGATGGGGATTTATCCAGTACCGAATGCCCGGCATTGAACAATGCAGCCACCTCTGGAGGGGCAGAGCAGCCACGAGGGGGCTTTTAGGTGGCACGACACGACCGCGGGGAACTCTGTCCGAATCGCGGAGAAACAGCGCCAAGGGCTGTGATGGCCTGGAGCCGGTGGAAGCCCGGCCTCGAATAACCGGCGGGAGCCGGACGGGAATCGCCAGCGGTACCGGCGATGACGGAAATATCGAGTGTGGCAGTTGCCGCGCAAACCGGGGCCCCTGTGGGGGTGGGAGAGACTATGGCGATTGCGCTATCAGCGGGGGTGGTCGTATGAGCACGCGGATAATGGCCGAGTGCTGGCCCCTGTCTATGTCGCCGACACAGAAGTCGGTGCTCATATCTCTGGCCGACCAGGCCAACGATGCCGGCGTCTGCTGGCCCTCCATCGACACCATGGCCGAGCGCACCTGCTTGAGCCCGCGGTCTGTGCAACGGGCGTTGCGCGAGCTGCAGGCGTTGGGGCTGGTGGAGCGCAATGGCCGTTCCGGTCGCTCCAATTACTACACGATCACGCCGGCCAATTTCCGCCCGGAACCCCCGTCAGGGTGTCACCCCACCCCTGACACAGTGACACCCCCTGACAGAGTGACACCCCGTCAGAGTGACACCCCACCCCCGTCAGAGTGTCACCCCACCCCTGACACAGTGACGGGGGACCCCCGTCAGAGTGTCACCCAGAACCGTAAAGAACCGTCATTGAACCATCAGGGAACCGTCAGAGAGGGGCACGCAGGCGCGCCCCCTGCGCTGGTTGAAAAATCGCCAGCGAAAAAATCCGCTCGCGGCACCCGGCTGCCGAGCGACTGGCAACCGGGCCCCGAGTTCTTCGCCGCGGCTGCGGAGATCAATCCGCGGCTGAGCAACCTGCAGATCGTCGAGATCGCCAACGGCTTCCGGGATCACTGGATCGCCCAGCCCGGGCAGCGTGGCGTAAAGCTCGACTGGCTGGCGACCTGGCGCAACTGGGTGCGGCGCGAGCGGGGCCTGCCGCCGGTGCCGCCTGCACCGGCGGGCAATCGCCGCACTCGCGACGTCAGCGCAATGGAAATCGCCACGGACACGGGTTGGTGACTGGCATGCGCACAATCGAGTTCACCATCCCGCAACCGACGCCGCTCCTGAACCAGCTGCTGCGCAAGAGCCGCCAGCAGCGTTGCCGCGAAAACCGCGACCTGGCCATGCAGGTGCTGGCCGCGATGAGCCGCGCCGGTGTGCGCCGTCCGCGCGAGCCGCTGGCCCGCTGCCAGATCCACGTGGTGCGCGGCAGCTCCGGCCTGCCTGACTGGGACGGACTGTACGGCGGGCTGAAACCGCTGCTGGACACCCTGGTGCGCCCCAGCGCTCGCAATCCGCATGGCCTGGGCCTGATCGAGGACGACAACCCGCTGTGCGTGGTGAGCCTGCGGGCGGAGCCAGAGAAGGCGTCGCCGGGATCCGGTTACACCCGGGTAGTGATCGCGGAGGTGGTGGAGTGAATCGCGAACTGATGCCCCACCGCTGGGCCGCCGATATCGCCGAGGGCCGCGCCACCATCGAGAGCGTGCCTGCAGGCCTGCGCACCGCCGTCGAGTACCAACTGGGCCTGCTGATCGGCAGCCGCCGCGCCAAGCAACTGGACGTGCGCCGTGGGTTGGCCGAGCAGGGCAGCCGCATGACCGACTTCGAGCAGCTGAGCGACGCCACCAAGCGCGGTGTGCGCCTCGGCCTGCGCCGGGAATTTTTCTACCGCCGCCACCAGGCGCGGCAGTTTGTCCGCACGCAGATGGGTCACAGGGGGAACCGGGTATGACACACAGCATCGACGCGCAGCCGACGCGCAATTACTTCACCGAGGAGGAGCTGCAGTGCCGTTGTGCGCACTGCCAGGCGGAGCGGGCGGCGGGGGAGGCCATCGCCTTCAATGCCGACCAGGTGGACCGCGAGTTTCTGCGGCACCTGAACCTGGTGCGCGAGCAGTGGTACGGCAAGGCCATGCCGGTGTCGTCCGGCTTCCGTTGCCTCGAGCACCCGCGGGAGGCGAAGAAATTCCGCGCGGCGCGGGCGAGAGGCGAGGTCTTCGTGCTCGGGGATCACCCCAGCGGCGTGGGGGTGGATATCCGCGTGGCCGGCGAGCAGGCGCTGCAGCTGATCGAGGCGGTGGCTGCGTACAACTGGGCGCACCTGGAGGCCGGCAAGCCGCGGCCATTTACCGCCATCAGCCCGAACCAGCGCGGCGACTGGGGTAAGCGCTTTGTGCACCTGGGCGGCAACAGCCCCGCCACCGGCCGCCCCCGTCCCACCACCTGGACCTACTGAGGGGCGAGCCATGCGAATCAATCAACACCTGATCGAAATGCTCGAGGAGCGCCTGTACCAGTGGGCGCTGTTCCACGCGACTGGATCCGGCGGCTGCAGTACCAGCCCGATCTATGCGCTGATGATGACCAAGGTACAGAACCCCCGCAGCGGCGCCACTGTGCTGATCGACGATACCGCAGTGGCAGCCATCGACAGCGCCATGGCCGCGGTAAAGCGCGAGAGCCCGGAACAGTACCAGGTGCTCAGCGTGGAGGCCTTCAGCCTGCTGGGTGGTGACTCTCTTGCAATGCAGCAGTCCCGCGCCCGCCGCCTGCGCATGAGCCTGCGCACCTACCAGCGGATCCTCGAGCGCGCACGCATCTTCCTGACTGGTCTGCTGTTCGGCCCGGTGTGGAACCAGCACGCGGAACAGGGGGTGGCAGCGTGATCGATGCACAGTATTGCGAACAGTTTACGGACGACGAGTTGGATGTGGCGTGGCTACGCAACGGTCTGGTGCGGCTAGTGA
The DNA here is from genome assembly GCF_056160225.1 of Microbulbifer sp. ABF4_143. NCBI lineage: Bacteria > Pseudomonadati > Pseudomonadota > Gammaproteobacteria > Cellvibrionales > Microbulbiferaceae > Microbulbifer > Microbulbifer sp. ABF4_143. The sequence continues at coordinate 14,566 of NZ_JBSWWT010000013.1, forward strand.
AAAACCCAAAGCGTCGCCGCAAGCTGCAGAAGCGTGGCGTATTCCTGTGGTGGTCGTCTGCTCTTCAGGGGTGGCTGTGGGATCCGAAGGGGATGATGCCATGAGTCTGAAACCCTCCCGCCTGCCGAAACTGCTGGCGCTGGCCAACGGCCGCACCTGCGTGCGTTGCGGTGTCCACGACGACACCACTGTGGCAGCCCACTACCAGGGCTATCGCTCCCATGCCTACGGCAAGGGACGCGGCATCAAGCCCCACGATGCCATGGCCGCGCACCTTTGCTTCAAATGCCACGGCGAGGCCGACCGCAGCGGACTGGCGAAAGACCGTATTGAGCACAGCCGGGCCTTCCTGCGACTGATCGTCGTCACCCACATGCGTCTGTACTTTGAGGGCCTGCTGTACGCGGACGAGGAGGCCGGACAGCTGCTGGCGGGACTGTGCCAGAACGCGCGGGCCCTGATGCGCCAGCGTGAGGAGGATCTGCACCGCACGGCTCTGGAGATTGCCGGGCACTACGACCGCGGTGGCCTGCAGCCGGTCAAGCGGCGCGGTGCCAATGTCGGGGATTTTGTGGGGGTGATGTATGCGGGCGGTTAACGGATTTGGCGAGCTCTACTGCACCCGCGGCGAGCACTGGGGCGCCCCTGAAGAGTTCGCGCGGGATAGTCGCGCTAAGAGCGGCCGCAGCAGCTGGTGCCGGAAATGCACCGCCGAATACCGCCGCCAGCGCCGCACCCAGCAGAAAACCGACGAGCTCCGCCAGCTGGCGGAGCGCAAAAAACTACAGCCTATCTACTGAGGGCCAGGATGAGGGCCAGGACCATGGAAGCGAAAAAACAAACCAACCTGCTGCGCCACTTGTGGCTGCTGCGATTCCCGGGCCTGCTGGCAGCCGTCTTGGTAGTCACAGGGTTGGTGCCCGGCGCCATCTTGTGGTTGTGCCTGGAGGCGTGGTTGGTTGCCTGCGCACTGTTAGCTGCAGCATGGATTCCCGCCGAGGCTCTGTCCGATCTGCCTCGGCCACGGTACTCCACGGCCAATCTGTTGCAGCTCTGCCTGTACCTGATTGCCGGCGCTGCGTTTCTGGCGGTTGTATGGCTGGCGCTCATGTTGACCCTGGAGCGCCGGGCGCGAATCGCTGAGCGTTGGGCCGAGGGTGGACGGGGCCGGTCGCAAATTAGGGCCGGCGCAGCGGAGTAGGAGGCGAGACATGGCGCTCGGAATTAACAAGGTAATCCTGATCGGCAATCTGGGCGCAGACCCGGAGACCCGCTATATGCCCAGCGGCGGTGCTGTGACCAACGTGAATCTGGCGACTTCCGAGACCTGGAAGGACAAGCAGACCGGTCAGCAGCAGGAGCGCACCGAGTGGCACCGCGTGGTGTTCTTCAACCGCCTGGCGGAGATCGCCGGCGAGTACCTGCGCAAGGGCTCCAAGGTCTACATCGAGGGCTCCCTGCGCACCCGCAAGTGGCAGGACAAGAACACCGGCCAGGACCGCTACACCACCGAGGTGGTCGCGAGTGAAATGCAGATGCTGGACGGCCGGAACAGCGAATCACCGATTTAACTGAGGAGCAGGCGCCCAGCCGGCGGTGACGCCAGCCTGTGAGGCTCAATAACGGCAACCGGGCCTCGGTGCCGCGACTACCAACGGAAACAGGAGCAATGCGAATGAGTGATGGCGATAACGTCGAGGCAATACAGCTGGACGCCCCCGGGTTTCTAAAGCGTGGGCTGATGCACATGGAGGACAGGGCGGCCCAGCGCGACGAGCCCGGCGGCGAGCGCTCAATGGGCAAGACCGTGGCAGCCTTCAACGCGCTGTTTGGCACGGACCTGACCGAGGAGCAGGGGTGGCTGTTTATGGTGCTGTTGAAGCAGGCCCGCGCCAGCTGTGGAGTATTTGTGCCCGACGACTACGAAGACGGCGCGGCCTATTTCGCGCTGGCTGGTGAGGCGGCAGCGGCAAGCAGAAGAGAGTAAATCCACCTCTCACAGGGTGATACCAGCGCGGCGCCGGGAGAGGCCGCATACTTTAGCAAGAGGAAAAGACCGATGGATGAAAAAGCACTTGAGCAGGAAATAACCGATAAAGGCCTTAATGCGCCGCGCCTGACGCCGGATTTGATTGATGGCAAGATCGTGTCCGAGCAGTTCCATGTGTTCGATGGGAGCCGCCTAACGGTGTGCTGCTTGACCTTGGAAAATGGGTTTACCGTAACCGGTGAGAGTGCCTGCGCCAGCCCGGAAAATTTCAATTACCAAATTGGCCGAAAAATTGCCAGGGACAATGCGCGCTCAAAAATATGGCAACTGGAGGGGTACCTTCTGCGCGAGAGGCTCCAGCAAGCGAGCGTGGATCGAGTAGCTGCGGCCGCCCTCGCAGATAATGGCGATTGAAATTTCAATCGCGCAATTTTGAGAGTTGGCGGAAAGGGGGTATAAATTCGCTAACTTGGAAAAGTTGTCTCTACCAGACACCGAATCACTCAAGCCGGCCGCAGAGCCGGTTTTTTTATGCCTGGAGAATAATATGCGCTTGAGCGGCCAAGAGGTGGGCAGTGCAACCACAACTGGAACCGGGGTGGCGCTGACCCAAACCCCCGTCTCAGCGTTACAGGTTGCGGGCCTGATCATTGCCGCCCTCGGCCTGGTGTGGAACGTCTACGCCACGGTCACGCGCAACCGACACAACAAATTTATGCGCGAGCAGCACAAGGCTGGCTGCAGCGAATCAGAAACAAATCCAAATTAACCAGTTTCGCCACCCCTGATCTCCCTATCCCCAATCCCGTTTGGGGGTGGCGCCCTACAGCCAGAGAGCACGCGCATGGACTGGAAAGCCCTAGTAAAAAACGTGGCCCCCACCATTGGCGCGGCTCTCGGTGGCCCGGCTGCCGGCACTGCAGTGAAGTTCCTCGCCGATAAGTTCCTCGGCGATCCTGAGGCCACAGAGCAGCAGATTGCCGAGGCAATTCTGCACAGTAGCCCCGAGCAGTTGGCCGAGCTGCGCCGCCTCGACAATGAGTTCCGCATTCGCATGCGCGAGCTGGATATCGACGTCTTTGCACTGGTCATTGATGACCGCAAGGATGCGCGCGGCATGGCCACCAAGACCAGCCTGGGGCCGCAGATCATCCTGTCGCTGTTGTTCATCGGCGGTTATTTCGCGTTGCTGTATTACCTGTTCAGTGGGCAGGTGGTGCTGAGCGATAGCCTGCGCGAGCTGTGTTTTATTCTGCTGGGGGTGATGACCGGCGAGGTGCCGCGCATCATGTCCTTCTGGTTTGGCAGCAGCCAGGGCAGTAAGGACAAGGACAAAAAGCTGACAAGTACCGCTCCCTCCTGATGTTCAGTATCAAGCATGAGCTGGGCCAGCTCGAAAAGAAGCTGGGCAAGATGGAGCGCGGCCTGATACCGACGGTCGCTAGCCAGGCAGTCAATCGCACTATCAAGTCGGTCAACAGTGCTGCCATCAAAGAGGTGGCCGCAGAGACAGGGACCAAACAGAAAGAGATCCGCCAGGCGCACCAGTTGTACCTGGCGCGGCGCGAGCGACTGCAGGCCGCCATCGATGCGAAGAAAGCGCGAGCCCGCAACCTGATTGAGTCTGTGCGCCCAGCCCAGCGAAAGCCGGGCTACTTCAATAGCCGCAGTAAGCGTGGCAAGTTCAAAGCCCCGGGGGTTAAGGCCAGAGCCTGGGGTAAGACCAAGACCTATCGCGGCACCTTTATCGCGCGCGCCCCACAGGGGCAGCTGCTGGTGTTCGCACGCAAAGGCCCCGGGCGCACTCCTCTGAAGGGGGTGGTGGGACCGAGCCCCCGCGGCACATTCGTGAGCCAGCGCCTGGTGCAGGTGATGCAGCGAAAGGCCGGCGAGCGATTCCGTATAGAGCTGACGCGATCTATCAACAATGAGCTGCGAAAACTCAAGTAAGAGGCGCGATTCACGCGCGGCCGCGGGTCCTTCCCGGGGTGTGCGGCATACGGGTACGCAGCTGCGCGAGGTTTCGCTATTTATGAGGCGTTTTTTCGGGGGGTTGGTGGTTGGTCATTGACCGGGGATTGAGTTATGGCCGAAAAGACACAAAAACCCCGGAAAACACAGGCTAAAAAGCAACCGGCCAAGGTCGTGAAAAAGATCGGCAATGACCAACCTGGTACCCCCTCGGTGCCGGACTACTGGCTGAACAAGCGCCAGGTTTGCGAAAGCTTGGGGATCACCGCTACCGCCTTCGACAAGTGGCGGGTGGAGCCGGTGGCCCGGGTGGGCAATTCCAACTACTACGACGCGCGCAGCCTGGTGGACAACCGGGTGGACGCGGCCCTGCGCAAGCAGCAGCTGGAGCGGCCGGACCCGGACGAGGGTTGCGATTTGAACCCGGTGGCCGAGCAGGCGCGGCTGGCCAAAGAGCGGGCCGACAGCGTCGCGCTGAAAAATGCCCGGGACCGCGGCGAGATGATCCCGGCCGAGGTCGCAGGCCCGCTGTTCGGCAAGATCGGCGCGGCCATGGCCTCGGCGCTCGATGGTCTGCCGGCCAACATCAAGCGCCGGGTGCCGAGCCTAACCGCCACCGATATGGAGTTTATCAAGGCGGAGATTGTGCAGGCGCAGAATGCGGCGGCCGAGGTTGACCGCCACCTGGACGAATTTATAGATGACTTTATCAGCGCAGCAGACCCGGGCGATTAAGCACCACCTGCGCGCGGCCCTGCGCGTGTTGAAGCGGCCGGAGCCGCTACCGCTGGCGGAATGGGCCGACAAGAATTTTTATCTTGTGCCGGAATCCAGCTACACCATCGGCCAGTGGACGTCTGATCCCTACCAGGTTCCCATCCTCAACATGATGGGCAACGACGACATTGAGGTATTCAACTGGCGCAAGTCAGCCAGGGTCGGTTACACCAAGTGCGTAACCGCGGCGATTGCCTATTACGCCGAGCACAAACAGCGCAACCAGATTCTCTGGCAGCCCACCGACGGGGATGCCGAGAACTTCATGAAAAAGCATGTGCAGCCGGTGATCCGCGATGTGCCGCCGCTGCGCAAACTGGCGCCCTGGTACGGCAAAAAGCACAGCGACAATACGCTGGATTGCAAACTGTTCTCCAACCACCGCCAGCTGTACGTGCTCGGCGGCAAGTCCGCCGGCAACTTCCGTGAGAAGTCGGTGGACGTCGTCTACTACGACGAGCTATCGAAATTCGACGCCGACATCGAGGGCGAGGGCTCCGCCACCCAGCTGGGTGACAAGCGCCTAGAGGGTTCCAGCTTTCCTAAGTCGATCCGCGGTAGTACGCCCACCCGGATGGGTGAATGCCAGCTGACCAAGGCGGCCGACAAGGCGGCCGAAGATTTTAAGCGCTGGGTGCCGTGCCCGCACTGCGGTGAGTACCAGGTGCTGGAGTGGGGCGGCAAAGAGTGCCCCCACGGCATCAAGTGGGATGAGGGCAAAACGCGGCAGGCGTACTACGTGTGCGCGCACTGCGCCTGTGTGATCGAGCAGCGCGAACTCGCGTGGATGGACGCGCGCGGCGAAATGCGCAGCCAGTCCGGCATGGTCACCCGAGACGGCCTCACATTCTATCGGGACGGCGAAAAAGTGGACCCGCCGCGGTCGGTATCGGTGCACGTCTGGTCCGCCTACAGCCCCCGTACTACTTGGGGAAAAATCGCGGAAGACTTCCTGGAGGTTAAAGCCGATCCCATCGAGCTAAAGGGCTGGGTCAACACCACCCTGGGCGAACCGTGGGAGGAGCAAGGCGAGCGCGTGGAGGCGCACCATCTGTATATGCGCCGAGAACACTACCCCGCCCAGGTGCCGCAGGCCGCTGTCGTTATCGTCGGTTTTGTCGACGTGCAGGACGACCGACTGGAGGCGTCCGCCTGGGCTTTTGGCGGCGACCGCGGCACCGAATCCTGGCTGGTTGAACACCAGGTTTTCTGGGGCGACCCCGGCCGGCCGGAATTGTGGGACCGCCTCACCCAGTGGCGGCACAGCCGCTACGAGCACGAAAGCGGCAATTACCTGCGCATCGCCGCCACTGGCATCGACACCGGTGGCCACTACACCACGGATGTATACAAGTATTGCAAGCGGTTTGAAGCTGAGCGGGTCTACGCCTGCAAGGGCTCCAGCGAGCGCGCCGCGCCACTGGTGTCGCGCCCGAGCCGGAACAACAAGGGCAATGTGCTGTTGTTCCGCATCGGCACCGACACCGGCAAAGACTTGGTAATGGGGCGGCTCAAAATCAGCGAGCCCGGCGCCGGCTATGTGCATTTCCCGGTGTCGATTGACCAGGAGTTCTGCGAGCAGATGACCAGCGAAAAGCGGGTCACCGACTACAAGAGCGGCCGACCGGTTTCGGTCTACAAGCAGATGCGCCCGCGCAACGAAGCCCTGGACTGTTACGTCGGCGCCAATGCGGTGCTGGAAATCCTAAATCCCGATTTTGCCGCCCTGGCGCGCAAGCTGAAGCCGCGCGAGCCGGAGCCAGAAAGCTCCACCGACGGCATCTACTACCCGCAAGAGCCCGAACAACCAAAGCCGCGCAAGCGCGGCAGACGCAACAGCGCGCGCAAGGTGGGCGGCCTGAGATAACGGAACATGACCGAACCGCGAAAATTTATTGCCGGCGACTCCGTCAGCTGGAGCCGCGCGCTGCCCGACTATCCGCCGGCCGACGGCTGGGCGCTGCAGTACAAGCTGGTGTCCCTCGGACAGAGCCACACCATTGAAGCCACGGACGACGGCACCGAGTACCAGGTAAGTCTCGCCAGCGCGGAGACCAGCAGCTGGGCCGCGGGCGAGTATCAGCTGGTGGCGATGGTGAGCAAGGGCACCGACCGCTACACGGTGGACAGCCAGCGGGTGGTGGTAAAGCCGAACCCGGCCAGTGCCAGCTACGACCCGCGCAGCTTTGACGAGAAGGTGCTGGCGGAGCTGGAAACCCTGCTGCAGAAGAAAGCCACCGCGGACAAGCAGACCGTCACCGTAGAGGGGCAGACCGTTGGCCGCTACACCTGGGCGGAACTGCAGGCGGCGGAAAAATACTACCGCGGCCGGGTCAATCGCCAGCGCCGCCGCGAGCGCGACAAGCGCACCGGGCGCAAATCCAACCGCGTGTTAGCGCGCATTCCATAAGGGCCGCCCATGAAATTTTTAGACCGCATGACCGGCCGCGCTGCGCTGCATGAAGAAATCGGCCGGCTGGAAACGGGCAGCACCGCGCTGCGCGATGAGATTGGACGGCTTGAAAATCGCCTCAATCAGGTGAGCCGGCAGGCGCACCACACCCGCGGCGCCGTGCGCGCGGCGGGGCACTTCAAGGCTGCGCAGAAAAATCGCCTGGCTGAAGGGTGGGACACCACCCCGGTACCGATCAACCAGCAACTGCAGCAAGAACTGCACAGCATGGTGGCGCGTAGCCGCCAGCTGGCGAAAAACGACCCCTATTACCGCCGCTTTTTGGGGTTGGCGAAAAACAATGTCATCGGCCACGCCGGTTTCAAGTTTGCCGCCAATATCAAAACCGCCACTGACAAGCCGGATAAGCGCGCCAGTATGGCGGTGGAAAAGGCGTGGAAGCGGGCCTGTAAAAAGGGTGTGCTGGATTACCGCGGGCGGCACAGCTTCAAGCAGCTGTGTGGCCTGATGCTGGCCAGCCTGCTGCGTGACGGCGAGGTGTTGGCGCTCAAGGTTCGTAACCGCAATATCAAGCCGTTTGGGTTTGCCATCCAGCTGCTGGACCCGCTGCTGCTGCAGCTGTCCAGTGACCATGTACCGGGGAAACTTGGTCACAAGGTGACACTGGGGGTAGAGTTCAACCGCGAAGGCCGCCGGGTGGCCTACTGGCTGCACAGCACCGACACCACCCACGAGGACTATTACACCCTGCAGGGGCGCGGCTATATCCGCATTACTGCCGACCGGATCATCCACGAATTTCTCGACGAGTACATCGACCAGGCCCGCGGCTTTCCGCTGGGCTGCGCTGCTGCTTCGCGCCACCACATGCTCGACAAGTACGAGGATGCCGAACTGGCGGGGGCGGTTATCGGCTCCAGCACCATGGGGATTATCGAACGCGGCGAGGACGATACCGGCTTTGATGGCGGTATCGAGTCCGACGACGAGGACGATTACGAGGACGACGACGAGTTTTACATGGACGTCGAGGGCGGCACCTTCCAGCAGCTGCCCCACGGCGCCAAGCTGAACACCTGGGACCCGCAGCACCCCAATCAAGCATTTAAGGATTTTGTAAAGGGCATCCTGCGCGGTATCGCCGCCGCCCTGGGCGTCTCCTATTTCTCGCTTGCCAACGACCTGGAGGGGGTGAATTTTTCCAGCGGCCGACTGGGCGCACTGGAGGACCGCGAGGTCTGGAAGGCCCTGCAGGACTGGATGATCGACAACCTGCTGCAACCCATTTTCGAGGACTGGCTGGCACAGGCGCTGCTGATGGGGGCTATCCGCTTCAACAGTGGCACCCCGCTGAATGCAGGCGACCTGTGGCGCTACGCCGAAGGGGCACAGTTCAACGGCCGTCGCTGGGCCTGGGTGGACCCGCAGAAGGAAATCAACGCGCACAAAGAAGCCGTCGCCCTCAAGGTGGCGAGCCGCAGCGAAATCATCCGCGAGCGCGGCCGCGAGCCGAGCGAAGTGTGGGACGAGATCGAGCGCGAGGAGGAGGAGCTGCGCCGCCGCGGTATCAACCCGGACAACGCCCTGGACAAGGCCAAGGCGAAAACCGAGCAACCCCCGGCAGGGGATGACCCCGAAACCGACGACGAGGACCAGGAGCCCCCTGACGATGAAACCTGAAAACCTTGGCGAGTTAATTCGCCAGATCAATAAAAAAGGGTCGCAACGTGCGGCCCTTTTTTGTGCCTCACCGAAAGGTGGCACCCGCGCTGAGGGTGACGAGGCCGGCCCCATTGATACCGAGGCGCGCACCGTAGAGGTGGCGTTTGCCAGTGAGACCGAGGAGGTCGAGCGCTGGTACGGCATCGAGGTGCTGGTTTGTACGCCCGAAGCGGTGGACCTGTCGCTGCTGCAGAACGCTGCCCCGGTGCTGGATTCGCACGACCGCTGGGACCAGGTGGGCGTGGTAGATGAGGCCCGCGTAGATGCGGACCACATCGCCCGCGCCGTACTGCGTTACAGCCGTGTTGGCAAAGGTGCCGAGTATTTCCAAGACATCGTTGACCGTATCCGCACAAAAATTAGCGTCGGTTACGAAGTGCTGGAAATGAAGCTGGTGCAGCAGAACGACGAAGGCCCGGACGTGTACCACGTCACGCGCTGGCGTCCCTATGAAATTTCCAACGTGTCGGTGCCCGCCGACGACGCCGTGGGTGTCGGCCGCAGTGCGGCCAAACAGGGCCAGACACACAACCCCCAAGAATCCGACGACAACGCCAGAGGCGGGGACCGCAGCGCGGCGCCCACTGTCAGCGATTCGCCCGCAACCCCGAAAGACACTGAAACCCGAGAGGCCATTGTTATGACCGAAGAAGAAAAGAAAGCCGCGCGTGAAGCTGCGCGCAAGCAGGGCGGCGTTGATGAAGCTCAGCGCGTGTCCGACATTCTCGACGTTGCGCGTGCGCACAACGCCGACAGCGAGCTGGTAGACACCTACCTGCGCGACTCCACCAAAAGTAAGCACGACCTGATCGAGGCGATCCTGAACGCCAAGGCCGGCGAGCGCGGCACCCAGGCGGAGTCGCCGGAAATCGGCATGAGCGACAAGGAAGTGCGCCAGTTCAGTTTCCTGAACCTGCTGCGCGCGATGGCGTTCCCCGACAATTCCGAGTTTCGCAAAAAGGCCGGCTTCGAGCTGGATTGTGCTGCTGCAGCCGCCGAAACCTTCCGCGGCGAACGCCAGGGTACCCAGCTGATCCCGCACGACGTGCTGGTGGCCAGCCGCTCCCTGGATGCGAACCAGCTGCGCCAGGCCGGATTCAACGTGCGCGCACTGAGCGCCACCCTGGGCACCGACACCGGCAGCAACCTGGTGGGCACCACCCTGATGGGTGCGAGCTTCATCGACCTGCTGCGCAACCGCCTGTTACTGGCGCGCTTGGGTGCCACCACCCTGACCGGCCTGTCCGGCAACCTGGCAATCCCGCGCCAGACCGGCGGTGCCACCACCTACTGGCTGGACCCGGAAAACTCCGATATCACCGCCGAGGGCCTGGCGACCTTCGACCAGGTGGGCCTGACCCCGAAAACCCTGGGCGCCTTCACCGAAATTTCCCGCCAGCTGCTGCTGCAGGGCTCGCCGGACGTGGAGAACCTGGTACGCATGGACCTGGCCAAGCAGATTGCGCTGGGTCTGGACAAGGCCGCGTTTTACGGTACCGGCGCCAACGGCCAGCCCAAGGGTATCGCCAACCAGACAGGCATCAATGCCACCGACTTCGCCGCGGTGCTGCCGACCTATCTGGAAGTGGTGGATATGGAAACTCAGGTGGCGCTCGACAACGCCGACGAGGGCACCTGCGCCTATGCGCTGGGCGCCGGTATGCGCGGCCACCTCAAGACCACCGAGAAGTTCGCCGGCAGCAATGGCAGCCCCATCTGGGAACCGGGCAACCAGGTCAACGGCTACGCCGCCGCGGTATCCAACCAGATCGTGGCCGGCGATATGTTCTTCGGCGACTGGGCGCAAATGGTCATTGGCATGTGGGGCGGCCTCGATATGCAGGTCAACCCCTACAGCCTCGACAAGTCCGGCGCGGTGCGTATCACGGCGTTCCAGACCTGCGATACCCAGTGCCGCCACCCGGAGAGCTTCAACCACGGCAAGCAGCACACCCCGTAAGGCTGACGGCCTGACGAGGTAACCCGCAAAGGCCCGCCGGTGTGCGGGCCTTTGTATTTAGCTACCAGATTCCAGAGGGAAAACCCCATGAGCAAGCCTGACGAAAAGCCGGTGAATGAAGTCACCATGACCCGCAACAGCACTGCCGGCGGTAAGTTCCGTGCCCGTGGTGACGTGCTGACCATTGGCAAAGATATCGAAAAGAACGACGCCCGCCAGCTGCTGCGCAGCGGTAAGGCGCTGCCTGGTGCACAGACCCGCATCGCCGAAGAAGCGGCCGCGGAAAAAAAAAGCGCTGAGGCCGCGCAGCTAAAAGCGGCTGACTCCAGCGCGGCGAAAGTGGCCGAGCTGGAAAAGCGGCTGGCGGACGCTGAGGACGATGCTGCCGACGAGCAGGAGCGTGCCGAGGCTGCCGAAAAGCGCGCCGCAGAAGCAGAAAAACGTGCTGCCGATGCAGAGAAGCGCGCCGCAGAAGCAGAAAAACGTGCTGCCGATGCAGAGAAGCGCGCGGCAGAAGCCGAGAAGGCCCTGGCTGCCGCCAAGAAAAACGGCAAGTAAACCGTGGCCGGTTTCTTTGCCGAGCTGATCGACCCGGACCTGCCGGACTACGTCGAGGCGGAAGTGGTCGCAAGTGGCGGCACCCTGCCGGGCATCTTTACCGATGCCTGGCAGGAGTCGGCGCAGCAGGCGGGCACCGTGCCGGTACTCACCTGTGACGCCGACACCGCGGCCATGATGGGCGCGACCGAGGGCGCCGAGCTGCTGGTGCGCGGTGCGTCCTACGTCGTGCGCGAGCTGCAGCCCCGCAATGGTGGCGGCACGTCGCTGGTACTGGAGAAACAGTAATGGCCCACGTATCCAAGCAGCTAATGGACGCGGTCACCACTGCGCTGACTGGCCTGCCGACAACCGGCGACCGGGTGCGGCAGTCGCGTACCTATGCGCACCACCGCGCCCCCGCGCTGAATATCCGCCTTGGTGGGCGCACTACCCAGGGCATTCGCAGCAACAGCTGGCTGGATGCCGAGCAGGATATTCATATCGACATTGCTGTGGCCGGGCCTGCCGATTCTATCGACGACCAGCTGCTGCAGATCGAGGCAGAGATTTACCGCGGCCTGATGGCCGACCACACCCTGGGCCTGTCATTTGTGGTGGACCTTAACCCGCAGGGGTTGAGCGAGCCGGACCTGGAACAGGGCGAGAAACCCAAGGCGGTGGCCACCAGTTCCTGGCGCTATGTGATCCGCCACAGCCTCACCGACCCGGAGACCTGACCATGGCCGACAAGCCCAAAACCATGACCCTGAAACCCCGTAAGGGTGGCCGCACCGAAAAGCCGGCGCCCGCCAAACCCAAGCAAGTGAAAGAGGCCGCAACCGATGCCAAAGCTGGTTAAACGCGAGGCCATCCTGGCCAAGGTCGAAGCGACCTACAACACCGATGCCGCGCCAGTGGCGAGCACCGACGCGGTGCTAGTGGAAAATATCGGCTGGAGCTATGCCGGCGCCCGCATGGCGGAGCGCAACCCGGTGAAACCCACCCTAGGCAAGTTTCAGGGGATTTTTGCCGGCACGCTGATGGAACTGACATTCGACGTGGAAGTGAAAGGCAGCGGCACCGCTGGTACTGCGCCTGAGTTCGACGCCCTGCTGCGCGCTTGTGGCATGGCGGCGACGGTGACCGCCAGCACCAGCGTGGAATACGCACCGGCGAGTGAAGACCACGAAAGCGCAACGATTTATTACTACGAGGACGGCAGCCTGTATGTGCTGACCGGGTGCCGCGGCACCTTCTCGATGGCGGCCAACACCGGCGAGGTGAGCAAGCTCAGTTTCACCCTGACCGGGCATATTTCTGGCCCCAGTGACGCCAGCTTGCCAGCCGCCACTTACCTGTCCACCACGCCGCCGCCGGTGCTCGCGGTGCCGTTCAGCATTGGCGGTTACAGCGCTGTGATTAACGGTCTGTCATTGGACGCGGGCAACCAGATTGCCACGCCATCCAGTATTGCCAGCGCCGACGGTTACGGCGATGTGCTGATTACCGACCGCGAGGTAACCGGCAGTATCGACCCCGAGGCCACCACCGTGGCAGCACAGGATTGGGTCGGCGATTGGAAGGCGGGCAACACCAAAGCCATCACCACCGGCGTGATCGGCAATACCGCCGGTAACCGCTTCCAGCTGGATATTCCAGAAGCCTGGTACAGCGAACTGAGCCCCGGCGACCGCGACGGCCTGCGCACCGTGGAAATCGGTTTCGGTGCGGCCGGCGACGATGCCGCATTTACCCTGACGTTTACCTAATGGGCAAAAAGGTGGGAAACCCGCCGCCACCAGATGCGCGGCGGCCGGCTCCACCACCACCGCCGCCCCCGCGCATTTTCTGTTACCACGTCCCGCGCCCTTGGCCGCTGCCGCGTTGTCGGCACTGCGGCGGGCGCTGATTATTTAAGGAGGCCAGCATGGCCATGAAACTGACCCGCGGCCTGGCGCCGCGCTGGTACACCCCGGAAGGGCAGCAGGGCGAGAGCCGCCCCGCGCGCTTCCAGTTAAAGCCCCTCACCGGCCTGTACAAAATCGGCCTTTCCAGCTGCTACCGCGGCGGCCAGTTTGAAATGACCGAGATGCAGGCGCGCGACATTCTGCAGCACACCCTGATGGGCTGGGATGGCATCGACGACGAGCAGGGCAACCCGCTGCCGTGCAGCCCGGAGCACTTCGACCTGTTGCCGGGCGAGATTGTGCAGGAGCTGCTGCGCGAGGCGCTGGAGTCCAGCACTTTGGTGGAGGACGAAAGAAAAAACTCGCCATCGCAATCGCCGTGCACCGAGACCCCGGCGCCTTCGATTGCGGCGACTGCAAATGGGGCCGCCACTGCGACGAGCGCAACCCCGCCCCCTTCGCAAAGTGGAGCCTCCCCGGCGTCATCGAGTCCCGAACCTGCCTAAAGCCCATGGTGACCCGGCAGAGCGTGGACCTGCTGCGACTGCACAACCACTACCGCGCCGGGCACCTGTTGGTGGCCGGTGGGGTGGGCGATCAGCCCAACTATTACCTGGACGCCATGGCCGAGATTGAGGCCCTGCGCGCGGACGCTGAGCGCGACTAGACCGAGGACGTTATGGCCGACAACTACAAGTTTACGATCACCGGCAGCGACAAAACCCGGGCGATGTTCAAGAGCCTCAAGGCCAACCTGGGCAACCTGCGCGGCGCGCTCAACAGTACCGCCGGTAAGGTGGCGGGGCTGGCAGGTGGTGCCGGCCTGGGCTTGCTGATTAACTCCACCATCACCGCCAACAGCGAAACCACGCGGCTTGCAAAATCCCTGCGTGTGTCCACCCAGGCACTGAGCGAATGGCAATACGCCGGCAGCAAGGTGAATCTGGAAGGGGACAAGATGGCGGACATTTTCAAGGACGTGTCTGACAAGATCGGAGACTTTGCCACCACTGGCGGCGGTGGTGCCGCCGATATGTTCGAGCAGCTGAATCTGGATGTTAAGGACCTGGTGAAGCTGTCGCCCGACCAGCAGCTGCTAAAGATCGGCGAGGCCATGGAGTCTGTCGGCTCCCAGTCCGAAAAGGTGTTCTTTATGGAGGCGCTGGCCGGCGATGCTTCGCGGCTGCTGCCATTGCTGGAGAACAACGCCGAGGGACTGCGCGCGTTGCAGCAGGAGGCGCGTGAATTGGGTGTATCCCTGGACAGTGTCGATGCCGCGAAGATGGAGCAGGCGCGCCTGTCAATGGAGCGGGTGCACGCCGTCGGGCAGGGGATATCAAACCAGCTAACCGTCAGCCTGGCGCCGATCATCGAGGAGCTGGCCAACAGCTTTGTTGAGGCCGCTAAGGCCGGCGGCGGCATGGGCGCAATGGTAGAAAAAGCCTTTCGCGGCGGCGTCAAGGTGGTTGGTGTATTCGCCGACGGTATCCACGGCATAAAGATAATTTTTCAATCGCTGATGACCCTGGGGCAGGGGCTGTTTGCCGCCTGGATCACCGGGTTTACCAAGGTCATCGAGATTGTGGGCAGCGTTGCCAACGGCATTGTGGACGACATTGTGTGGCCCATCCGCAAGGTGCTGGAGCTGCTGGCGCCGTTCAATGACGGTGCCGCGAACGCGCTGGCCAGCGTCGATGCGCTGGTAGAAAAAATCCGCATCACCGCGCCCGAGGGCATGAAGCAGTTTGCCGCGGCCCAGCGCGAAGCGCTCGAGGAATCCCGGGCGAAGCTCAACGAGCTGCTGATGACCGAGCTGCCCAGCGACGTGCTGAAAAGCAGGGTCAACGAGATTCTGGCGGCGGCGCAGATTCGCGCGGAAGAAATCGCCGCGACCGCCGAGCAAAAGGCGGGCTTGCCCGGTGTGGCTGCCAACGACGAGGGCGACGGCACTGGCAAGGGCGCCGACGGCCTCACCAGCAAAGAGCGCGACGCACT
Organism: Microbulbifer sp. ABF4_143; assembly: GCF_056160225.1. NCBI lineage: Bacteria > Pseudomonadati > Pseudomonadota > Gammaproteobacteria > Cellvibrionales > Microbulbiferaceae > Microbulbifer > Microbulbifer sp. ABF4_143. The sequence continues at coordinate 29,841 of NZ_JBSWWT010000013.1, forward strand.
CGCCGCGCGGCTGGAAACGCTGAAAATGTCCTGGCTTTCCGAAGCCGAGCAGCTGCAGGTCCAGCACGACGAGGAAATGGCGCTGCTGGATTCGGCATTTGCGGAAAAGCTGCTGAAGCAGGACGAGTACGAGCGCAGCCTGACCGAGCTGGAGAAAAAGCACAAAAAAGAGCGCGAAGCCATCGAGCAGGCCACCGGCAAAAGCAAGCTGGCCCTGTTCACTGACGGCGCCAAACAGTTGCTATCTGCGGCCGGCACGCAAAACAAAAAAATGGCCGCGCTGCAGATGGGCATGGCGATTTTTACCGCCGGTACCGCCATGGTGCAGAACATTGCCGAAGCGTCAAAAATCGGCTTCCCGCAGAACATTCCAATGATTGCCGGCGCGACCGCGCAGGGCATCCAGATTGCCAATCAGCTGCAGAGCATCAAAGAGCCCGCGGGCATTGCCCACGGCGGCCTCGACTATGTGCCGAAGGAATCCACCTACCTGCTGGATGAGGGCGAGCGCGTGCTTTCCCCACGGCAAAACAAGGACCTGACCGGCGCACTGAAAAACGGCGGCATGGGTAACGTCACCGTCAACCTGATCGAGGACCGCAGCAAAGCCGGGCAGGTGGAGCGCGAGCGCCTGAACGGCGAGGACGTGGTGCGCGTGTTTGTGGCGAATATCCGCGAGGGCGGCGACGCGGCAACCGCGCTGGAAAATACCTACGGGCTGCAACGCGCCGGGAGTTTTTAAGTGATTGTGTATCCCGACAACCTGCCCATGCCAGAGCTGGACGGTTACAGCCTGAAGCGGCAGAACAACGTGCTGCGCACAGAAATGGCCACGGGCCGCGCCCGCCAGCGCCGGCGCTTTGTGCGCGTGCCTTCGGAGCTTTCGGCCAGCTGGACCTGCCAGGCCGAGCAGGCGGCGCTATTCGAGGGGTTTGTGGTGCACGCCCTGCAGGACGGTGCCAACTGGTTCCTGATGGATGTGCTCACCCCGGCGGGGCTGGTGCAGCACCAGGTGCGTTTTATCAGCCACCCGCTGGAGGAGTGCAGCCCGGTGGGGCCGCGCACCTGGTCCTACCGGGCGCGCATCGAGGTCGAGCAGCGCCAGGTGATCGACGAGCAGCCGCTGGCTGAGCAGCTGCTGGCCCCCAACACCATTGAACAATTTGCCGATGGCGTCGAGGACGCCGTGGAAAGCTACCAGGAGTGATTCATGTCTGTATTTTTTGACCAGGTGGCGCGGCTGCAGGAGCAGATCGACGCCCTCGACGTGATCCTGTCCGGCGACGATGCCGCCACGGTAACCGTCGGCGGTGTCAGCAAGCCGAGCGTGAGTCGCGATATCAAGCTGCGCCTGGCACAGATTCAGGCCATGGTGCAGGGCTCGCTGGCCTATGAAACCAAGGCGGAAATGGACGCGGCCGGTGCGCCGCCCAGCGGTGAGCTGGCGCGGGTGTGGAAGGATGCCACCGAATCCAATAATGGTATTTACGGCTACAGCGGTGGCGCCTGGGTCAAATCCATCTACGACCCGGAGCAGTACGTAGATAATCGCCTTAAAAACCAGATGCTGCTGCCGAACGGGCTTTACCCGGTGCTGGACCGCAGCGGCGTACTGGGCGCAGCAAATACCCTGTATCTGCCGCGTAAGCTTTATTTCCAGCAAGGCAGTGCGGTATCCAATCAGGATGTAGCCAATGCAGAGAGCGCTATTCTGCCAGGCTATAGCGAGCTGACTATCAGCAGTGGCTCCTCGGTGGCTTTTGTCTACTACGACCGCACTGACAACAGTTACAAGTCCGCGATTTATTCCGGCGGCATCGACCTGCAGGATGCGAAAAAAGGCGATGCCATCCCGGTGTTTATGGCCTGGGGTGAGGGCGTTTGGTCGCTGTGGGATTACAAGGACGCCGACGACAAGGGTAGCCAGCACGTACTGCTGCGCAAGGGGCCTATGATTATCGAGGGCGACACCCTGTATGTGCCCGAGTTCTATGTGTACGGCAGCGACCTGGGGTTTGTGCTGCTTTCGCCGTCATCCGGTCGATTCTTCGAGCTGCCCGCGTCCACCGAAAGTTCCATTGTGCACACGCACTATGTGGATATGGCGGCGGTCAAGCGCGGCGAGACTCCCGAGGACAGTATCAAAACCGTCACCGCTGCCGGTGGCGGCTATCTGGGTGGGTTCAACAATCACACCATAGCCAAAACCATCGGCCGCCAGCTGACCACGCCGTATCCTGCCGCGGGCGATGTGCCCGGCGGGCGGGTGCCCAACCTGTGCCCGCACGGCAAGGTGGCCGACGGTCTAGACCGGGTGTACGGCTCCACCGAGTTTGTGGACGTGACCGACCCGGACCTGCTGGCAATGGGGCTTACCCGTGGATTCACTGACAACAGCGGCACCCGGCCTTATGCCGGCATGGAATTTCCCGATAAGCGCGGCGGCGGTCGCGCATTCTTTCGCTTCTGCATTGAGACCGCGACGCCGGACGAGTTCGGGATTCCGGTGATTTATGTGTGGAGCTCCACCGGCGTACTCTTAGCCGCCTACCCGGCCCTGGAGAAAAAGCTGTCATCTACTGCGGCGATTTATTCAGCCAGCTTTCTGATGCCGAACAGCGACGACCTGCTGTTTTTCTATGTGGGTGCAGAGCAGGGCAATTCCGCCGGCTTGACCATTTGCGGGGTGCAGTTTTATCACGGCGAGCTGCCCGGCTGGTGGATTCGCCGCGACGACTACCCGAGCGATGTGCCACTGGTCAGCCTGTTAAGTCAAATTTCCGGCGACGTGGCGAATTTCAATATTGCCTACCCCAGCGATATGTTCCTGGTGTCCGGTCGGCCGCTGCCGCTGTATCCGGTGAACATCTGCCAGGAGCGTTCCGAGGGCACCGCCTTCGAGACCGTTTTCTGGAGTGAGGGGCCGGGCGCGGCAAATGGCTATTACCCCTACGTGGTCAATGGTCGGTCCTCGATCCTGATTGACCCGGACAAGTGCGCCGGTAGCGCTGGCATCGAGATGCGCCGCCACGGCGACAGCTTCCAGCGCACCACCTACCGCTACGGCATTCCGTTGACGGTGCATGTGGCGCCGGAAGCCCAGGCGGGCACCGTGCGCGTGCTGTCCATCGGCGACAGCCTCACCAACCGCGACCAGCCCATGCTGCTGGGGCGCAAGCTGGAGCACATGGGGCTGACCGTGGAAATGATCGGCACCATGGATAACGGCGGCAGCGGCAGCTACAACGGCGAGGCGCGCGAGGGCCGGGAGTGGGCCGACTTCATCTACGAGCACACCGATTCGGTGGCGCCCGTAGCGGACGGCACCGAGGCGGTGTACCTGGCCAGCTCCAACAATAACAAGCTGACCAGCAACCCGTTCCTGAAGGTGCCGGACAGCAACGACACCGACAACAAGGCCGGATATATCTATAACGGGTATATCTTCGATATGGCCTACTATCTGCAGCGCTTCGGCTTTGCGGACCCGGATTTTGTGACCATCAACCTGGGCACCAACGACGTCAGCCAGCAGGACGAGGCGGAGACCCTGGCGCAGGTGCAGCGCGGTTTCGAGGTGATCTACAACCAGACCCGCGAGGCGCTGCCGAATGCGCATATCGGCATTCTGGTGAACACCCTGCCGCGGTCATCCGGTGGCGACAACCGCTGGGCCAGTGACCGCTTCCCGACGCTGATTGTGGAGCAGATGAAGCTGGTTAAGGCCGCGCGGGATGCCGGCGACAGCAAAGTGTGGTTTGTGCCCTGTTACGCGCACATGAGCCAGGAAACCGGGTGGCCCCAGAACATTCTGGAAACCGACCCGAACACCGGCATGGTAACCATTGGGATGCCCGATCAGATCCACTTTGAACGCCACGGCCGCGAGCAGTACGCCGAGGCGGTGACCGCCTGGGTTGCCGCCCTCTACGCTGGGGTGTGATCCGTGAGCCAGGTATTGCAAACCGTTTACGCCAGTGCGCCGGTGGACCAGGTCATCATCCACACACTGGAGCTTGCGCACGCGGCATTCGATACCGGCGCCATTCGCCTGTGCCAGGGTTTCGATGACATCACCGCGACGCTGGAGAATGCCAGCGAGGCCCTGTTTACCGCGTCTGGCTTCGGCGTATCACTGCCCACGCGGGCGGTGAAAGGCCGGCAGGACCTGCAGTTTCAGCTCGACAACGTCACCGGCGAGGCGCTGCGGCAGATTCGCGCGGCGAAGGAGGCCGGCGGGGCGGTGCAGGTGATTTACCGGGTTTATCTGGCCAGTGACTTGAGCGCGCCAGCGCAACCGCCCACGGTAATGACCGCGGTATCGGTGCAGGCCAAACCGTCCTCGGTGTCGGTGGTGGCGAGCTTCCACGACCTGGTCAACAAGTCGTGGCCGACCCTGTTCTACACCCCCGACTTTGCCCCCGGCCTCAAATACTACGGCTGACCCTTATGTCCGTTTGGATCAACGATTACCTGCAGGTGCCCTATGTGGACGGCGGCCGCGACTGCTGCGGCTTCGACTGCTGGGGCCTGGTGCGGCATGTACTGCACCGGCAGTTTGATGTGCCCTGGCTCGAGTCTTTCGGCCATGTGTGCCCGGACGATAAGCCAGGGCTGACCAACGGTTACCACCAGGTGGTGCCGGCGTTTGCGCTAGGTGCCTGTGTGCCCGGAGCGGTGGCCTGCGGGTTTCGCGGCGGCTGCCTGATCCATGTTGGCGTGGTGGTGGACAACGGCGGCGCGCTCATGGTGCTGCACACCGGGCGCCAGCACGGCCCCGCATTGCAGAACCCGCGCGCCTTCCGTCGCCTGTTCGAGCGCACCGAGTTTTACGAGTACCAGCATGGCCGCAACCATTAAAGTTTTCCCCAGCAAGCTGGACCCGCACACCTTCGAGACCTGCAACGCCGAGGCGGGGCAGACGTTCGAGGCCTGGCTGCGGGCCAATGTGCCGGCCTACCACGAGCGCGAGCAGCCGCTGTTTTCCGCCACGGTCAACGGTGTGCAGCTGGCGCCGATCGGTTGGGATAGCTACGTGATCCAGCCCGGTGACGAGTTCGAGCTGGTGGTGGAGGCGAAAGACCCGGTCACCATTGCCTGGGCCGTGGTGGCAATCATCGCGGTGGGTGCGGCGGTCTACTACTCCAACCAGATTCCGGACACCTACAACAACACCACCCCTGATGGCTCCACCATCTACAACCCCAACGCCCAGGGCAACCAGGCGCGGTTGATGGGCGTGGTGCCGGAAATCGCCGGGCGCCATAAGGTGTTTCCCGACCTTCTGAGTCAGCCGCGGCGTGAGTACATCAGCAACGACCAGTATCTCTACTTGATGATGGCCGTCGGCGTTGGCGAATACGAGATAGACCCGGACGAAATCTATATCGGCAACACGCCCGTCTCGCGTTACGCCGGCGACATCGACTACCAGGTGTTTGGCCCCGGGGCGGATGTGTCCGGCCACGAGGCACACCGCAATGTGTACACCTCGCCGGAAGTTGGCAGCAGTGCCGGCAGTTCCGGGCTGGAGCTGGAGGGGCCGCTGCAAACCGGCGGTAGCGGTTTTATAAAGTGGAGTTTCAACGGCACCTCGATGCGCAGCTACGCCCGCAGTTTCGAGGACGAGTTCGGAGGTGAGGCCTTATACGAACCAATGCCCTTCCCCTACGCTGAGGGTGACATCCTCACCGTTAGCGGAGTTGAGACCGTCAATGACGGCGACTACCGGGTAGTGTCCAAATCCGGAAATACCGGCACCATGCAACAGGTGGACGGCAATGGCGATGATGTTGCAAGCTGGCCCGGATTCACCGGTGAATACCTGGTTTACGCATCGGTGTCGACTGATGGCAGCGGAACAGGAATGGGGCCGTTTTTCGCCTGTCCGGCCAACGAAACCACCGGTACCATCTGGCTCGACTTTATGTTGCCGCAGGGGCTCGGCGAGCTGGATGACAACGGAAATTTCCTAAACCGAACGGTTACGATTGAGATTGCCTACCGCGACGAGGGTGGTGCCAGCTGGACAACGGTAACGCACACATTTAGCGGTGCCACGAACGACCAGCTCGGCTATACAAAAAAAATAACATTGCCCAGCGCCATACGCCCCGAGGTGCGAGTTACGCGCACCACCGTGGCCACAGACGATACTAGGGTCTACGACACGGTGCAGTGGACCGCGCTCAAGGCCGAACTGGACAGTGCCACAAGCTATGCCGGTGTCACCACTATCGCAATCAAGATCAAGGGCACCAACTCCCTGGCCGGCAGTGCTGAAAACAAGTTCAACCTGATTGCCACGCGCAAGCTGCCGGTGTATTCCGGTGGCAACTGGTCCGCGCCGGTGGCCACGCGGGACATTGCCCCGTTTTTTGCCTACGTGATTAAAAACGTGGGGCACACGGATAACCAGATCGGCCTCGACGAACTGGAGGCGCTGCACACGACGTGGAGCGGGCGCGGCGATACCTTCGACGCGGTGTTCGACAACAAGAGCACCCTGTTTGAAGCGTTAAAGCGCACGCTGGCGCCGGGCTACGCCGAGCCGACCCTGGACTATGGGCAGATTGTGCCGGTGCGCGACGGCCCGCGCACGGCGTTCGAGCAGATGTACCAGCCGGACAACATGACAGGCGACCTGTCGCAGGATATCCAGCTGATCGAACCGGACGAGCCAGACGGGGTTGAGGTGGAGTATTTCGATCCGCAGACCTGGAAGCCGGCCACCATACTGTGCACGCTGCCGGGCGACGTTGGGCAGGCCCCGAAAAAGGTGCGCGCCTTCGGGGTCACCGACCGCACCCGCGCCTGGCGCTACGGTATGCGTCAGCGCCGCATTCAGCGGTACCGGGACACCCGCTACAGCTTCAAGACGGAGATGGACGGGCTCAACAGCGCGTACATGAGCTATGTGGCACTGGCGGACGATATCCCCGGATATTCGCAGACCGGGCGGGTGCTGGCCGTGAGCGGGCGCAATGTCACCCTGGACGCGGCGGTGGAGTGGGGCACAGGTACGCACCACCTGGCGCTGCGCAAACCGGACGGACGGCTGTCTGGCCCCTATGTGGCCACGGCAACCGGCAATCCGTCGGTGGTGGCCATCGACGCGGACCTGGACTTTGCCCCGGTGGTGGACGGCAGCATGGAGCCGCCACTGTGGATGTTCGGTACCGCAGAGCGTTGGAGTTATCCGGCACTGGTGACGGAGATCAAGCCCAGCGGTACCGACTCGGTGAATGTGGTCGCGGTCAACTATGACGAGCGTATCTACGCGGACGACGACAACAGCCCGCCGGCTTAACCTTCGGCGGGCTTGCGCACCGCTTCGGCGTGGCACTCCCAGCTGTTCCAGCAGTTTTTCACCAGCGAGAAACTGCCCTGCGTGCAGCTGGGGGTTGTGATGGCGTCGGCGCCTTTCTGTGCGGCGACTATGCGCAGCTGGTCGATGGCGCCCACCTGGGTGGCGTCGGCCTCGCCCACCATCACCTGGTTCTTACAGGAGTGCCCGACAATCGGCCCCAGGGATTCCATGGCGTCCGCTTACTGCGGCGTCACCATCTCAATTTCCCCGGCCCGCTGCATCACCGCCAGCCCCACCTTATCGACGGTTTGTTTTGGTACGAATTGGCCGGTACAGCCGGAAACCACCGCCAGCACGGCGGCCACAATCAACAGTCTCATTTTTTATCTCTTATCCCTAGATTGACTTGCTAGTTTACCCAGCATGCCTGCGCTGTCTATCACAGTGAAAATTTAGAGGAAGTCACTTTCCCACCTTTGAGTTGGTAGTGGATGATTCCGTTTGCCATGGTTTGGCTTTTTAGGGCGAGTTCGCATTTTTTTCGAAAACCGGCTCTGCGCATGCAAACTTCGCTGGTCTCTCATTTACAAAATGCTTCAAAAACATACAGGTTGTGGTCAATTGAACGCGCAATGTGATCAATCACTACGTTCAGATGCGAGAAAGTCTCGCTGTCGATAGTTAATTATCCTGTTGCGATTAATTGCTTAGGAATGCCATTCTGCGACAGAATTTGTACTCAGGCTTTGGGCGCAGTTCTGGAACTCTCCATACTAGGTCAATACTGTATAAATATACAGTATTCGGTTAGATTTGTTTCCGCTCCCCTGGCAGCGCGGATATCACAAAAAAATGAACAGCGTGCCAAATTGCACACCTACTGCAAGCGAGGTTGCATATCTGAAATCGCTGATAGGGTGGCATCAACCAACAGAAAATGGAGTAACGGGATGGGACAGGTTGATATCGTGGAGTTCACCGAAGAAGTGCAGGAGATGCAGTTTCTGGTCGAGGAACAGCTTTCTGCACTGCAGCGCTTTAAGCAGGAACCGGACAAATTGGTAGTGGTGACGGAAACCATTGCCGAGGCCGTGCTGGCGCGACTGGGTGGGGTCATTTTCAGACTGAATGGGGCGGAGAATGATCCGAAAATTTCATAAGGCTGGTACTAGGGTGGTACAAGCTGTATTGGCGACTTTTAACTAATTGTTTTTGTTGGATTTTATCGTGTGTCGCTCCAATCCATCAGCGGGGCGGTGCAGAAGCGGTGGGTGGGGTGGTCAGGCATATCTCGACTTCGGGTTACAGCGGATCCGCGGCACTGGCGCGGCGATCCTTTATTCGGAACTGGGTACATATTATCCCGATCCCATCGCTAGACGCACTAGGGCCTGTTCCCCTGGATCCGCTGCTTGGATCCAGAGGGACCAGGCCCGGTGACGAAAGGTATAGTCGACCGAGCGGCCCTCTGGCCAGTGCCACCGGTGGGGCGCATTGGCGGCAGGGTGCCGCGCGATGGTTTTGTGAACAGACGCATGTTCGCAGTCGCCGCCATTTTTTACACTTGGTGCCGTCAGAATCTCCAGGGAGCAGGATATGAAGACTCTCGTCAAGCTGAGCGGATCGGTGGGTTTTCGGGGCAGAAATCTCCGCGAGGATGTCAGGCTGGTACAGGAGCTGCTAAACAGGGCCACCCGTATCCCCTGGGCGCTGTTGGCGGTGGACGGCCTGATCGGCCCCAACACGATCAACCGCATCAAGGACTTCCAGCGGAATGTTGTCGGTTTCTCCAGGCCCGATGGCCGGGTGGATGCCGGTGGCAGGACCTGGCGCAGTCTGGCGCGCTATGCGGAGGATACGCCCGCCCATTTCAGCGGCGCTTTTTCCGTACATCCGCCGGGCAGCAGTCCCCGCGCTCCCGAGGCAGCCAGCCGTCCCGCTGCCGGGGCCATCGCCTGGGGGGCCAAGGTTTCCGGCGCCTTCAAGACCAGAGTCCGGCAGATAGCCGCGAACCTCGATATCTCTCCGGATTTCCTGATGGCCTGCATGGCTTTCGAAACCGGTGAAACCTTCAGCCCTTCGATAAAAAACGCAGCCGGCAGTGGCGCCACCGGCCTGATCCAGTTTATGCCCAGAACCGCCAAGGGCCTGGGAACGACAACCGAAGCGCTGGCGAAAATGACGGCGGAAAAACAGCTGGATTATGTCGAAAAATACTTCCGGCCCTACAAGGGCAGGCTGAAGACGCTGGAGGACATCTATATGGCGATCCTGTATCCGGCGGCGATAGGTATGGAACCGAGCGACCCGCTGTTCCGCCGCGGGGCCAAGACCTATGAACAGAACTCCGGATTCGATAAGAATAAAGATGGTGTCATAACGCCGGCTGAAATTTCCATCAAGGTAAGACAGAAGTATGAAAAGGGGCTGCAGAAAGGCTATCTGGGCTGAGAAGTGAGATGAATATGCGGAAAAGACTTTTGATCACAGCGCTTTGCGCACTACTGCTTTCCGTCGCCGCCTGCCAGTCCAGAGCCGACTGGCGCGGTGTCTACGGGTTTAGCGAAAACCTGGGCGAGGATCCCGGCGGGGCGGCGATGCTGGTGGAGTACCGCCTGCAGCTCGGGGCGGATCTCTGTCTGCTCGATATCACCGGCTACCAGTCCGATACGCGCATTGTCTGTACCCTCGATGCCACTGACGAGGCGGCGGTCGTCCGTTTCCGCTCCTACGGCGACGGCGATGTGAAAAATCTCTACGGGGTGCAGGTCTATCAGGTGGGCGAGCCGCTGTTGACACTGCGCGCCGCCCCCGATTCCGGGGCGCTGATCACCGAGTGGGGCGGCCTTGTGCCGGACTCGGTCGAGAAAAAGTCGGGCGCCTATTTCGCCAGGCAGTAGCTGCGCGCCGCCGGGCGGACTACAGATTGCGCTCTTTTTCCGAGACGGTGGCCGGTCGATTCCTCGGCTGACCGCCGCCGTTCCGATGCTCTTCCTCCAGCGTCGGCCGCAACTTTTTCAGTATCCTGCGCGCCGTGGCGCGGTAGCTGGTGAGCTTGCCCCCGGCCACCGCCAGTATCCGCGGCGCCCTGTCGTTGTCGCAGCAGAGCAGCGTTTCCCGCGGCCGCGAGAAGGGACTGCCGGAGCCCTGGGGCAATACCCGCAGGCCGGCAAAGCTGTCGCAGATATCCCGAAACTGCAGCGCGCGGGCCTGCGGGAAGTAGCGCTGCACCGTGCGCAGCAGGTAGCTCTGCTCCTCGCGGGTCGGCGCCACATCGCGGGGATCCCCCTCATAGCGGCGCTCGGTGGTGCCCACCAGGGTCTTGCCCTGCCAGGGCATCACGAACACCGCGCGGCCGTCCTCCGCCTCCAGATAGAAAATCTTCTCGCCCAGGAACATCGGCAGCTGAATATGGGAGCCGGCGACCAGATCGATCGGCGGCAGCGGCACCGCCGGCGTACAGCGCGCGTTGGTGTGCGCCACCCAGGGGCCACTGCAATTGACCAGTGCGCGGGTGCGCAGGGTGCTCAACTGACCGTCGGCAAAATAGTCGACGCGCACGCCGTTTGAGGTCAGTTCCGCGCCCACCAGGCTGCCGGGGCAGATCAGCCGGGCGCCGTGGGAAAGAGCCGACTCGACCACGTTGCGTGTCAGCGCCGCGTCGTCCGTCTGCGCATCGTAGTAGCGGTAGACCGCCACCAGATCGTCGCCGTTGAGGCCGGAGAGGTTTTGCCACTGGGATCTGGGCAGGGCGCGGAAGCGGGAGTGGCGGCGGGCCACGCCGGACAGCAGCGCGTAGACGGTCAGGCCCAGGCGCACCAGCCACGCGGATCTCTTGCTGTGCTGATAGACGGGGATGTAGAAGGGCACCATACGCACCAGCTGCGGCTTGTGCTCCAGCAGCCAGCGCCGCTCGCGCAGACACTCGTAGACCAGCTGAAACTGGCCGCTCTCCAGGTAGCGCAGGCCGCCGTGAATCAGCTTGGAGGAGCGGGACGAGGTGGCCGCGGCGATACCCATCTGCTCCAGAATCACCACCCGGTAGCCGGCCATCGCCAGCGCCTCGGCGGCCCCGGCGCCCTGGATACCGGCCCCCACCACCAGGACGTCAAAATCCGTAGACATCGCTGGCTTCCCGGGAGCGCATCAGCAGCGGCAGATTGCCGGTGAGTATGTGGTGGGCGCCGCGCGCGCGCCAACGCACCGCCTCCTCGGCGGAATTGATTTCGTAAACCACCCATTGCCAGGGGCCCGGCGGCAGCTCGCTGCGCTCGACGCGGCTGTCCCGGATCAGCAGGTAGTCCGGCGCCAGGGTCACGACCTCCGCCGACAGGCACTGTGCCACGCTGTCCACCTTCAGCGCCACCTGGTGGCAGCCGAGGCTGCGCGCCATACGCAGGCTGCGGTGATCGCGTGCCAGCAGCGCGAAGGAGGCGCACTCATTGCGCATCAGGTCCACCAGGGTTTCCACCGCCCGCTCGGTGCCGGTGTGCGCCAGGCACCCGCCCGAGATCTCGACAAACCAGTCCAGGTGCCGGTGACAGCTGGCCCAGTCCACGAGCTGGATAAAGGTGTTGATGGGCTGCTCGCGCAGCTCGCGATCCCTGAACGCGTGAAAATGCCGCTCGCTGCCGCGCTTGGCGCCGGGCAGCGTGTCCCTGTGGAAGCACCAGGGGGTGCCGTCGGCACTGAAACGGATGTCGGTCTTTATCGCGCAGGCGCCCAGGCCGTGCGCGGCCTCGAAGGCGGCGATGGTGTTTTCCGGCTGGCGGGTCTTGTCGCCTCGGTGCGCAATCAGCATGGGAGTCGGGTCCGGATAAGCGGCGTTATTGTCGTCTTGACGGGAGTGGCGGGGCACTCGCAGATCCACTGAATCCAGGACGGGCTACAGCGGCCGGTCCTACAGGAAAAAATAGCCTGTGGCGGTGATGTTGCAAGGCGAAGTGGCTGCTTCGAGCCTCGGCGGGGAGCTGTGCCCGCGTGCCACAGATCCCGCGATTGCGGACACATTCGCGCGCCCCGATACCCGACCTTTTTCTGCCGCTGCACCCTCAAGGCCGGCCCTTGGCCGCCGATAGAGACGCTAAAGGCAGTAAATGTGTTAGCGGAGGGATGCCGGTCGTGTTGATATTTCTGGGGTTCATCATTGTCGCCCTGTCGGTGTTCGGCGGCTTCTCCCTGTCCGGCGGGAGCCTGGGGCCGCTGTACCAGCCGATGGAGATACTCATCATCGTGGGGGCGGCACTGGGGTCGTTTATTGCCGGCAACAACGGCAAAGCGATCAAGGCTACCCTGCGCACCCTGTCCAGGCTCAGGCGCACCGGGAAGTACAACAAAGAGACCTATATGGACCTGATGGCGCTGCAGTACAAGCTGCTCAGCAAGATGCGTCGCGAGGGCGCCATGGGCATCGAAAAGGATATCGAAAATCCCGAGGAGAGCCCCCTCTTCGCCGAGCACCCGCGCATTCTCCGAGACGCGTTAATCATGGGCTTCATCACCGATTACCTGCGCCTGATGGTGAGCGGCAGCATGGACCCGCTGGAGCTGGACGAGCTGATGACCCATGAGATCGAGGCTTTTGAACACGAGGCCCGCATACCCGCCGATGCGCTGCTCAAGGTCGGTGACGGTTTGCCCGCATTCGGCATAGTCGCCGCGGTGTTGGGGGTGGTGAAAGCGCTGGCCTCGGCGGATTCCGGAGTCGCTGAAATCGGCGTGATGGTCGCGCACGCCCTGGTGGGCACCTTTATGGGCATCCTGCTCGCCTACGGATTCGTCAACCCGATGGCCAGCCGTATCGAGCGCCAGGTAGGGGAGGTGGTGAAGATACTGCAGTGTGTGCGCGTCACCCTGCTGGCCAGCCTGAATGGCTACGCGCCGCAGCTGGCAGTGGAGTTCGGCCGCAAGACCCTGGATACCGCCGAGAGGCCCACTTTCGGCGAGCTCGAGGGCCATGTGCGCGCTGGTCTGTCCAGCGTGTGAAGCCGGTGAGCAAGGTCGAACGCCGCATCGTCGTCCGGCGCCCGCGCAAGGGGCGTGAAGAGCATCACGGCGGCGGTTGGAAGATAGCCCTGGCGGACCTGATGACGGCACTGATGGCGCTGTTCCTGGTGTTGTGGATTATTTCCACCGCTTCGCCGCGGGAGCTGCAGGGGCTGGCCGAGTATTTCCGAACCCCCTTGGCGGTGGCCCTGAGCAATGGCGACCGGGACAGTGCCAGCACCAGTGTGATTCCCGGCGGCGGCCCGGACCCCGCCCATGCGGAGGGGGAACGGGCCCGGGTCGATCTGCGCACCCAGCGGTTGCCGGACGAGGTGCGCCGCAGTCTGCTCGAACTGCGCCACCGCATAGAGACCGTAATAGAGGCGGATCCGGAATTGCGCGACCTGCGCGAGCAGATGCGTTTCGAAATGACACCCGAGGGGATGCGCATACAGCTGCTGGATACCGAGAGCCGGCCCATGTTCCGCCTCGGCAGCGACCAGGTGGCGCCCTATATGCGCGACCTGTTGCGCACCCTGGCGCCACTGCTTAACGAACTGCCCAACCGGGTGGCCATCAGCGGCCATACCGACAGCCTCAGCTACGCCACCGGCGATGCCGGCTACAGCAATTGGGAATTGTCCACCGACAGGGCCAACGCGTCGCGGCGGGAATTGGCGGCCGGCGGCCTGGACGGAACCAAGCTGTTGCGCGTGGTCGGCATGGGCGATCGCGTGCCGCTGCCGGGCAGTGCCCCCGGCGACCCGGTGAACCGGCGGATCACCTTAACGGTGCTCAGCGAGCAGGCGGCGGCGAGGATTCTGGCCGGCAGCCGGCCCCGAGTACACCCAATGCGTGAGTGAAGATGGATATAACGGAATTCTACGACACCTTTTTCGAGGAGGCGGGCGAGCTTCTGGCGGAGATGGAATCCCATCTTCTGGAGCTGGACGTGGATGCCCCGGACCCGGAGCAGCTGAATGCCATTTTTCGCGCGGCCCACTCTATCAAGGGCGGCGCTGGAACTTTCGGTTTCGAGGCGCTGCAGCGCACCACCCACCTGCTGGAGAACCTGCTGGATTACACCCGCCGCGGCGAGTTGGCCCTGCGTCGCGACATAGTGGACACCTTTCTGGAAGCCAAAGACATGTTGAACGACCAACTGGAAGCCTATCGCCAGGGCGCCGAGCCGGATCCCGAGGCGCTGGAGCGGATCTGCCAGACGCTGCGGCAGCTGGCCCTGGAGGAAATCGGTGAGGAGGCCGATGTGGATGGCGAAAAGCCGCAGCCGGTGCCAGCCGTTGCGGCGCAGCCACCGGCGGAGCCGGAGCCCGCTTCCGCCGCCGATGGCCGCTATTCGGTGGCACTGCTGGGGGTGGCGGAAAAGGACCGCCAGTTGCTGATCGAGGAGCTGGGACAGCTGGGCCGGATAGAGGCGCAGTCCGGTAGCGGTGAGCGCTACGAGGTGACCCTGTCCACCTCCCTGGGGTGCGACGATATCGAGGCGGTGATGTGCTTTATCGTTGAGCCGGAGCAGCTGGAGATCCGCCCGCTGGGTCCGGATCAGTCCGCCGCGGAGAAAACGCCCGCGGAGAAAAGTCGCCCCGACACAGCCGCCGAACAGGCGCCGCGGGCTACGGCGCCGGCGGGCCGGGCCGCCGCGCCGGCGAACACCGCCGCAAGGGGCGGCGAGTCCACCTCGATTCGCGTGCCGGTGACCAAGGTGGACCAGATCATCAACCTGGTGGGCGAGCTGATCATCACCCAGTCGATGCTCAACCAGGTAGCGGCGGAATCCGGCGATATCAGGGACGGCAAACTGGTCAACGGTCTCAACCTGCTCGCCCGCACCGCCCGCGATCTGCAGGAGGCGGTGATGTCGGTGCGCATGGTGCCGATGGACTATGTGTTCAGCCGCTTTCCGCGCCTGGTGCGCGACCTGGCCGGCAAGCTGGGCAAGGAGGTGGAGCTGGTCACCGAGGGCAAATCCACCGAACTGGACAAGGGACTCACCGAACGCATTATCGATCCGCTCACGCACCTGGTGCGCAACAGCCTGGACCACGGCATAGAGACGCCGGAGCGCCGCGCCGCCGCCGGCAAGCCGCGCTGTGGCCGCCTGACCCTGTCCGCCCGCCACCAGGGCGGCAACATCCTGATCGAGGTGAGCGATGACGGCGGCGGTCTGAACCGCGAAAAAATACTCGCCAAGGCGCGCGGAAACGGCCTGGCGGTATCCGACAACATGGCCGACGACGAAGTCTGGCAGCTGATCTTCGCCCCCGGATTCTCCACCGCCGAAGCCGTCAGCGATGTATCGGGCCGCGGTGTGGGTATGGACGTGGTCAAGCGCAACATTCAGACCATGGGGGGCCATGTGGAGATCCTCTCCCGGTCGGGGCAGGGCACCACCACCCGCATAGTGCTGCCGCTGACCTTGGCGATTCTCGACGGCATGTCGGTGCGCGTCGGTGGCGAGACCTTCATCCTGCCGGTGAGCGCGGTGATCGAATCCCTGCAGCCCCGTGCGGAGGATCTCTACTCCATGGCCGGCGACGACCTGTTGCTCAAGGTGCGCGAGGACTATCTGCCACTGGTGGCGGTGCACCGGGCCATGGACGTGCGCGACGCCACCGAGGATCCGACCGGGGCCATCGCCGTGATAGTACAGGGCGAGGGGCGCCGCTATGCCCTGCAGGTAGACGAACTGATCGGCCAGCAGCAGGTGGTGGTCAAGAACCTGGAAACCAATTACCGCAAGGTTCCGGGCGTGTCCGCCGCCACCATCCTCGGCGACGGCAGCGTGGCCCTGATTCTGGACATCGCCGAGCTACACCGGCTCAGCCTGAGCAAGAAAGAAAACCCCATATTCGGGTCGCGCGAGCCGGCCCGGCGCCAACAGGAGGTAGAACCGTTATGAGCAATGCCAGCGCACTGGAAAATGCCGCCGCCGTCGAGGGTGGCGAGCGGGAATTCCTGGTCTTCTCCCTGGGGGAGGAAGAGTACGCCATCGATATCCTCAAGGTGCAGGAAATCCGCGGTTACGACAATGTAACCCGCATCGCCAACGCCCCGGACTTTATCAAGGGCGTCGCCAACCTGCGCGGCGTGATAGTGCCGATCGTGGACCTGCGCATCAAATTCCGCCTCTCCAGCGCCGAGTACGACGAGCAGACGGTGGTGATCGTGGTCAACATCGCCGGGCGTGTTGTCGGCATCGTCGTCGATCGCGTCTCCGATGTTATGACCCTCGGCGGCGAGCAGATAAAGCCGGCACCGGAGTTCGGCGTCAGCCTGCCGCTGGATTACATCGAGGGCCTGGGCAACCTGGAGGAGCGCATGCTCGTGCTGGTGGATATCGAGAAGCTGCTTACCAGCGAGGAGATGGCGCTGGTGGAAGAGGCTGGGGAGTAGTCGCCGATGCGCAACAACCAGCCGGTCAGCAACCGGGAATACAGCCTGCGCGACGACCACTTCCTGATCTCGCGCACCGACCTGCGCGGCAATATCACCTACGCCAACCCGGCCTTCGTGGAAGTGAGCGGCTACAGCCGCGAAGAATTGGTCGGCGCACCGCACAACCTGGTGCGCCACCCGGATATGCCCCGGGAGGCCTTCGCCAACCTGTGGGACACCATCAAGCGGGGCGAGACCTGGATAGGCCTGGTCAAGAACCGGCGCAAGAACGGCGACTACTACTGGGTCAAGGCCCATGTCACCCCGGTGATCGAAGACGGCCGCACGGTGGGCTATGTCTCGGTGCGCCTGAAGGCCGACCGGGATGCAGTGGCGCGGGCGGACGAAGACTACCGGGCGCTGCGCGAAGGCCGCGGCCGCCACCTGGCCCTCCATCGCGGGCGCCTGGTATCGCGCAGTCTGCGCGGCAGGCTCGACCGCATTAATTTCGCCTCTCTCAAAGTGCGTCTGGGCATGCTGGCCGGCACCGCGGCGCTGCTGCTCGCCGGCAGCAGCGCCCTCGGCTGGCGGGCACTGACCGCCGCCTCTGCCGGGGAGGTGTCCACGGCCCTGCTCGGCGGCCAATTGGCCCTGTTCGCCCTGGGCACACCGCTGCTGGCCCTGCTGGCGTTTGGCGCCGGGCGTGCGGTATTGCGGCCGCTGCGCGACGCGGAGACCTTCACCATCCAGATCGCCGCTGGCAACCTGGGGGCGCGCCCGCCACAGCGGGTCCACAGCGAAGTGGGGCACCTGGCCGCGGCGCTGGACATTATGCGCAGGAGCCTCGGCAGTATCGTCAGCGAGGTCAACGGCAGTATCGCCGTAGTCGCGCCGGCGGCGCGCGAGATAGCCGCCGGCAACGAGGATCTGTCCTCCCGCTCCGAACAGCAGGCCGCTTCTCTGCAACAGACGGCGTCGAGCATGGAGGAGATGACCGCCACCGTCGGCCAGAACGCGGACAATGCGCGCCAGGCCAGCGGCCTGGCCGCCGACGCCTCCCGCACCGTTCGCGAAAGTGGCGATGCGATGCGGCAGGTGGTGGAAACCATGGGGCGTATCACCGCCAGTTCACAGAAGATGGCGGCGATTATCGAGACCATCGACGGTATCGCCTTTCAGACCAATATTCTCGCCCTCAACGCCTCCGTGGAGGCTGCCCGCGCCGGCGAGCACGGTCGAGGTTTCTCGGTCGTGGCCCAGGAGGTGCGCAATCTGGCCGGCCGTTCCGCCGATGCCGCGCGGGAGATTCGCGGCCTGATCGACGGCTCCGCGCGGGAGATCGACAGCGGTGCCGGGCTGGTGCGCCGGGCCGAGGCCTCAATCGCGTCCGTGGTGGATACAGTGACCCGGGTCAGCGACATCATGGAGGAGATATCCGCGGCCTCCGCCGAGCAGAGTACCGGCCTCACGCAGATCAATCAGGCAGTGGCACAGATGGATGAGGTGACTCAGCAGAATGCCGAGCGCGTACAGTCCTCGGCCCGCGCCTCCGCCGCCCTGCGGGCGCGTGTTGAGCTGCTCGCCCAGGCCACCGCCGTTTTTCGCCTGCAGGGGGCTGGGCGAGAGGAGCTGCGCGCGGGCAGCCATAGGTTTCCCGAAGCCGGCGCGCCGGCCCTGTTGCCAGCGGAGTGATGGTCTTGAGTTCAACTGTTTCCGGCCCCGCTCGCGCGCCTGCTGAGGGGGCCCCGCTGCAGCGGGATCTGGTGCTCACCGACGGCGATTTTGCCCGTATCCGCGAGCTGATCGGCCAGCGCGCCGGCATAGTGCTGGCCGATCACAAGCGCGACATGGTGTACAGCCGTATAGGCCGGCGTGTGCGGCAGCGGGGCCTGACCCGATTCGGCGACTACCTGGCGGAACTGGAGCGCAGCGCCGGCGGCCCCGAGTGGGAGGCGTTTACCAACGCGCTCACCACCAATCTCACGTCTTTTTTCCGCGAGGCGCATCACTTCCCGCTGCTCGCCGAGCATTTTCGCGGACGCCCTGGACCGGCGCGGGTGTGGAGCGCCGGTGCTTCCACCGGGGAGGAGCCCTATTCCATCGCCATGACACTGGTGGAGTCTCTGGGGGAGGGCGCGGATATTCAGGTGCTGGCGACGGATATCGACACCGAGGCTCTGGAGCGGGCGCGGCAGGGCATCTACTCCCTGGAGCAGGTGCGCCGCCAGTTGGATGAGCAGCGCATCCGGCGTTTCTTTCTCAGAGGCAGCGGCAGGCGTACCGGCTTCGCGCGCGTGCGCCCGGAACTGGCTGCGCGGGTGCGCTTCGAGCGGCTCAATCTGGTCCGGGGCGACTGGCCGATAAACCAGCGCTTCGATGCCATCTTCTGCCGCAACGTGATGATCTATTTCGACAAGACCACCCAAGCGCGCATCCTGGAGCGTTTTGCGCCGCTGTTGAAACACGACGGCCTGTTGTTCGTCGGCCACTCGGAAAGTTTTTCCCATATCAGCGACCGCTTCCGCCTGCGAGGCCAGACGGTTTACACCCTGGGGTGAGGAAAGACCATCTGTTGGCCCATTGCGGCATGGTTTTTCAGGAGCCGGCTAAAGCGGCGCGCCCCGCTGCCGATGAATAAACAGTGACGCGGCGCCCGTGGCACCGCTAGGAGGAACAGATTTTGTCAGAGGAAAAAATCAAAGTTCTGTGCGTGGATGACTCGGCGCTGATCCGCGGCCTGATGAGCGAAATCATCAACAGCCAGCCGGATATGGAAGTGGTGGCGGTGGCGCCGGACCCACTGGTGGCGCGCGACCTGATAAAGCGTCACAACCCGGACGTGCTGACCCTGGACGTGGAAATGCCGCGCATGGACGGTTTGGATTTCCTCGAGCGCCTGATGCGGCTCCGCCCCATGCCGGTACTGATGGTCTCCTCCCTGACCCGCGCCGGCTCCGAGATCACCCTGCGAGCCCTGGAACTGGGTGCGGTGGATTTCGTGCAGAAACCGGAGATGGGCATTCGCAGCGGCATGCTCGAATACGGCGCCCTGATCGCCGACAAGATACGGGCCGCTGCCCGCGCCCGGCCGCGGCGCGCGCAGCAGCGGACATCACCCGGAGGGCTCAAACCGGTGCTGGTGTCCAGTGAGAAGCTGGTGATCCTGGGGGCCTCTACGGGTGGGCCCGAGGCGATCCGCCAGGTGCTCGAGCCGCTGCCGGCCAACAGCCCGGCGATACTGATCGCCCAGCATATGCCGGCGGGTTTTACCCGCTCCTTTGCCGAGCGGCTCGACAGACTCTGCCGCATCGGCGTCAAGGAAGCCGAGGACGGCGAGCGGGTGCTGCCGGGGCACGCCTATATCGCCCCCGGCGATCGCCACCTGAAACTGGATCGCAGTGGCGCCAACTACCTGGTGCGGCTCGATTCGGGGCCGGCGGTCAACCGGCACCGCCCGTCGGTAGACGTGCTCTTCCACTCGGCGGCACAGAAAGCCGGTCGCAACGCTATAGGTGTGCTGCTTACCGGCATGGGTCGGGACGGCGCCGCCGGCCTGTTGGCCATGCGCGAAGCCGGGGCGCCGACACTGGCCCAGGATGAGGAGACATCCCTGGTATACGGCATGCCCCGCGAGGCAGTGGCCCTGGGCGCAGCCGACGAAGTCGTGGCGCTGGAGAATGTGGCCGCGCGCATGATGTCGCTGGCCGCGGCCTCGGGGCGCGCACAGCGGGTTTAGAAAAATTGCAACAAGGGAACCTCTGAATAATTCCGCAATGCCTCAGAAAGTCAGAGGTATCGCGGAACTATTCAGAGGTTTCCAAGAATCCCTGCGAGGACGGACGAGGAGGAAACGCCGCCCATGACCAAGCTGATCCGGAATCTCAATATCAACGCGATAGTGGCGGGAGTGCTGGTGTGCTGCACCCTGCTGATGGCGGGGCTGGCCGCTTTGCGCATCAGCACCAGCCAGGTGGGTGAGGAATCCATCCGCTCCCTGCATCGGATCAACGTGCATGAGCTGCACGATATCTTCCGAGCCATCACCCTGCTCAACCAGGGCCGCATCGAGATGAATCTGGCCGCCGAGGAGCTGGGCGCCGGGCGCAAATTGAGCGCGGGCACCTACCTGGACGAGGCCGGCCCCCTGTTGGCGCGCGCAGGCGAAAAATTTTCCGCCCTGGAGAAAACCGAAGGGGCCGAGGGGGAGTCCGGGGCATTCGGCAAACTGGCCGCCGCCTTTCCGGAGCTCCTCGGCGAGATACAGGCCCAATACCAGATGCTGCGGCAGGAGAGGCCGGACTTGCAGGGGTTCCGCGAAGTACAGGAGGACGTGAGCTTTCTCAACGATGATCTGAACTCGGCCCTGCTCGATTATCTGGACCGGGCGGGCGAGGACAGCGCCGCGATCATGGCCGACTTCCGCGATAAGAGTGATCACTACGGCAGCATCGGCACAGCCGTGCTGGCGGTAATCCTGCTGATCCTGGCGCTCATCTACCTGCTGTTGCGCAACACCGTGGTAAGGCCTCTCGGCGAGGCAGTGGACAACCTGCAGCGCATTGCACAGGCGGACCTGTCGCAGCCGATTAGTGACCACGGGCGCAACGAGATCGGCAAGCTGTTTGGCGCCATGCGCGAAGTGCAGGACAGCCTCGGCAGCATAGTCACCCAGGTGCGCGCCGGCAGTAATTCCATCTACACCGGTTCTTCGGAAATTGCCCGCGGCAACGCCGACCTGTCCGCGCGCACCGAGCAGCAGGCCGCCTCACTCGAGGAGACCGCCACCAGCATGGAAGAACTCACCGCAACGGTGAAACAGAACGCGGACAACGCGCGGCAGGCCAGCGGGCTCGCCAACGATGCGTCCGGCACCGCGACCCGCGGCGGCGAGGTGATGCAACAGGTGTCCGCCAAGATGCAGGGCATCACCGAGAGCTCACGCAAGGTGGCGGAGATCACCGGCATGATCGATTCCATCGCCTTCCAGACCAACATCCTCGCGCTGAATGCCTCGGTAGAGGCGGCCCGCGCCGGCGAGCAGGGACGCGGCTTCGCCGTGGTGGCCGGGGAGGTGCGCAACCTGGCCGGAAACAGTGCCGACGCCGCGCGCCAGATCAAGGCGCTGATCGAGAAATCCGTCAGTGAAGTGGAGGAGGGGGCCGACCTGGTGGCCCAAGCCGGCGAGACCATGAAAGAAGTCGTGGCCGCCGTGAAGCGGGTGACCGACATCATGGACGAGATTTCCGCCGCCTCCCAGGAACAGAGCAGTGGTATCGAACAGGTCAGCCGCGCGGTCAGCCAGATGGATGAGACCACCCAGCAAAACGCGGCTCTGGTGGAAGAGGCCACCGCTGCGGCGGCGTCTCTGGAGGAGCAGGCCCGACGCCTGGAAGAGGCGGTGGCCGTGTTCCGCCTCTCTGCCGAGGCGGAGTCCACGGCGGTTGCCCCGGAGCGCAGCGTCGATGAGGTGTCGGCGCCTGCAGCCAATGACACCGAAGAGGCCCAAGAGGAGAGCGCCACACAGCGCCGGGGCGCGCACCGCGCCACCGGATCCGCGGACGAGCCGCGTCGCGAGCCGGTCGCCGCAGGCGAAGACGAGTGGGAAGAGTTTTAATCGAAGACCTAGTGGGAAGTACAAAAATGGATAAAGGTATGAAAATTCTGGTGGTGGACGATTTCCCCACCATGCGTCGCATCATCCGCAGCCTGTTGAAAGAATTGGGTTTCACCAACGTGGAGGAGGCGGAGGACGGCCAGGAGGCGCTTTCCAAACTCGCAGGTGGTGATTTCGAATTCGTGATATCGG
This sequence comes from Microbulbifer sp. ABF4_143, assembly GCF_056160225.1. NCBI lineage: Bacteria > Pseudomonadati > Pseudomonadota > Gammaproteobacteria > Cellvibrionales > Microbulbiferaceae > Microbulbifer > Microbulbifer sp. ABF4_143. Next base: position 52,337 of record NZ_JBSWWT010000013.1, read on the forward strand.
ACTGGAATATGCCCAACCTGGATGGCCTCGACATGCTCAAGCAGATCCGCGCCGACGAGACCACCAAGGCCCTGCCGGTGCTGATGGTTACCGCCGAGGCGAAAAAGGACAACATAGTGGCGGCCGCCCAGGCCGGTGCCAACGGCTATATCGTTAAGCCTTTCACCGCCGCGACCCTGGAAGAAAAGCTCAACAAGATTTTCGAAAAGCTGGGGAAGTAGGGCCCACCTTTGAGGAGAAAAGATTATGAGTGGTGAGGCACGGCAACTGGTTGCTCCGGAAGGCTGCCCCAACGACGACCTGATTCAACGCATCGGGCAGCTCACCCGGATGCTGCGCGAAAGTATGCGCGAACTGGGCCTGGACAAGGAGGTGGAAAAGGCGGCCAAGGCCATCCCGGATGCCCGCGCCAGGCTCAACTATGTGGCCTCGATGACCGAGCAGGCGGCGGAGCGGGCCCTCAATGCGGTGGACAGGGCACAGCCGCTGCAGGGCGAGATAGAGTCCCGCGCTGAGGCCCTCGACAAACAGTGGCAGGCCTGGTTCGAAAACCCGAAAGAGCTGGATGAGGCCCGCGAGCTGGTCAAAGACACCCGCAGCTACCTGAAATCGGTGCCGGCTATGGCCCGCGAGACCAGCAAGGAACTGCTGGAGATCATGATGGCCCAGGACTTCCAGGACCTGACCGGCCAGGTGATCAAAAAAATGATGGATGTGATCCAGGAAGTGGAGCACCAGCTGCTGCAGGTATTGCTGGAGAGCGTGCCCGAGGGCGAGGAGCGCGAGGCCCTGAAGCGGCGCCTCGAGGACGGCAGCGCCGCGGACTGCCGCAAGCGCGAGGAGGCCTCTCTGATCAACGGCCCGCAGATCGGCCAGGGCGGCGACGATGTCGTCAGCAGTCAGGATCAGGTGGATGATCTGCTCGACGAGCTCGGTTTCTGAGGCCGGTGCCGAGTCACGGCCCCGCGACATGCCACCGCTAGCCCCTGAATCAGCGCCCCCTGGCAAAAAAACGCGGGGCGCTTTTTCGGAATAAGCGCCCCGAAGCCCCTCTTATTCCCTCTTTGGCCGCGGCGGCCCTGGCCGACAATGGCCGGCACCCGAACAACCGCCGAGTGCCCCATGGCCGACGACAGCGAAGATCAGGAAAAGACCGAAGCGGCCACGCCCCGGCGCCTGCAGAAGGCCCGCGAGGAGGGGCAGGTGGCCCGTTCCCGCGAGTTGGCCACGGTGCTGTTGCTGGCGGGCGGTGTCGGCGGCCTCTGGGCCCTGGGGCCGCGCCTGTTCGGCCAGGTGGGCGTGGTTATGGAGCAGTCCTTCCTGTTCGAGCGCCGGCAGGCGTTCGACACGAGCGTTATGCTGATCAGCGCCGCCGACCTGGGGGCGCGTACCCTCTTCTCGCTGCTGCCTCTGTTCCTGCTGCTGGCCGCAGTCGCACTGGTGGCCCCGAACCTGCTCGGTGGTTTTCTGATCTCCGCCAAGTCCCTCAAACCCCAGTTCTCCAAGTTGAATCCACTCAAGGGCCTGAAGCGGCAGTTCTCCTCGCAGGCGCTGGCGGAACTGGCCAAGGCCATCGCCAAGTCACTGCTGGTGGGCGGCGTGGTGGCCACGTTCCTGATGGCCAGGCGCGGCGAATTTATGGCCCTGATGGACATGCCCAGGGAGCAAGCCCTCGCGGCCGCGCTGCAGCTGGCGGCCCAGGCCTGCGGGCTCATGGTGCTGTCCCTGGTCGTGGTGATATTGCTCGACGTGCCCTACCAGCTGTGGAGCCACGCAAAAAAACTGCGCATGAGCAAGGAGGAGGTCCGGCGCGAGCACAAGGAGACGGAGGGCGATCCGCAGTTGAAGGGTCGCATCCGCCAACAGCAGCAGGCCATGGCCCGCAGCCGCATGATGAGCAAGGTCCCCGAGGCGGATGTCATTGTCACCAACCCCACCCACTACGCCGTGGCCCTGCGCTACGACGAATGCAGTATGGCGGCGCCGCGGGTGGTGGCTAAGGGCGTCGACGCCGTGGCCGCGCGCATCCGCGCGCTGGGGGCGGACAGCGGCGTTCCGCTGCTGGAGGCGCCGCCGCTGGCGCGCGCCCTCTACCGCCACGTGGATCTGGACCGGGAGATCCCCGGCCAGCTCTATACCGCCGTGGCCGAGGTGCTGGCGTGGGCCATGCGCCTGCGCCGCGCCCGCGATGGCGACGGCGCCTTCCCCGAGAAACCGGCCAATCTGCCGGTTCCCGAAGAGATGGAGCCAAAGAAATGATGGAGAGAGTTCAGTGAATGTGATGAGCCGGTATCTGGGTATGGGCAGCCTCGGCAATCCAGACGGCAAGGTGCTGGCGGGGCCGGTACTGATACTGCTGATCATGGCGATGCTGATACTGCCGTTGCCGCCCTTCGCCCTGGACATGTTTTTCACTTTCAACATCGCCCTGTCGCTGATGGTGTTGCTGGTCAGCATGTTTACCCTGAGGGCGCTGGACTTCGCCGCCTTCCCGGCGGTGCTGCTGTTCACCACCCTGCTGCGCCTGGCCCTGAACGTGGCCTCCACACGGGTGGTGCTGATGGAGGGGCACCAGGGCGGCGCCGCCGCCGGCAAGGTGATCGAGGCCTTCGGCCAGTTTCTGGTGGGGGGCAACTTCGCCGTGGGTCTGGTGGTCTTCCTGATTCTGGTGGTGATCAACTTTATGGTGATCACCAAGGGCGCCGGACGCATCGCCGAAGTCGGTGCGCGCTTTATGCTCGACGCCATGCCCGGCAAACAGATGGCCATAGACGCCGACCTCAACGCAGGCCTGATCGGCGAGGAGGAGGCCCGCAGCCGCCGCGCCGAGGTGGCGCGGGAGGCGGACTTCTACGGCTCCATGGACGGCGCCAGCAAGTTCGTGCGCGGCGATGCGGTGGCCGGCCTGGTGATCATGGCGGTGAATATTATCGGCGGCCTGCTGATCGGCACCATGCAGCACGACATGTCTTTTGCCGACGCCGCGCGCACCTACACCCTGTTGACCATCGGCGACGGCCTGGTGGCGCAGATTCCGGCACTGGTGATTTCCACCGCCGCCGGTGTCACCGTATCCCGGGTCAACACCGACCAGGACGTGGGCCAGCAGATGATCGAGCAGCTGCTGACCAATCCCAGGGTACTTTTCCTCGCCGCCGGCGTCATGGGCCTGCTGGGGTTGGTGCCGGGGATGCCGAATTTCGTCTTCCTGTTGTTCACCCTTGCCCTGGGCGGCCTGGCCTGGTTTATCGGCCGGCGCCGGGACGACCGCCTGGCGGAGGAGCAGATGCAGGCGGAGGCGCCGCCGCAACAGGAGGCCCCCGAGGCCAGTTGGGACGACGTGGAGCTGATCGACACCCTGGGGCTGGAAGTGGGCCACCGCCTGATTCCGCTGGTGGACCAACGACAGCAGGGGGAGCTGCTGGGGCGCATCAAGAGCGTGCGCCGGAAGTTCGCCCGGGAGCTGGGCTTTCTGCCGCCGGTGGTGCATATCCGCGACAATCTGGAACTGGGTCCCAACAGTTATGTGGTGACCCTTAAGGGCGCCGAGGTGGGGCGCGGCGAGGCCTTCCCGGGCAAGTGGCTGGCGATCAATCCGGGCCAGGTCACCGGAGAACTGGCCGGCAACGCGACCGAAGACCCGGCCTTCGGGCTGCCGGCGGTGTGGATAGACGCGGAGCAGCGCGAACAGGCCCAGGCCTACGGCTACACGGTGGTGGATGCCGGCACCGTGGTGGCCACGCACTTCAACCACCTGCTGCACCGCCACGCCGCCGAGATGCTCGGCCGCCAGGAGGTGCAGCAGCTGCTCGACAAGCTGGGCGGCGACAACAAGAGCCTGGTGGAGGAGGTGGTGCCCAAGGTGGTATCGCTGACGGTGCTGCAGCGCATACTGCAAAACCTGCTCGACGAGGAAGTGCCCATCCGCGATATGCGCAGCATCCTCGACACACTGGCAGACTGCGAGGGCAAGCAACAGGATGTCCACGAGCTCACCGCCCGGGTGCGTATCGCCCTGGGCCGCGCCATCACCCATCAATGGTTCCCGGGGCGGGAGGAGCTGCGCGTTATCGGTCTGGACGACCGCCTGGAGCAGGTGCTGTCGCAGGCCCTGGATGGCGGCGGTGCCCTGGAGCCGGGTCTGGCGGATACCCTGATGGCCCAGGCCGCCGCGGCCCTGGAGCGCCAGGAGACCGCCGGCGATCCGCCGGTACTGGTGGTGCCGCACAACCTGCGTCCGCTGCTGGCACATTTCCTGCGCCGGCGCCTGCGTCAAATGGCGGTGCTGTCACAGGCGGAGATTCCCGACGACCGCCACCTGCGCGTCACCAACCTGATCGGCGGCGCGACCTGAGACTTGGCGCGGGCAGCTCAAAAGCCTGCCTGAAGTCTTCGCAAGTCCGGTTGTGGGAACCCGGGCAAGACTGCGGGTGGGCGCTAACGGCAAAAAAGCCGCTAACAAGACCTTCTTTTCCCCGCTTCCAAATTTTTTCCACCGCAAATAATGGATCGGCGCCGGTATTGGTTTCTTGCCGGCGCCCGAGACACGAGAAGTGATAGCCGAGGTATTGCCCGGGGAATCGAATGTATACGGCACAGGGAAAAATAAAACGAGACGCACTGCTGGAACAGCATCTGCCCATGGTCCGGCGCCAGGCGCTGGCCCTGCAGGTGAAGCTGCCCTCCGGCATAGACCTGGACGACCTGATCCAGGCCGGCACCCTGGGATTGCTCGACGCGCTGCAGCGTTTCGATCCCAACGCCGGCGCCAGTTTTTCCACTTTTGCCAGCCAGCGTGTTCGCGGTGCCATGATCGACGAGTTGCGCACCCGCGACTGGCTGCCGCGCAGCGTGCGCCGAAATGCGCGCGCGGTGGAGCAGCAGCTGTACAAGTTGGAACAGCGTCTGGGGCGCCCCGCCAGCGAGCGCGAGATCGCCGCGGAAATGGGGATGGGGCTGGAGGAGTACCGGCAGCTGCTCAACGACACCAACTGCGGTCACCTGCTGCCCTACGAGGAACTGGTGGCGGAGAGCGGCGAGCCGGAGGCGGGCGCCGAGGGCCCGCTGTCGCCCTTCGCCGCCCTGGTGGACCGGGAGCAGCGCGAGCGGCTGGTGGAGGCCATCGAGGCACTGCCGGAGCGGGAAAAACTGTTGATGGCGCTCTACTACCAGGAAGAGCTGAACCTGAAGGAAATAGGTGCAGTGCTCGGTGTTACCGAATCCCGCGTGTGCCAGTTGCACAGCCAGGCGATCAAGCGCTTGCGGGCGAAACTCGCGGCGCAATAGCGGCGGCACATCGCTGCGCCGTATTATTAAGCTGACAATAAAATACATGAATCCTCATATATTTTGTTGTCGCCCGCGAAATACTGGCGCAGATACGCGAATCTGCTGGTATTTCGCAGGCTCGCGCCGGCCGATGGCCGGCGGCGGCACATCCCTGTGCCGCACTAACCCGTTAACCTATTCGGTTGCCGGGCTGATAGATCCGCAGCAGCCGCCTTTACTTTGACCCGATTACAGATTCAACCCGAATTCCAGCGCCGCGCCGAGGGTGTCGCCGGAGGACTTGACTGCGGCCAGGTGCAGGTGCAAGACGTCGAAGGGCGAGAAGCCGAAGCCGGCGCTCGCCACGCCGTCGACATTGCCCTCCAGATCGTGGCGGTAGCCGAGGCGCAGCTGTACCCAGTCTGCCACATCCAGTTCCACACCAGCGCGTGCGAAGCGCGTCTCGCTGTCGGGGAGACCACCCCTGGTCAGATCCAGGTCGAGCAGGGCGGTCAGGGTTTCGCCATTGTAGCCGGCACCGGCGCTGACCAGCGTTTCGGTGGGGACCCTGTTGCCGCCCACGGTTTCGTAGTCCCGCTCCACCAGGTTGCGCGCGGAAAGACCGAAGCGGGCGTTGCGCCAGGCGAGCGCGACGCCCAGATCCAGGTTGTAGCCGCTCTCTTCGGTGGTGTAGGCATCGGAATCCAGGTCGTCGGCGTCGTAGCTGCCGGCGGAGGCGCTGTACTCGATCGTCTCTACCGTCTGGTGTTTGGGGGTGACGCCGAGCGACAGCTGCCAATCCGGGCTGCCCATGGGAATGCTGCGGGCCAGGGCCAGGCCCACTTCGCGCACGGCGCGGCCGCTGGCGCTGGCGGTGGAGGTCAGCCGGTTTTCCAGGAGGGGCTCCAGTCGCAGGTTTTCCAGGTACTCGCGGTCTTCGTCGCTGTAGTGGAAGCCTGCGGAAATCAGCAGCTTCTGCCGCGCGAACAAAATCGCGCTGACCAGTTCATTGGGAACTGCCACGCTGAACTGGGCACCGAACTCGCCGCCGAGAGCGCCCTCGGAGAGATCGGAGAGCAGGGTGGATATTTCCCGCAGGTCCTCCTCAGTGGCGAGCGTGCCGTCGAGCTGATCGAGCCGCTCCTGCAGTGCATCGCCGACATCGAGAAAATCGTTGCGCTCGTCGGCGATGGCGCCGGCATTCAGGAAACTGCCGAAGTCATCGCCGTCGCGAAAGAATACCGCGTTGGCCGGGTTGATGATGGCGCCGACGGTGTAATCACCGCCGGCGACGCCCGCGCCGCCCATGGCGCTGGTGCGACCGCCGAGCACCTCGGCGGCAGCGGTGCCAGCAGCAAAAACCAGTGCCGAAGAAAGTGTGGCCAGTTTGGTTTTCATGCTTTATTCGTCCCGGTTCAGCCGGACAGGCGGAAGTTGATGGGCATGGTGAATTCATAGCTCTTGAGGCCCAGCTCCACCGGTATTGGCGGGTAGGGGTTGGCGCGCTCTATGCTGCGCAGGGCTTCCCGGTTGAGGGTGGAGTAGCTGGATTCCTCCAGAACTTCGATATTCTGTACCTGCCCCTTGGCATCGATGGTGACACGCAGCTGAACTTCGCCCTCCCAGTTGCGCTCTACTGCACGCTTGGGGTATTTGATGTGCTTGACGGTGTGGCGCTTCAGCTCAGACGCGTAGTCTTCGAGAGAAGCGCTGGCGGCGCCGGCGTTCAGCGCTGCGGTGGACAGCGCCAGGGCGAAAAAGAGGTTCATCAGTTTCATGGCTTGGTTCCCCGGTAAAAGTTTTCCGGATCACAGATTTCCGGAGGTTTGACGTAGTTGCGCCTCCATGGGGGCGCGTCGGCAGGTCGAATCGACCTGCTACTTCTCACTATCGGCGGAGTTTGAACGGGCTTTAGCCGAGGGGCTGTTCGGGTGGGGTTTCCGGCGGTGGATATTCAGAAAGTGTATTTCACGGAAAACTGCAGGCGCTGCAGTTTGCCCTCGTCGTCCGCGAGATTTCCGCGCGCGTTTTCCACCTCCTTGGCCGCCAGAATATACTCACAGCCCAGGGTCATTTCCGGCGCTGGCGAATAGAGCAGGTTCAGCTGCAGGCTGCGATAGGCGGAGGCGGTGGTATCCGGGACTGTGTCCGGATTGTCCGCCCGGGACGCGGACAGCACCAGGTTGCTGCGCCAGCCTTCGTTCCAGAAGTGGCGCAGGGCGACGAAGCCGCCGCTCTGATCGATCAGTTCTATATCGCCGTCCGCCCCGACAATACCGGCGCGAAAACCGTTCAGGCCCATATAGCGGCCCAGTGCATTGCCGGAACTGAGCATAAAGCGGATGTCGCCGCGGTCCAGCTGGTATCTGCCGGAAACACTGATGGCGTGGCCGCGTTCGGATTCCCTTCGCTCGCCGTTGTCGTAGGCAAGTTCGCGGCTCAGGGAGGCCACGGCGTAGTGAAAGTTGCCGGCGCTGGTGTTGTAGCGCAGGACCAGGTCCGGTGTGCCATTGTCGTCGAAGGGGTTTTTCGAGCCCGCGATATTCAGGGGGTCGTACAGGGTGGAGGCGGGGTTTTCCGCGGCCAATTGCAGGCTGCCGCTACCTGTCTTGTAGGTGTAGCGCAGCTGCGGTTGGCGTTCGAAGACCGTGCCCACCGGGCCGACAAAATCCAGGCTCTCCGGCAGCGCGCCCACATTGAAGAAAGTGGACCAGCTCTGGCCAGCCAGCAGTCCGTTGTGCGCGTCCACCTGCCAGTCTACATAGGCGTGGCGCAGCCGCTGTGCGTAGGAATTGCTGGTGCGCTCATCTCCCTGGCCACTGGCCACGGCGTCGATTTCCAGATGCGTGCGCACTTCGCTGCCGGCCAATGTGCTGCGGCTCTTGATAAACAGGCGTGAGGTCTTGGCCTGGGCGTGGAACTTTGTATCTCCGTCCTCGCCGCCTACCGGTATCGTCGAAGGAACCAGGAAGTCCTCGCCGATGGCGGAGGTGGCGGAACGCCCGTCGGTATAGTCGCTGAACTGGCTGTCGAGCTTGATAAAGCCGCCTATAGAAATCCGGGTTTTCCCTTTCTGCTGCGCCGTCAGCGGGGTTTCGAGCTCGGCCTGCTCTGCCAGTTGCGCGACCTGAGCCTGAAGTTCTTCGATGCGCAGTCGCAGTTTCCCTTCGCCGCCTTGGGCCGCGGCGAGCTGTGGTGCCAGGTGCGCCACCGAAAAGGCCAGCAGGCCCACAGGAAGACGCGCTCGGTTGTTCTTGCTGAACATTTTCAAATCTCTTGTGGCTTACCGGGGGTCGTCGTCCCCGGCGCTCATGGCGTATTGCACCTGACGGGCCCAGGCCGTTGCATGGCGGTAGGCTGCCTCGTAGAAACGGGTATCCTGCAGCATTTTCAGCGCATCGAAGCGGCCCTGTTCGTAGTGCTCCACCTCACCGAGGATCTCGCCCAGGCTGCCGCTGCGCTCGAGCAGGGCGCTCTTGACTTCTCTGGCGAGGGGCACCTGCTCCATCAGGTCGGGCATGGCGATATCCATCAGGGCGTCCAGCTGTGACAGCAGGCCGACGATAAAGTGGTTGACGGTATTGTCGCGCCCGGCGATTTCCGCCAGTACCTCGCACATGCGCCCGCGCACCAGCATGCTGCGGGTCAGTGCCTCCGGCTTGTCGCCTTCGTCCGCCACCAGGAACAGGTTGGCCCAGCGCTTGATCTCCTCGAGGCCCAGCAATCCGATGGCGTGGGAGACGGAATATACTTCCCGGTGCAGACCTACAGCGGCGGAATTCACTACTTTCAGTATCCGGTAGGTGAGGTTGGCATCCTTGAGGGCTATTTCCTCCAGGCGCAACGGAGAGGCGTCGGGGCTTTGCAGTTCCGATAGCAGCTGCAGCAGCAGCACCTTGTTGCCGGTAATTTTTTTGCCTTTGATGGGCGCGGGCGCGCTGAGGAAATCCCCCTGGTAGTAGTCAAAATCCAGTTCCGTGCAACGCTGGAAACGCTCGCGGCTGTCGATATTGTCGGCCAGTATCTCGACGCCGTAGGCGCGCAGTTTGTCCGCGGCCCGGCGCAGTGCCGCCTCGTCCAGTAGGCGGGTGTCCAGCTTGACGATATGCACCAGATCCAGCAGCACATCCAGTTCACTGTCATCGGAATCGTAGCCGGCCAGGATCAGGCGGTAGCCGCGCTGGGCCAGGTGCTTGAGCCGCTCCACCCGCTCGGAGGTGAGCAGCATCCCGTCGGGTAACTCCAGTAGGTACTGGTCTTTGGGCAGATCGGGAAGCTCGGGCGCCAGGATCACTTCGTCGGTGACCTTGAGAAAGCTGGGTACCCTGCGCAGCCGTCCGCCCTGGAACAACTGGGTGTAGGTGCCGAGGATCACCGGGCTGCTGGCTTCTATGTCCGACAGAGTCGCGCCCTGCTCCTGGGCTTCTCCCTGCAGCAGAAGCTCAAAGGCGGACACCTCCTGGTCGCGGGAATACACCGGCCGGCAGGCCAGGGCCACGTCGAGCAGGTCGTCTTCAATGGTGTCTGGTAATCGTGTCACGCTTGTCGACTCTCCAATTGCGCAGAAGAAAGAGTGAACCGGGAAAAGAACGGCTCTGAGTCGGCCCTACGCCCGTGAGCTGATGCGTCCGGCGCTGCTGCGGGCACGGCCGTCGGGGCCGTAGAGGTCTCTGCCCGCCGCTTGCTGGAGGAAGTCCAGCAGGCGCCGGTTGTGTTCCATGCGGATATCGATCAGGGCACCGTTGCCTCGGTTCAGCGCCTCTGCCTCACTGGCGCACTCGCGGATAGCGCGCCACAGGGGCAGGCAGCCGGCATCGGCAGCGGCGCGTTCGTCGCCCGCGCGATCGTCGCTGTAACCCAGGCGGCGCAACGCCTGGCGGCGCTGACGTTCGAAGTCTTCCAGTTCCGCCAGCCGCCGTTTTTTTTGCTCGGCCAGCTCCGCCAGCCGGGTGCCGTTCACCTTGCCTTCCAGCAGTGTGGCGCGCTCCTCCCGCAGCAGTGCCCGCAGCTGCTGCAGCCGCGCCATCTGCCTTTCCAGGGAGTCTGCCAGTGCCACTGTGTTACGGCTCCAGCAGTTCGCGCAGGCTGTCAATCAGGCCGTCGGCGATCCTGTCGGCGCGTATTTCCAGGCGGCCCTCGGCAATCGCCTGACGAAGTTCCTCCACCCGGGTGCTGTCTATGTCCTGACTGCTGTCGGCGCCCGGCTGGCGCAGCCGGCTGACACTGGCGGAGGCCTCCGCGGCTGTGCCTTTGGCCACGGCGGCAGTTTCGTCGCCGCGCCTGCCTTCGCCCAAGGCCTTCGCCGGTGTCAGTTGGGTAATGTTGTCGATTTTCAAAGGAAGTACTCCGTTATTCTTCAGTGGCTATATCGGCGCTTTTCACCGCTTCTTTAATTACCACCTGTGAATGGCGTCACAAATTCAGAAGCTGACCTGCGCCCGTCCGGCGCCACTTACCACGGCGGACACCACACTCCGGTCTGGCAGGCGCACCCGTACCGGTTCGCCCAGTGCGCCGTTGTCCAGGGCGATGCCCTCGCGGGCGATGCGAAAGCCGCGACCGCGGGCTTCCAGGGTGACCGCCTGGCGCCGCCGCACCAGCGGTCGCGGCTTGAGCAGATGTTCCTGCAGCACCGTGCCGGCGCTCAGGGGGCGGCTGGCCACCTGGCCGAGTATTCGTTCGGGTTCCAGTATTGCTCCCCGCGGCAGGGAGGCCAGGTCACCGCGAGCCCGGCGCAGCATGCTCTGCTCGATCGGGGTGCCGGCCTCTATGGCGCGGGCACTGACCCAGTAACTGCCGACCACCGACACCCGCGCCTGCAGGTAGCGCACCCGACCTTCCGGGCCGCAGCGCACGCCCACGGTGACCCGCCCGCGCAGCTTCTGCTCGCTGCCGGGCAGGAAGGGGCGGGGCCTTTCGCAGCGCGGCAGTTGCGCGGCGGGTTGATGTACTTCGATCTTTACCTCCGCTCCCGCCACCTGGCTGTGTCGCTGCAGAAATTGGTGCGCGGCCTTTACCGCGGGATCTGTTGCCGCGGCGGCGGAGAGCGTTTGTGCGGCCAACAGCAGGGCGGCCAGTGATTTGCGTTTTTTTTTCATCTGTCCGGGTGCTGTTTGTGTCGATTCCCTGGCGCGTTTGTTTGAGGGGATTCTAAGTGGGGTGCCTGCGGGTGAAGAGCGGAAATAGGGGTAAAACTCCGGCTTGTTTTTCCATTTGCTATTGCGCCGGCGGCTGTAGTCTCCAGCCTGACCAAGTAAGACCCCGGGAGTGACGGCATGATCGACCGACTCACCGCCGCCCTGAATTTCGATCGGGAGGCGCTCAACCTGCGCCACGAGCGCCACAAGGTGCTGGCCGGCAATATTGCCAATGCGGATACGCCCAACTACAAGGCCCGTGATTTCGATTTTTCCAGAGAGCTTGCCCGCGCCGTGAAGCAGGGCGGCGCAGAAGGCGGCCTGGCACTGCGCACCACCTCATCGCGACACCTGACCGCCGGTGCCTCGGCGGCGGCTTCGCTGGAGCTGCTCTACCGGGTGCCGGACCAGCCGAGCCTGGACGGCAACACCGTCAATATGGATGTGGAGCGCAGCCGCTTCGCGGACAACACGGTGCGCTACCAGGCGGCGCTGACGATTCTCAACGGCCGCATCCAGGGCCTCAAGTCGGCGATGCAGCCGGAATAAGCGCAGTATTAACCCGGCGATAAATATTGCCGGGTTAATAGCGGCACTGGGAGGTGTCGCCGCCAGCCGCAGGCTGGCGCGAGCCCTTGAAATGCAGGCAAATCCACGTATTTGCGCCAGTATTTCAAGGGCGACGAACAAATATATCAGGACGATATATTTGTTCGCCGGGTTAATAAAAGGAACAGGAGAGCCCCGTGTCCATGTTTTCGATTTTTGAAATCTCCGGCTCGGCCATGACCGCCCAGGCCCAGCGTATGAATGTCTCCGCCAGTAACCTGGCCAATGCGGACAGTGTGGCCGGCCCGGACGGCCAGGCCTACCGCGCCAAACAGCTGGTGTTTGAGGCCCGCGGTCGCGATGGCATCGGCGGCGTGGCGGTGCGCGGCCTGGTGGAGGACCCGTCGCCGCTGCGCCGCGAGTACCGCCCCGAGCATCCGCTGGCGGATGCCGAGGGTTATGTGCAGATGCCCAACGTGGAGCCGGTCAACGAGATGGTCAATATGATTTCTGCGTCCCGCTCCTACCAGGCCAACGTGGAGGTCATGAACACCGGCAAGCAGCTGATGATGAAGACCCTGACCCTGGGAGAAAACTGATGGCCGCGACCAATGTGATCGACAGCGGGGTGCGCGGTGCCCTGAACGCAACGGCAGGGGGCTCGACCCGCAACGGCGGCGTCGAGCTGCAGGACAGTTTTATGACTCTGCTGGTGGCCCAGCTCAGGAACCAGGACCCGATGAATCCGATGGAAAACGCGGAGATGACCTCCCAGCTGGCGCAGATCAATACCGTCAGCGGTATTCAGAGTCTGAACGACACCCTGGAGGGCATCACCGGCCAACTGGATGCCAGCCAGCTGCTGCAGGCCACCGGCCTGATCGGCAAGGGGGTACTGGTGCCCGGCGAGCGGGTACTGGTGGGAGAGACGGGCGCAACCACTCCCTTCGGCATAGAGCTGCCGCAGGCGGCGGACGAAGTGCGCATCACCATCCGCGATGGTAACGGCGAGGTGGTGCGCAGTTTCGAACCCTTCGCCCTGGATGCCGGTGTCGAGTCTTTCACCTGGGACGGTACTGCCGACGACGGCGCAGCCGTGCCCGAGGGTGCCTACACGGTTTCCGTCGAGGCGCTCGCCGACGGCGAGCCGGTGGACGGCACTCTTCTCAGTTATGCCCTGGTCAACGGCGTCAGCCTGGACGAGCGGGGCGCGCCGCTGCTGGATCTGGGCGGCATTTCCGAACCTGTCGACCTCGGCGACATACGCCAGATTCTCTGACGAATATTTCAAGGAGCAAACAATGGGATTTTCACAGGCACTCAGCGGCCTCAACGCCGCCGCCACCAACCTGGACGTGGTGGGTAACAACATCGCCAACTCGCAGACGGTCGGCTTCAAGGGCTCCAGCGTGCAGTTCGCCGACGTCTATACCGGCGCCCTGGCCGGCCAGGGCACCCGGGTGGCGGCGGTGTTGCAGGACTTCTCCAACGGCACCCTGGAATCCACCGGCCGCAACCTGGACCTGGGGATCAACGGCAACGGTTTCTTCCGCTTCACCCAGGGCGGCGAGGTGCTCTACTCGCGCAACGGCCAGTTGACCCTGACCCGCGAGGGCTATTTGGAGAATGCCCAGGGCGCGCGCCTGACAGGCTTCCCCGCCGGGGTCGGCACCGGCGGTCAGCCGGAGGTGCTGCAGGTGCCCGCCGGCGCCATGAACGCCACCGCCACCACCGCCGTCGAGGCCTCTTTCAATCTGGATGCGACAGTCGCCGTTATCGACCGCGCGGTGACCCCCTTCGACACCGCGGACGCCAACAGCTACTCCTATGCCAACACCGGCACCGCCTACGACTCCCTGGGCGTGCAGCACACCATGACCACCTACTTCACCAAGACCGCCGACAACACCTGGGAGGTGCGGGTAGCGGTGGACGGCAGCGACGACACCACCAACGTGGGCCAGCTGATCTTCAACAGCAACGGCACCCTGGACAGGGCCGCCAGCAGTTTCCCCACCTACAGCTTTGCGCCGGGTGGCGGCGCCGACCCGCTGAACTTCACCGTCACCTTTGACGGCAGCACCCAGTTCGGCAACGACTTCGCGCTGGATTCCCTGACCCAGAACGGCTACGCCGCCGGTGCCCTGGTGGGCATCAGTTTCGACGAGGACGGCAACATCATCGGCAACTACGCCAACGAGCAGAGCCAGGTGCTGGGCACTGTGGCCCTGGCCAACTTCCGCAATCCGGAGGGGCTGACCCCGGCGGGCGACAACGCCTGGGTGGAGTCCGGGAGCTCCGGCCAGCCGCTGCTGGGTCTGGCGGGCTCCGGCCAGTTCGGCACACTGGAGTCGGGTTCAGTGGAAGTGTCCAACGTGGACCTGACGCGGGAACTGGTGGACCTGATCGTGGCGCAGCGCAACTACCAGGCCAACACCCAGACCATCAAGGTGCAGGACGAGGTACTGCAGAGCGCGGTGAACCTGCGCTAAGCGGATCGGGAGCTGAAAAATGGATCGCATTCTCTACACCGCCATGAGCGGTGCGCGCCAGAGCATGGAGCAGCAGGCGGTGGTTAGCAACAACCTGGCCAACGCCTCCACCGCCGGCTTCCGCGCCCAGCTGCAGGCGCTGCGTGCGGTGCCGGTGCAGGGCGACGGCCTGCTGCCCACGCGCGTCTCGGTGATGGCCTCGACGCCGGGGGCGGATTTCAGTGCCGGCCCGGTGAACGCTACCGGCCGCGACCTGGACGTGGCCCTGCAGGGCAATGCCTGGCTGGCGGTGCAGGCGGTCGATGGCAGTGAGGCCTATACCCGCCGCGGCGACCTGCAGGTGGACGCCAACGGCATGCTCTCCAGCGCCGGCCGCCCGGTGATCGGCGAGGGAGGGCCAATCGTGGTGCCCCTGGGCGCGGCACTCTCCATTGGCGCCGACGGCACCATCAGCGCCATAGGTGCGGGCGAGGACCCGGAGGCCCTGGTGCAGGTGGGCCGGCTCAAACTGGTGACGCCCGGTGCGCAGCCCCTGCAGCGGGGCGAGGACGGTCTGTTCCGCGCACCGGCGGGGGCCGGCCCGCTGCCCGGCGACGAAAACGCGCGCCTGATCAGCGGCGCCCTGGAGGGCAGCAATGTCAACGCGGTGGAATCCATGGTGGCCATGATCGACAACGCGCGCCGCTACGAGATGCAGATCAAGGTGATCGAGAGCGCCGACGAAAACGCCCGGCGGGCGGACAACCTTTTATCCATTGAATAGAAAACCAAGGGCTGCCCGGCCAAGACAGTGGCGGGCCTGCTGTCGGGGTGCCTTGCGGGATGCGCCGTGAATACATCCCCGTAGGCTTGTCTGCGAGGTCCCTCTCGCAGACAGTCCCGCAAGGCACCCCGGCAGCAGGCCCTTCACATCGGGCTTGTTACCCCACCAGGCGCCAACCCGGCCTGAGAGGAAAAGAAAATGATCAAATCACTGTGGACGGCCAAGACCGGCCTCGAGTCACAGCAAGTAAAAATGGACGTGATTGCCAACAACCTGGCCAACGTCAGCACCAACGGCTTCAAGAAATCCCGCGCCGTGTTCGAAGACCTGCTGTACCAGAACCTGCGCCAGCCCGGCGCGCAGAACGATATGCAGAACACCCTGCCGTCGGGCATGCAGGTGGGCAGTGGCGTGCGCCCGGTGGCCACCGAGCGCCTGCACACCCAGGGCGGCCTGGAGGAAACCGGCAACTCCCGCGACCTGGCCATCAACGGCAAGGGCTTCTTCCAGGTGCGCCTGCCGGATGGCAGCACCGCCTACACCCGCGACGGCAGCTTCCAGCTGGACCAGAACGGCCAGATGGTGACCGCGAGCGGTTATCCCCTGGAGCCGGCGGTGATCATCCCCGAAAACGCCCTGTCCGTGACCATCGGCAAGGATGGCCTGGTGTCGGTGACCGAGCCCGGCTCCAGCCAGAGCGTGGAGGTGGGCCAGCTGACCCTGTCCACCTTTGTCAACCCGGCGGGCCTGCAGAGTATCGGCGAGAACCTCTACCTGGAGACCGCCGCCTCCGGCATGCGCACCGAGAGCATACCGGGCATGAACGGCGCCGGCAGCCTCTACCAGTCCTATGTGGAGACCTCCAACGTCAACGTGGTGGAGGAGATGGTGAGTATGATTCAGACCCAGCGCGCCTACGAGATCAACAGCAAGGCGGTGCAGGCATCCGACGAGATGCTCTCGCGCCTGGCCCAGCTGTAAACGGATCGCGGCCATGTTTTTCGCACTGAAAAGAGCCGCCGCCGTGGCGCTGATTTCACTGGTTGCCGGCTGCGCGCAATTGCCGCGTTCCTCGGTGGTGAGCCAGGAGGAGTGGGTGCAAATACCCCTGCCGCCACCGGCACGGGCCGACGGGGCCATCTACCAGCCCGAGCGCGGCTACAGGCCCCTGTTCGAGGACCGCCGCCCGCGCATGGCCGGCGACCTGTTGACAGTGGTGTTCAACGAGCAGGTGAGCGCTTCCAAACGCTCGGAGAGCAGTGCCAACCGCAGCGGTGCCGCCTCCCTGACTTCCACCCTGGTGCCGGACGGCCTCGAGAGCCTGACCGACTACGGCTTCGACATTGCCGGCAGCAGCGACTTCGAGGGTGGCGGCGGTGCCAGCGCCCGCAACACTTTTACCGGCACCATGACGGTGACGGTGCTGGAGGTGTTGCCGAACGGCAACCTGCGGGTGCGCGGCGAGAAGCAGATACTGATCAACCAGGGCACAGAGTTTATCCGCTTCTCCGGCATCATCGACCCGCGCGAGATCTCCGGCAGCAATAGCGTGCGCTCCACCCAGGTGGCCGACGCGCGTATCGAATACGTCGGCGACGGCTATATCGATGAGGCCCAGCATATGGGCTGGCTCCAGCGCCTGTTCTTGAACCTTTCCCCTTTCTGAGCCCCTTCTGACGGCAGCGAAGATGAGAATCCCTTTCCCCAACTGGACACTGTTGCTGCTGGCGCTGCTCGGCGCCGCGGCGCGCGCCGAGCCACTGCGCGAGCTGGCGGACTTTGCCGGCGTGCGCGACAACTTACTGGTGGGCTACGGCCTGGTGGTGGGCCTGGACGGCAGCGGCGACCAGACGATGCAGACCCCTTTTACCACCCAGAGTCTGACCAACATGTTCTCGCAGCTGGGGATCACCATTCCCCAGGGCACCAATATGCAGCTGCGCAATGTTGCCGGTGTGATGGTCACCGCCGAGCTGCCGCCCTTCGCGCGGCCCGGCCAGCGCATCGACGTGGTGGTGTCCTCCATCGGCAACGCCCGCAGCCTGCGCGGCGGCACCCTGTTGATGACGCCGCTGAAGGGTATGGACGGCCTCACCTATGCCGTCGCTCAGGGCAACCTGCTGGTGGGGGGGGCCGGCGCCGAGGCCGGCGGCTCCAGTGTGCAGATCAATCAGCAGGCCGGCGGCCGCATCGCCGGCGGCGCCCTGGTGGAGCGGCAGGTGCCCCTGGATCTGAGCAGTGCCCTGGAGCTGCACCTGCGCGAGGCCGATTTCGGCACCGCGCGGCGTGTGGTGCGCGCCATCAACGCCGAGTTCGGCCGCCCGGTGGCCGAAGCCCTGGATGCCGGGGTTATACGCCTGCACGGCCCCGCGGGGCGCAACGAGCGGGTCAATTTTATGGCGCGGGTGGAGAGCGTGGAGGTGACGCCGGTGGAGCCCCCGGCGCGGGTGGTGCTCAACGCCCGCAGCGGCTCGGTGGTGCTGAATGGCCGCGTCACCCTCGGCCCCGCCGCCGTGGCCCACGGCAATCTGTCGGTGGTGATAGACACCCACTTCGGCGTCAGTCAGCCGGCGCCCTTCAGCGAAGGGCAGACGGTGGTGGTGCCGGACAGCGACATCACTGTGCGCCAGCAGATGGGTGCCCTGCAGTTCGTCGAGGGGGCCGACCTGCTGGAGGTGGTGGACGCGCTCAACGCCCTCGGCGCCACGCCCCAGGATCTGATGTCCATCCTCGAGGCCCTCAAGGCGGCGGGCTCCCTGCGCGCGGAACTGGAGATCATCTGATGGACAAGACCACAGTGAATACACACTTCGCCCTGGATATACAGGGCCTGGAGCGGCTGAAAAGCGGCGCCGCCGCGGACCCGCAGAAAAGCCTGCGCGCCGCCGCAGAGCAGTTCGAGGCGCTCTTCCTGCAACAGCTGATGAAGAGCATGCGCGAGGCCACGCCCCGCGCCGGCCTCATCGACAACTCCGATATCCGCTTCTACGAATCCCTGCACGATCAGCAGTTGTCCCAGCATCTGGCCGGGCGGAGACTGGGGCTGGCGGAGCAGCTGGTCAGCCAGCTGTCCCGCACCCAAAAATAATCTCTGCGGGCCGGCTCAAGCGGCGTGCGCAGCGGCCGATAACCGGGATATGAATTTTGTGGGGCGGGCATAGGCAGGGCGACCACCACCAATAGGCGCGCAGCGACCTGCCCATCGAGACTGCGGAGATGGGCACGCTGCGCTTTTCCCATCCAGTGGCAGCCGGCAGCCCGAGTGCCGGGTCAACAGGAAAGCGAGTATGAGTATTTTTTCGATCGGCTTGAGCGGCCTCAACGCCGCGCAGAACGCACTCAACACCACCAGCAACAATATCAGCAACGTCTATACCCCCGGCTATAACCGGGAGCTGACCCTGCTCGGCGAGCGCAGCGCCGGTCGCGGCGTACAGGTAAACGATATACAGCGCCAGTTCGATCACTTCGTGGCCAACCAGCTCAACGCCGCCAACAGCAGGACCAGTGCCCTGGCCAGCTACCAGGTGCAGGTGTCGCAGATCGACAACCTGCTCGCCGACCGCGAGGCGGGGCTGGCGCCGCTGATGCAGAATTTTTTCTCCGCCATCGAAGATCTGGTGGGTGCCCCCGCCGATCCGGCGGCGCGCCAGGGCGTGATCGGCGCGGCGGACACCCTGAGCGCCCAGTTTCGCGCCTTCGACGGCTACCTGGAGGATATGCGCCACGGTGTCAACGGCGAAATCGCCGGTGAGATAACCCAGATCAACAACGCCGCCGAGCAGATCGCCGGCCTCAACCGCGAAATCGCCCTGGCCAGGGCCAAGCACGGCGAGGCGCCCAACAGCCTGCTCAACCAGCGCGATCAGCTGGTGGCGGATCTGAGCGAGCGTATCGACGTGCAGCTCACGGTGCAGGAGAGCGGCACCTACAACCTGTCCATCGGCAATGGCCAGCCGATCGTGGCCGGCTCGCGCAGCTTCGCCCTGGAGGCGGTGGATTCCGCAGCCGATCCCGGCCGCACCGCCGTCGGCTACCGGGATTCCTCCGGCAACCTGATCGAGCTGGACGAGGACATCATCAGCGGCGGCGCCCTGGGCGGCCTGCTCAGCTTCCGCCGCGAGACCCTGGACAAGACCCAGAACCAGCTCGGCCAACTGGCCGTGTCCCTGGCCATGGGCCTGAATGCCCAACACCGCGCCGGCGTGGACCTGAACGGCAACCCGGGCGGCGACCTCTTCGCCGTGGGCCAGCCGCGCGCCTACAGCAACGCCGGCAACAGCGGCAGCGCCACCATCAGCGCGGCCTTCGGCGCTATCGACCAGCTCACCGCCAGTGACTTCGAATTGAAGGTGACCGACGCCGCGAGCGGTGAGTTCGCCATCACCCGCCTGGACAGCGGCGAGACCTTCACCGCCACCCTGGATGCCAGCGACCAGCTCAGCTTCGGCGGCCTGGTGGTGACCATCGGCGGCGCCGCCGGCCTGGCCGACGGCGATCGCTTTCAGTTGCAACCCACCCGCGCCGCCGCCGGCGGCGTGGAAAACCTGATTCGCGATGGCGCGGAAATCGCCGCCGGTGCCGGAGGTGGCAGCGGCGACAACGAGAATGCCCTGGCGCTGCAGGGTCTGCAGAATGCGCAGCTGGTCGGCGGCAATGCCACCCTGAGCGGTGCCTATGCGTCCATTGTCGGCGACGTCGGCAGCCGCACGAACATCGTCCAGGTCAACCTGGAGGCCCAGCAGGGCCTCAGCGAACAGCTGCGCGCGCTGCAACAGTCGGAATCCGGCGTCAACCTGGACGAGGAGGCCGCCAACCTGATCCGCTTCCAGCAGTACTACCAGGCCAATGCCAAGGTGATCCAGACGGCGTCCACCGTGATGGACGCGATACTGGGCCTGCGATAAGGAGACTTCGACGCTATGCGTATCAGTACCGTCACCATCTACGAACAGAGCATGGGCTCCTTGAACCGCCAGCAGGGCGATTTTCTCAAGGTGGGCCAGCAGATCGCCTCCGGCCGGCGCGTGGTCAACCCCTCCGACGACCCCCAGGCCGCGTCCCGGGCGGTGCAGGTTTCCCAGGCGCTGGCGGTCACCGGGCAGTACGCCGACGCCCGCGTCGGCGCCCGCAACGCCCTCTCCCAGGAGGAGAGCGTGCTCAACAGTGTCAGCGACGCCATCGCCAGCGCCAAGGCCCTGATGGTGCAGGCCGCCAGCGACACCCTGAGCGACGCCGACCGCGCCTCTGTGGCCAGCGAACTGCGCGGCATCTACGAGACAGTGATAGGCCAGGCCAACGCCACCGACGGCAACGGCCGCTACCTGTTCGGTGGCTACCGGGACGGCAGCGAGCCCTTCGTGCGCGCCGCCGACGGCAGTGTCAGCTACGTCGGCGACAACAACAGCCGCGCAGTGCGCATCGACGCCTCGCGCCTGATGCCGGTGGCGGACAGCGGCCGGCAGGTATTCCAGAGTGTGCCCGCCGGCGCCGGCTATGTGGCCGAGGCGGATGCCGGCAACGCCGGCAGCGTCACCTTCAGGGGGCCCCAGGTGGTGGATGAGAGCGACCCCGGCTACGGCGGCGCCTTCGATATCCGCTTCTCGGTGTCTGCTGGAACCGCCACCTATTCCATCAACGGCGGCCCGGCGCAGCCCTATGTGGCCGGCGAGGCGATTCGCTTCGGCGGCCTGTCCCTGACTCTGGAGGGCAGCCCCGCCGACGGCGACCGCATTGCGCTGGACAGGGCGCAGAACATGAACACCGACCTGTTCAAGACTTTCGAGAAGGCCCTGGCGGTGCTGGAGCAGCCCGCCGGCACGGACGCGGAAAAGGCCGCGCGCAAAAACACCCTCAGCACCGCAATGCGCGAGTTCGACAACAGCCTCGACAATGTACTCTCCACCCGCGCCTCGGTGGGCGCGCGCCTGAACGAACTGGACGTGGTGGACTCGGTGGCCGGCAACCGGACGCTCAATTACGAGCAGACGCTGTCGGATCTGGTGGATCTCGATTATGTGGAGGCCATCGCCGAGTACAGCCTGCGCCAGATAGGCCTGCAGGCGGCGCAGAAGGCGTTCGTGGACATCAAGAGCATGACGCTGTTCGACCGCCTCTGATTCTTTCCCCGGTGGGCAGGCTGCGCTTTGCCCATCCTACGGTTGTCCTTGCGCAGGATGGGCAAAGGCGCTTAGCGACGTGCCCATCAATTCTGTGAGTCGCAGTTACAGCGGCGCCAGTGCCTGCACCAGCTGTTGCAGGAATAACAGCCCATCGCCGAACAGTTGCTGCAGGAAACGGCCGAAGTCGGTCATCAGCACCGTCAGCAGGAAGAGGCCCAGGGTCAGGGAGGTGGGGAAGCCCACCGAGAAGACCGTCAGCTGCGGCGCCGAGCGGTTGAGGATACCGAGCGACAGATTGACGATCAGCAGCGCCGCCACCACCGGCAGGGCCAGCAGCAGGCCGGAGGCGAAAATAGTGCCGCCGTAGCGCACCAGCAGGTCCAGGCCGCCGGGGTTGAGGCCCGAATAGCCGATGGGCAGGGTGCGGAAGCTGGCGGCCAGAGTGTCGATGACGATCAGGTGGCCGTTCACCGCCAGGAACATCATCAGCGTGATCATATTGAATATGCGCGACAGCACCACCGTGTTGGCGCCGTCCGGACTCACGAAGGTGGCGAAGGCCAGGCCCATCTGCAGACCGATATACTCCCCCGCCGCCTGCACCGCGCTGAACATCACCCGCAGCGCCAGGCCCATGGCCGCGCCTATCAGGGTCTGCTCCACGATGATGCCGAGCCCGGCCCAGGACCACACAGGCGCGGCCGGCAGCGGCGGCAGGCCCGGCGCCACCGCGGCGCTGAGCAGCGCCGCCAAGCCTATCTTGACCCGCGCCGGCACCGCCTTGTGGCCGAGCAGGGGCGCCGCCATCAAAAAAGCCGAGAGGCGCATAAAGGGCCAGAGGAAAGCCACCAGCCAGGCGTGCAGTTGCGCGAAGGTGATCTCGACCACTCAGGAGACCAGATAGGGAATATTCTGCAACAGCGCGCGGGTGTAATCGGTGATCAGCGCCAGCAGCCAGGGGCCGGCGATCACCAACACCGCGAACACCGCCAGTATCTTGGGGATAAACGACAGGGTCATCTCGTTGATCTGGGTGGCGGCCTGGAAGAGGCTCACCAGCAGGCCCACCAGCAGGGCGGTGACCAGCATGGGCGCGCCCATGTAGAGGGTCATCATCATGGCCCTGTAGGCGATGTTCATTACGGTTTCCGGGCTCATACGAAAAAGCTCTGTGCCAGGGACCCGATCAGCAGCTGCCAGCCGTCCACCAGCACGAACAGCATCAGCTTGAAGGGCAGGGAGATGGTGGCCGGCGGCACCATCATCATACCCAGCGCCATCAGCACGCTGGCCACCACCAGGTCGATGATCAAAAAGGGAATGAATATCGTGAAGCCTATCTGGAAGGCGGTCTTCAGCTCACTGGTGACGAAGGCCGGCAGCAGCACCCGCAGGGGCGTGTCTTCCGGGCCCTGCAGCGGGCCCACCTCCGCCAGGCGCGCGAACAGGGCTATGTCCGGCTCGCGGGTCTGGGCCAGCATAAACTGCCGCAGCGGCTGGATGCCGCGCTCCAGCGCCTGTTCGAAGCCGATCTCGTCCGCCGCCAGCGGCTGCCAGGCGTTGGTGTAGATTTCCTGCAGTACCGGCGCCATCACGAAGAAGGTCAGGAACAGCGTCAGGCCCAGCAGCACCTGGTTGGGCGGCGTCGCCTGGGTGCCCATGGCGGTGCGCAACAGGCTCAGCACTATGATGATGCGCGTGAAACAGGTCATCATCAGCAGTACCGCGGGAATAAAGGCCAGGCTGGTGAGCAGCAGCAGCGTCTGCAGCTTGATGGACCACTGTTGGCCGCCGTCCGCCGTGGGCTGGCTGACGATGCCCGGCAGGCCCGCCTGTGCCCAGGCACCGTCGGCGAACAGCAGGCACAGGGCCGGGAGCAGTGCCAGGGGGACTAGACGCGGATTCACCGGCTGTCCCCCCGGCCGCGGAGGTTCTGCCCCAGGGCGCGGGCGAAACGGCCGGCGAAGCTGTCGCCGTCGCTGTGCGCGGCTGCGCCTGTCGAGGGCGGCGTTTCCGGCGGCGCCGGCAATTGGTGCAGCTTGCTGACTGTGCCGCCGCCGACGCCCAGCAGCAGCCGGGTACCCTCGACTTCCACCATCACCACCCGCTCCCGCGGGCCGACGGCGCGGCTGGCGATCACCTTCAGGGCCGGGTTGGCAGCGCCCTGGCCGGGGGCCAGGCGCCGCAGCAGCCAGCCGCACAGCAGTATCAGGCCTACCAGCGCGGCCAGCACCAGGGCGGTCTTGCCCAGTGCGGCCATGCCGGATACGGCGGCGCCGTTGTCGCTCGGGTTCATCGGTTCAGCTTCTGTACGCGTTCCTGGGGGGTGATGATCTCGGTGATGCGGATACCGTACTTGTCGTCCACCACCACCACCTCGCCCTGGGCGATCAGGTAGCCGTTGATCAGTATGTCCATCGGCTCCCCGGCCAGACCGTCCAGCTCGATCACCGAGCCCTGGGCCAGTTCCAACAGCTGCTTGATGGTAATGCGGGTGCGCCCCAGCTCGACGCTGAGCTTGACCGGTATATCCATCACCATCTCCAGGTCGCGGCTGGCGGCATTGGTGCCGCCCTGTTCCAGCGGTTTGAAGACCTGCTCGCCGGCGCTGCGCGCGCCGGCGTTTTCCTTGCTGTCGGCGGATTTTTGTTCCGCCAGGGCCTCAGCCCAGGGGTCGGCGTCGCTCAGCTGTTCGGCCATGGCCGCCGCCCAGCTTTCGCCACCGGTGTTGTCTTCGGTTTTTTCGGCGTCGCTCATTGCTCGCTCTCCTCGCTCTTGGGCATTGCCCCCTCGATAAAATTGTCGGCGCCGAGCAGCGTGCGCCCGCCGCTGCGCTCTATCACGCGGGATACGCGCAGGGCTCGCTGGCCGTTGCGGCTACCGAATTCACACTCCAGCACCGGCACGCCATCCACCCGCGCGGTGACCGTGTCCGGCAGATCCAGGGGCAGCACGTCGCCGCGCTTCAGATTAAGTACCGCGCCGATACGGCTCGGCAGGCTGGCAAACTCCGCTACCAGCTCCACTTCGGACTGGCGTATCTCGCCGGCCATACGCCGGTTCCAGGTCTTGTCGCCGGCGTTGCGGCCGTCCGCCACCGGGTTGGTGAGCAGATCGCGCAGCGGCTCGATCATCGAATAGGGCATACAGATCTGGAAGCGATCGGACAGGTTGCCCACTTCCAGGTGGAAGGTGGTGTTGACGATGATCTCGTTGGGCGAATTGGTGATATTGGCGAAACGCGCCTGCAGCTCGGAGCGCAGGTAGCTGATGTCCAGTTCGTACACCGATTTCCAGGAGTCGCGGTAGGCGCCGATGGCCAGGTTCAGTATGCGCCGGATCACGCGCTGCTCGGTGTTGGTGAACTCGCGCCCCTCGGAGCGGGTGACGAAGCGCCCGTCGCCGCCGAACAGGCTGTCCACCACCATGAATACCATACTCGGCGGGAATACCATCAGGCCGGTGCCGCGCAGAGGCTTCATGGATATCAGGTTCAGGTTGGTGGGCACCGGCAGATTGCGGGCGAAATCCTTGAAACTCTGGTAGCGCACCGACTCCACCGTGATATCGGCGCTGCGGCGGATCAGGTTGAACAGGCTGACACGGAAGTGCCGCGCGAACCGCTCGTTGATAATGTCCATGCTGTGCAGCCGCTCGCGGATCACCCGCTGTTGGGTGGCCGGGTCATAGGGCCGCATTTGCGGTGCCGAGCTGGCGGTGCCACTGTCGGCGCCGTCGCCGGGGCCGTGCAGCAGGGCGTCGATTTCCTCCTGTGAGAGCAGGTCGTCCTGGGCCATGATCTGCCTTCCCCTATTGCACGATGAACTCGGTGAAGAGGACGTCGTCGATCTGCAGTTCCGGCTGGGCTTTGGCCATGGGTTCCGCCAGCGCGGCGATTATGTCCGCGATCAGTGCGCGCTTGCCTTCGGGGGTGACCAGCTCTTCCGCGCTCTGGGCCGAGTGGAGTATCAGCAGGCGGCTGCGCACCTGGGGCATATGTTCGAGGAGGAATTCCCGGGTTTCCTCATCGCCCACCTGCAGTGACAGGCCCACATACAGCAGGCGGCCGTAGAGGTCGCCCTGCAGATTGACAGTGAAGGGATCTATCTTGACGAAGATGGGGTCGGCGGGCCGCTCGGGTTCCTGCGCCTGCGCTTCGGGCACAGTGTCGCCGCCGTTCATACCCCTTAGCAGCAGGACCATATTCATCGCCACCAGGGCGACGATCAGCGCTGCCGCCACTACCGCCAGCCACACCAGACCGCGCGGTTTGCTCGATGTCTCTGCCATTCACTTGCGCCTTTTAACGGAAATTCATTCATGGATGGCGACGGAGTATGCCGCTGGCGTGCGCGGGGGAAATCGAAGAAAAGGGCGTCGTAATGGGCTTATCTCGACGTTTAGCACCGAGGCGAAGGAAACGGGGCGGCTCAAAAAGCCGCCCACTCCTCAATTTCCTGCGCACGGGCCTTTGCCGGCGTGGTCGATGCGTTCTGTTTGCCGTTGCGGTGCGTGTCCAGGTAGGTGATCTTTTCTTCCACCGCTTCGTCATCGCCGAGGATAAAGGCGCTGACCAGTTGGTTGAGTCTGTCGGCGTGGGCGCGCATCTGACCTGCGGCCGCGGAGGCCTGCTGTACCATGGCGGCGTTCTGTTGGGTTACCGCATCCAGTTCCGATACGGCGGTGTTGATCTGGCCTATGCCGCCGCTCTGCTCCCGGGCGCCGCTGCTGATTTCCTCAATCACGTCGGTTACCCGGGTCACGCTGGCGACAATCTCCCGCATGGTGCTGCCCGCTTCGCGCACCATCTCGCTGCCCTGTTGAGTGTGCTTCACCGAGGTGTCGATCAACTGGCGGATATCGCGCGCGGCATCGGCGGAGCGGCTCGCCAGGGTGCGCACCTCCTGGGCCACGACAGCGAAGCCGCGGCCGTGGTCGCCGGCGCGGGCCGCCTCCACCGAGGCGTTGAGGGCCAGAATATTGGTCTGGAAGGCGATGCCGTCGATCAGGCCGATGATTTCGCCGATCTTGCCCGAAGAGCGGCTGATGTCCTCCATGGTGCGCTCCACCTGGGCCATGGCCTGCTCGCCGCTGCGGGCCACGCTGGCGGTGTTGCCCGCCAGATCGCTGGCCTGTTGCGCCGCGTCACTGGTGTTGTTGACGGTGGCGGTGATCTCCTCCATCGAGGCGGAGGTCTCCTGCAGGCTGGCGGCGGCCTGCTCGGTGCGACTGGCGAGCTCCTCACTGCTCTGGGCTATCTCGCCGGCGGCCAGGTGTACCGAGCGTGTGCTGGCGCGCACCTGCCGCAGGGTTTCCTGCATGCGCGTGACGAAGGCGTTGAACTGGGTGGCCAGTTCACCCACTTCGTCGTCGCTCACGACTTGCAGGCGGCGGGTCAGGTCGCCCTCGCCCTTGGCGATATCCTCCATGGCCCGGGCGGTGTCGCGGATTGGGCGCACGGTGCGGCGCACCAGCCATACGGCGATGCAGGCCACCAGCGCGAAGCTGAGAGCGCCGGTGACCACGGTGGCGATGATCGCCGTGCGCAGATCGCGCCTGGCTGTCACCTCTACCGCGGCCATTGCATCGTTGATTTCCGTCATATAGACGCCCGCGCCAATAGCCCAGCGCCACTCCGGGATGGCGGCGACAAAGGAGTATTTCTGTTCCACTTCGCCGGTGTTGAGATTTTGCCAGTGGTACTGGAACTGGCCGCCGCCCCGCTTGGCGACCTTGACGATCTCCCGAATCAGGTAGGCGCCATCGGCGCTCTGCAGATCGCTGGCATCCTTGCCTTCCGAGGCGGGGTTGTTCGGCGTGACGACACCGATATGGTCGAAGTCGTAGACAAAGATGTAGTTGTTGCCCTCGAAGCGCATGGCGCGCACCATTTCCTTTGCCCGTCGCTGGGCCTCGCGGGCGCTCAGCCGCTGGTTGGCGATCATGTCATTGATGGCCGTGGTCGCGGCGGTGATCAGGTTTTCGAGCCCCTTTATCCGGTTCTCGATCAACAGCTGCCGCTGTGCGTCGAGAGACTGCTGCATCTCCTGGGTACGCGTCACGGCGGTCAGGGTGGTAAGTGTCGCTGTGACGAGAAACAGAGGGAGCAGTGTCAGCAGCAGAACCTTGGTTTGCAGTTTGAGTTTGAGGGGTTTGATAGCGTTTTTCAGGATCATTTGCGGGTGCCTTTTAATCAGCTGTAGGTGGCCGTTGCTGTTTCCAATATTTGTCGGCACCCGCCGAAAAGCCTTTACCCCGAGAGTGGAAGTCACGGTAAAAAAGTGCTCCGCTGCCGGGGTGCTGTCACCCGTGCCCTAAGCGTATAGATCCACACCGCCGATACGGTCCGCGGGTGCGGCAGACAGCTGCGAGCTGGGTCTTGGCGGAACTGAGTCCGCTGCAGTTTCGCCGTCGCTGGTCCGGTTGCCGGGGGCGTAGTCCCAGGCAGTCGGCGCCCGCCGCTGCTGCTGTTGTTGCTCGCCCACGGTGGCCTCGCCCAGTGCGATGCCCTGCTGGGCCAGCGCGTCGCGCAGCTGGGGTATGGCCTGCTCCACGGCGCCGCGCACCGCCGCCTGGGCGGACCAGAACTGGGCTCTGGCTCCCTGGTCGTCCAGGGTCAGACTCACCGACAGCGGGCCCAACTCGCGCGGATTCAGCTGCAGCTCCACTTGCTCTTCACCGCGTTGCACCAGTCCCAACAGCTGCTGGCCCAATTCCTGGCCCCAGGGTTGGCTGGCGAGCGGGGCCTGCAGACTGGGGGACAGCGCGGGGGCAGCGGGCGAGGCCGGGCCCGAGTGGTTGCCCGGCGGCGGGCCGGAAACAGCGGCGGGCGCCGCTGTCGACGGTGCGTTTTGCGAGAGAGGCTCCGCCGCGGCGCCGGCCGGGACTGCGGGTCCCTCGGCGCGGGTCAATTTGGGCGCGGCCCCGCGGGTGTCCGCTGCGGGGGCGGTGGTTTCCCCGGCGCCGCCGGCACGGGTATCGGGTTGCGGCTGAACCGGGGGCTCCGCGGTTGCGGGCATGTCCCGTCGCGGTGCGGCCTCTTGTAGCGCGCGCTGCGCGAGGGGAGCGGCCGCGGCCAGGCGCTCAAGGGGGCGGTCGGCCGTCGCGCTGTCGCCGGGTTCGCCGGACAAAGGCGCCGGGGAAGTGCGCAGGTCGGCTGCGGCGGCGAGGGGTAGCCACAAGGCGCTATCCACCTCTGCGGCCCGCTCTTCGTTGCCGCTGTCCCCGCCGGTGATTTCCAGCGGGTTGCTATCCGTCCCCGCGAGAGGGGCGCCGGGGGGCATTGTTAGCGCGGCAGGTTTTTCGCCCGCCGGGGCCGTGCGGCTTCCGGCGCGCGGGTCTCCGTCATCCACGCCTCTGCCGCCGGCGGCGGCCCGCAGCGCGAGGGCGAAGGCCTCGCCCCCATCGGCCGGGTCTGTCTCTCCGCTGCGGATTCTGTCGCCGGCCCCGGGCGGCAGCCCGGCCAGCAGTGCGCTGATGTCCATGATCTTTCTCCTATACAGGGTTGGGGCCTTCCGCGCGCGGGCGCCGCGCGAGCATGTTCTGGGTCATCTCGTCGGCCTGCAGGCGCTCGCGCCTCTGCGCCTGGTGGCGTTCGCGTTCCGAGCGCCGCGCGGCCAGGGTGTTGTAGGACGACAGCTGGCGCTGCCGCTGTTGCCAGTGCTCGCGGCTGGCGGAGAGTCTTTCCTGCTGCTGCGCCAGGGCCTCGCGGGCGCGGGCTATGGCGCCGTCGAGAGAGCGAATAAAGCGGTTGTAGTCGTCCAGGGCGGCGGCGCTGATGCCGCGGCCCATGGCCTCCTGCCGCCGCTGGCAGTATTCCCGCCGGTACCGCTGCAGTGTTTCCAACTGAGCGGCGGTCGCTTCGCTGCCGCGCTGTTCCTCGGCCAGCAGGCGCCCGGCGCTGTCGCGGGCCCTGCGGCTCTGGTCGATCAGTGTGTCCAGTGGATTGGATGTACTCATGGCTCAACTCCCGTTGCGGCTTGGTCAAGCGAGCAGGGCCGCCATGGCCCGCTGTGAGTCCTCGATACCGGCGCGCTCGCCGATGCCCTGTTGCAGAAAGGCCTCCATCTGCGGGTACAGCTGCACGGCCAGGTCCAATTGCGGATCCTGGCCGGGGCTGTAGGCGCCGACGCTGATCAGGTCGCGGTTGCGCTGGTAGCGGGAGAAGAGTTGCTTGAAGCGCTGTGCATTGCGCTGCTGCTCTCCATCGGTGATTGCGGTCATGGCGCGGCTGATGGAGGCCTCTATGTCGATCGCCGGGTAGTGGCCCGCCTCCGCCAGGGTGCGCGACAGCACTATGTGGCCGTCGAGGATGGCGCGCGCCGAGTCGGCGATGGGGTCCTGCTGGTCGTCGCCCTCGGCGAGCACGGTATAGAAAGCGGTGATGGAGCCGCCGTTTTCCCCATTGCCCGCCCGCTCGACGAGCCCCGGCAGCTTGGCGAATACCGACGGCGGATAGCCCTTGGTGGCCGGTGGTTCGCCGATGGCCAGGGCGATCTCCCGCTGGGCCATGGCGTAGCGGGTCAGGGAGTCCATGATCAGCAGCACGCTCTTGCCCCGGTCGCGGAAATACTCCGCCACGCGGGTGGCATAGGCGGCACCCTGCAACCGCTGCAGCGGCGAGGTGTCCGCCGGCGCGGCCACCACCACCGAGCGGCGCAGGCCCTCCTCGCCGAGGATGTTGTCGATAAAGTCCTTCACTTCGCGGCCGCGCTCGCCGATCAGCCCCACGACAATGACGTCGGCGCTGGTGTAGCGGGCCATCATGCCCAGCAGCACCGACTTACCCACGCCGGAACCGGCGAAGAGCCCCAGGCGCTGGCCGCGGCCGACGCAGAGCAGGCCGTTGATGGCGCGTATGCCGACATCTATCTGGGTCTGGATCGGCGTGCGCGCCAGGGGGTTCAGCGGCGGGGCGGCGAGGGTGCCGCGGTCGCGTTCGGGGAGTGGGGCTCCGCCGTCCAGGGGGCGGCCGCTGCCGTCCACTACGCGCCCGAGCAGGGCCTCGCCCAGGGGAAAACGGCGCGCGCCGCTGTCGCCGAGGGGGAAGACGCGGGCGCCGGGCGCGAGTCCGACTATCTCCTCCAGCGGCATCAGGTACAGCCTGTCGCCGGCAAAGCCCACCACCTCCGCCTCGGCGAAGGCCGGTTGCGCGCCGGAGGTCAGTTCTATACGGCAGCCGCTGCCGAGGGGTACCTGCAGGCCCACGGCTTCCAGCACCAGTCCGGTGGCGCGCACTATCCGGCCGCTGGCGCGGTAGGCGGGAAGTGCCGCTACCCGGGCCGCGCTGCCGCGCAGCGCGCGGCGCCAGTGTTCACTGTGGGGATTGGCCGGGAGTGCGCTCACGCCTGCGCCTCCGCGCCGCCGGACGTGCCGCGGATCAGGCGGTGCACCCGTTCCTGCAGCTGCTCCCAGCGGGTTTCCAGAGTCGCGTCCAGCTCTCCGGAGGGGCCGGTCACTCGGCAGCCGCCGCGATCGAGGCGCGGATCGGGCCTGGCCTGCCAGCCGCTGGCGGCCAGCTCGCGTTCCAGTTCCGCTTCCACCAGGGGCAGATCTTGCGGGTGCAGCCACAGGCGCGAGCCGCCGTTGAATGTCGGTTCCTCGCGCAGCAGGGTGCGCACCAGTTCCACCACCTGCTGAGGCTGGGCCTGCAGGGCGTCGCCGGCCAGCTGCCGGCCCACGGCCAGGGCCAGTTCCGCCAGCTCTGTGGCCATCTCTTCATCGAGGCGTGCCAGGGCGTCGCTGAACTCGCGCGCCAGACCGGCCAGGGGCTGCAGCAGTTCCCGGCGCCGGCGCTCGCTCTCCTCTTCGCCGGCGCGGCGGCCCTCTTCGAGGCCCCGGGCCAGCCCCTCCTCGCGGCCGGCGTCGAAACCGGCCTGCCAGCCTTCGCGGCGGGCCTGTTCGCGGGCCTCGTCCAAGCGGGCCTGTAATTCCGCCTCGCGCTCGGCGGCGCGGCGCCGGGCGCCGTCGACGTCCAGTTCCTCCATGTGCCAGGCCTGCCACCGGAAGGCTTCAGACATAGACCTCGTCCCCGCCGCTCAGCACGATTTCGCCGCTGTCCGCGAGGCGGCGCACCACCTGCAGAATGGCTTTCTGTTCCCGCTCCACCTGGGATTTGCGGATGGGGCCGCTGGCCTCCATGTCCTCGCGCAGCAAGGCGCCGGCGCGGCTGGACATGTTGTTCAGGAACTTGTCCACCAGCTTTTGCTGGCTGCCCTTCAGGGCCACCACCAGGGACTTGGTGTTGATCTCCTTCAGCAGCAGCTGTATCGCGCGGTCGTCCAGTTCCAGCAGATTCTCGAACAGGAACATCTCGTCGATGATCTTCTGTGCCAGCTCCTCGCTGTGGGCGCGCACCCGCTCGATGACGGTTTCCTCGGCACCCGAATTCATCAGGTTGAGTATCTCCGCTGCGGTGCGGGCGCCGCCCATCTTGGCGCGCTTGAGGTTCTGGCCGTCGAGCATGCTGGTGAGTACCTCGGTCAGTTCCTGCAGCGCGGCCGGCTGCACGCCGCTGAAGGTGGCGATGCGCAGCACCACGTCGTCGCGTAGTTTGTCCTCGAAGTGTTCGAGCACGGCGGCGGCCTGGCGGCGCTCCAGGTGCACCAGGATGGTGGCGATGATCTGCGGGTGTTCATCGCGGATCATCTCGGCCACGGTGTTGGCGTCCATCAGGTTGAGGGCGTCTATGCCGGAGTCGGCGTTGTTCATCTCGAGGATGTCTTCCAGCAGGCTGGCGGCCCTGTCAGTGCCCAGCGCCTTGGTGAGCACCGCGCGGATACGGTCGCTGGAGTAGAGATTGAGAGCGGTGAACTCCTCTGATTCCTCGTAGAAATCCTGCAGTACCCGGCGCATCTCCTCGTGGGAGACACTGTGCAGTCTGGCCATTTCCTGGCCTATCTCCTGCACCTCGCGGGCGCTCAGGTGCCGGAACACCTCGGCGGAGCTGTCTTCGTCCAGGGCCAGCAGCAGTATGGCGCAGCGGCGCAGGTTGCTCATGGGGCTAGCGTCAGTCATTGCGGTTCATCCAACTGCGCACGATCATGGCCACCATGGCGGGGTCGTCTTTGGCCATCTCGTGCAGGTCCTTCAGGTTCTGCTCATAGGCCGGCGAGCGGCGCCGCCGGCGCGGTGGTGGCAGCCCCTCCTCTTCCTCGGCCTCATTGGTCCCGCTGCTTTCCGCCGCCGAGCCCTGGGGCAGGGCCGCCGGTGCGTTGGTGTCCGCCTTCAGTCGCGTGTATCTGTCGACCAGGGGGCGCAGCACCCAGCGGAACAGCATCAGCGCCGCCAGAGCTGCCAGCAGGTAGCGGGCCAGACTCAGGAGCAACTGCTGCCAGAAGGGATCTCTGTGCCAGGGAGGTGCCACTTCGGCGACCGCTTCGCCGGTCGCAAACGGGCTGTTGACCACTTGCAGACCGTCGCCGCGGGCTTCCGAATAGCCCATGGCCTGACGCACCAGTTGTTCGATGCGCTGCAGCTCCTCGTCGGAAAGGGGCGCGGGTTCCGTTCCTCCCTGCTCGCTGGGGATCTCGCGATAATTGACCACCACCGCAGCCGACAGCCGCAGTATCCGCCCGCGCTGGCGCTGGATATGGGTGATGTTGCGATCCACTTCGTAGTTGATCAGCTGCTCGCTGCGCAGGCGGCCCCGGTTGTCGCCCTCGTCGTCGGCCTGATCTCCGCCTCCGCCATCGCCCGCTCCCTGAATCGGTGACGCGGCGGCGCCGGGCGGCGTGTTGGTGAGGGCGCCGGGAATACCGCCGATGGCGGCCGGGTCGCCGTCGAAGTCGGTGTTGCGCCGCGCACTGCGCACCGCCGCCGGCTGGCCGTCCTGGTTGGGGGTGTAGCGCTCGCTGGTTTCCTCGCGCTGGTCGAAGTCGATTTCCGCCACCACCTGGGCGCGCACATTGCCGCTGCCGAGAATGGGCTCGAGGATGTTTTCGATACGCTGCCGGTAGTGGCGCTCCACGTCCCGCACATAGTCGAGCCGGGTGCCGTCCAGGCCGGCGCCGTCGCCGGGGCGGGACAGCAGGCGGCCGGCCTGGTCCACGACGGTGACATTTTCCATCGCCAGGTCCGGCACACTGCTGGAGACCAGGTGCACTATGGCGTTGACCTGGCCCTCGCCGAGGGTGCGGCCCGGAGCCAGGGTCAGCACCACCGAGGCCTTGGCCGGTTCGCGGTCGCGAATAAAAACCGACGGCTTGGCCAGGGACAGGTGCACCCGGGCGCGGGATACAGGGCCCAGGGATTCGATGGAGCTGGCCAGTTCCCCCTGCAGGCCGCGCTGGAAGTTCACCCGCTCGGTGAACTGGCTGACGCCGAAGGCCTGCTTGTCCATGATCTCGAACCCCGCGTTGGCGCCCTCCGGCAGGCCCTGCTCGGCGAGCTGCAGGCGCAGCCTGTACACCTGGTCGCCGGGCACCAGCAGGGTGCGGCCACCCTGGCTCAACTCGTAGGGAATGGCGCGACTCTCCAGCTCGCTGATGATGCGGCCGCCATCCGCTTCGCTGAGGTTGCTGTAGAGCACGCGATACTGCGGCCCCCCGGCCCACATCCACAGGGCCGCGATCAAAGCGATGGCGGCGGCGCCGGCCACCAACAGGGGGATCAGCGGGTTGGCGAGCAGCCGCGCCGGCAACTGGTTCAGTGCCGGCGTCGATGCGCTCGGGCTTGTTTGGGCGACGCTGCTCATGCCGCGGCTCCGCCGTCGCAGAGGGGGGAGAGGTCGCGGTGCATTGGTCTCTTATATAAAGGCATTGCTGCTTGGATCGATTCTGGCGGCTGATAAGACTGGGCTGATTATGGCCAGACCGAATTTGGGCAAAGGAAAGAAAAGCCCATTTTTTTTCCGCTATTTGGCCGCTTGGCCTTGGGCGGGGCGCTGTTACCTTTGCGTCGCAACCCAATAGAGGCAGTGATGATGACCAGTCCCTCAATCGATAGTGTATTGGCGCAGATGCACAGCCTGGCCGGAGAGGCCGCA
This sequence comes from Microbulbifer sp. ABF4_143, assembly GCF_056160225.1. Taxonomy (NCBI): domain Bacteria; kingdom Pseudomonadati; phylum Pseudomonadota; class Gammaproteobacteria; order Cellvibrionales; family Microbulbiferaceae; genus Microbulbifer; species Microbulbifer sp. ABF4_143. The sequence continues at coordinate 86,653 of NZ_JBSWWT010000013.1, forward strand.
GGCGGTGACAGGCGTGTGGATCTCGCGGTGGGCGGCGGCTTTGCCGATGCGCTGCGCGACAGCTTGGCGCGGATCAACCAGCTGCAAAATCTGAGCGGCGATATGAGCCGCGCCTTTCAGTCCGGCGAGCCGGGCGTGGCACTGCACGATGTGATGATCGCCAGCCAGAAGGCGGGTATCGCCTTCGAGATGGGCGTGCAGGTACGCAACCGTCTGGTGGCGGCCTACAAGGACATTATGAATATGCAGATATAGGCGTCCGCATAGCGGCGGGAAAACCTGCTCCGTTGAGTGGGCTCCCGCCGCGCGGGTGTCAGCGCCTCCAGACAGAAATCGAGATTCCCCTCCGAACGCGCCCGCCGCGGCTATGGGCAGTACCCAGGCCCGGGATGCGATCCACTTTTTCCCGCAGTTTTCGATTATGGCCGGTGTTCCATTGCCTGCCGCCGGACTTAAAAAAAGCCCCCGAGCGGGGGCAAGGATGGTCCCAATCTTGGGAGGGGGTTAGTGGACAAGTGCGTTTGGGCTATGGAGCAGCTGTATCTGATCTATCGGCAGCAGGCGCGAAGACTTTAGGCTTGGCCTCGCCTTACGCCGGCTGACAGGAATAGTCACTCCACAGGCTTTGCAGTTTCTGCAGGTCGATATCCGGCTTGATGCGAAACAGACCGGCGCTCTCAATGCTTTCCTCCTCGTGCAAAAACTCGAGTACACAGTGGTATTGAGGACGGTTCCAGAAGTCGTGAATGAAAATTCTGGCGCTATCTCTGTCCCGGTTTCGGGTCAGGATGTGTTCGATCGCCGCAAGGGTACAGGCGACGCGAAAGCGGCCGTCTACGAGTATCAGGTCAAACCCCGTGTCGTGTGCGTGAATAGCGCGGCTATAGGCGGAGAACTTGGGCTTGTCGGCCAATGACAGCGGGTACCCCCAGTCACCGGTTGGGCCGATATCGACCGTTTTCACCTGGCAACTGTCGCCGAGCCGGCTCTTTAGGGCGCTGACCCACTTTTCATCGCTTTCCACGCCGTATACCGTTAGGCCCTGTTCTACTGCCCACACGGTAGAACCTCCGCAACCGAACTCGAAATAGCGCCGGGCGCCCCGAAGGGATTTCCTGAAAAGTTCACGTTCGGCGTGCGACATGAAAGGGGCATCGGGAATACGAATACCGCCTTGATCGCTGGGGGCCTCGCCGGGGGTATCTGCGGTGTCCGGTGCGGCCGTCTGTGTTGCCGTTTGTGCGCTTGCCAGGTCTTCGGCCTGCAGATAGCGCTCCGCCTTTTCCGTGTCTACGCTCGCTATCAGGGAATAGGTAACATCCTTTACGCCGTATACCGTGTGCAGCAGGAACGCCAGCTTCGTCTTCTGACCGTCGTCCAGTTTTGCCATGCGTTCCCGGTCGGGCAGGAACAGGGCGTCGGCGCTTTCCAACTCGCTCGCCTGTTGTTGCCGCAAATCGCCGAGGATCGGAAAGTGGCTTCGGTATGTTGGATTATTCAGACGATAGAAACGGAAACCGAGTCGGGACATGCAGTGGCTGATTTTTCCGAGATCGGGTTGCCGTTCGTGTGTCGGTTGGAAGACGACGCGCGCCTGAATCAGCAAGGTCTCCCGCAATGCCTGTTCGCCGTGCACCAGGACACTCTCGGTGTCGCTGAGGTGGTCCAGGATCAGCCAGTCCAGGCTTTGCAGGCCTTCGATGCTGTCGAGGGCGATGGTATTGATGGGCAGTGTGGCCAGCACCCGCGCACACTGGCGCCGGTCTTCCGGCAGCTGCTCAGGCGGCAGGGGTTTCAGCGTGGCGCTCATCTCTGGCGACAGGCAGGCGTACAGCGTGGAGGTCTGGCCGCTGCCCAGCGCCGCGTGCGGGAAGAGCTGTACGTCTTCGCTGCCCTCGAAGCGCTTCGGGTCTTTTACGCGGCTGCCTGGATCGAAGGCCACCACACCGAACGCCTTCAGGTCCAGCAACTTTTCCAGGCCGCTTTCACCGATCAGCTTGGCACCATTGTCGATGGCGATGATTTTTCCCGGAAGCTGCCAATCGAATTCTAGGGAAGGTCTGCAATCGGAGTGAGCGGCCCGTGAAGCGGCACCGGCTATCACGGGCATCCTGATTCTGACCGGCTCTGCCTCTCCGTCGAATTGGGCCCGCCCCTCCTTGTCGAATGTGAGCGCCGCGGGGGCCTTGCCGTCGCAGTAGCGCTGCCAGATGGCGCGCAGGGCTGTGCCAAGATGCCTGGCAAAGCGGCGGTGGTCGCAGACCGGCGAGTCCTTGAGCTGCTGGCGCAGGCCGCGGCGAATCGCGCTGAGGCTGGCGGTATCGGAAGCTAGTTCCACCGCCAGCGATTCGTAGCGCTCCCAGCTGTCCACCACCAGTTCCGGCAGGCCGGCATTGATCAGGTGGGTGGCGGAGTGGCGCCCCGCAAAGCTGGGGCCTGGCAGTGTAATAACAGGTACGCCCATCAACAGCGCTTCGCAGGTCGTCAGACCACCGGAGTAGGGCCAGGGATCCAGCGCTACATCCACGCGGCTATAGGCTTCTAGCAGTTGATAGTGCTTCGAGTGGCCTTCGAGAATAAGGCGGTGGCGCTCGATACCCAGGTGCTCCATCGTCACGCAGGTGCGTTCGAGGAACTCCTCACTGTCGAATTGCATCCCCTTCAGGAACAGCCGGCTGCCGGGTACCCGCTGCATGATCGACGCCCATTTGCTGAGTACCACATCATTCAACTTGGAGGGGTTGTTGAAACAGCCGAAGGTGACATAGCCGTTGTGGAGGGCGGGGAGTGGTGACACTTCCGGCGCATCGCCGCGGGGCATGTAGCAAATATAGTCATCCGGGAGGCGGATCAGCTTCTCTATATACTGCCCGTCCACGCCGGGGGGTGTTTCCACCGCGTCGGATATCAGGTAGTCCATGGCCTGCAGGCCGGTGGTATTGATCAGGCCGCCCACCCATTTCACATGCAGCGGGGCGGGTTCGTGCGCGATCGTCAGCAGCCGGTTGCCCTCCGTGTGGCCGCAGAGATCCAGCAGTATGTCGATGCGGTCTTCCCGCACCTTCTCGGCCAGTTGCCGTTCATCGAGATGGGTCACCGACATCCAGTGGTCTGCCCGTTGGCGCATGCGCCTGGTCAGGGTGTCGACCATGTCGTCTACGGTGTAGGCGAAAATCTCAAAGTCCTCCCGCGGCAGCGTTTCGATCGCCGAGGTGATCATCTGCCCTACCGGATGGATGCGGAAACCGGCTGAAATCATGCCGATGCGCAGGCGGCGCTCGGGGGACAGGTCCGCGGGGCGGGGGCGCGGTTTGCGCTGCACTGGCCGGAAACGGGTGTCCCACTCGCGGTGCGCCTTGAAGAGATCCTCCGCGGTATATTCCGGGTTGTAGTGCATTGCCATCAGGTAGTTGGAGTAGGTCTTGTCCTGCTCTGGTGCCAGCGCCAACGCCTTCAGGTAGTAGCGCTCCGCCTCCTTGAAGCGCCCGACGTTGCGGTAGGCGCTGGCCAGGTTGGACAGGTGAACCGGGTCGTCGGGGAACCTGGCAACAATGGCCTCATGGGTGCGGATTCCCTCGCCGAAGCGGGTCAGCTTGATCAGGGCGTGCGCCTTGCGGGAAAGCAGAGTGCCGTCGTTGGGGAAATAGCGCTCGGCAACCGAAATATGTTCCAACGCCTGCTGGAATCCACCGGCGTCGTTGTAGAGCTTGATCAGCATTAATCGCGGCTGTTTGAAGGCGGGGTTGAGCTCCAGGGCCTTCTCGAGATGTTCGACCGCATCGCCGGCCCGCCCCAGTCGGTACAGGGCCTGGGCCATGGTGTTGTGAATTTCCGCATCGCCGGGGTCCAGCGCCAGCGCCTTTTCCAGTATCTCCAGCGACGGGTGCCACTGCCCCGACTCCAGCATGATCGAGCCCAGGGATTTCCAGGCGAAGGAATCCCTCGGGTACCTGCGCGTCAGTTTCCGGGCCAGAGTTTCGGCCTCGCGCCACTGTCGCGCCCGATAGAGGGCGATCAGTCTGTTCTGCTCTTTTGGTGCAACGGCGTTGATGGCGCGGCGCGTGGGCTGGTGACTGGGTGAGTACGGGCGTAGTTTGCTCATGGGCTGATAATCCAGTGCTATAGGCTGGGATGAGATAGCGGAGAAGGATGCCTCAGGCAAAAGCGGCGTTAACAAAAGAAAAGGGGGCCCAGAGGCCCCCTTTTCGTTGGACCGGAAAGGTCCCGGTCACTTGGCTGGCGATTAGCCCAGCAGGGACAGCACGTTCTGCGGTACCTGGTTGGCCTGGGCCAGAACGGAAGTGCCGGCCTGCTGCAGAATTTGCGCGCGGGTCATATTGGAGACTTCGACAGCGTAGTCGGCGTCTTCAATACGCGAGCGGGCTGCAGAGAGGTTGGTCTGGTTGGTCTGCAGGTTGGTGATGGCCGACTCGAAACGGTTCTGGATGGCACCCAGATCGGAGCGCAGCTCGTCCACCTGTTCCAGGGCGCTGTCCAGAGCCGCCAGGCCGTTGGAGGTGCGGCCGGCACTCAGGTCGGACAGGCTGATATTGGCGGTGTCGATGCTGAACGCGGCGGTGGTGGCTGCAGAGGTTACATCGGCGTCGCTCGGCTCCAGGGCGATGTAGTAGGTACCGCTGGCGCCGTTGTCCAGATCGAAGCCCAGCGCCTTCAGTGAGTTGGACTCGGCCGTGGAGTTGGCGGTGATGGTGACTTCGGCATACCAGTTACCGGCTTCGTCGGTCTGCGCGGTGCCGGTGAAGACGACGCTGCCGGCTGCGACACCCAGACGGGATGCCAGGTCACCGGCATTGTTCTCGGCAATAGTGGAGTCGGCGATCTGGGTCGTGGTGCCGTAGGCGTCCTGCATTTCAGTGGTGGTGCCACCGGTTTGGGCGGTCAGGGTGCCTTGGGGGCCATTGACGTTGAAGCTGTCGAGGCCGAGGGTGGCGGAGGTAATTTCCTTCAGACTGATGCTAATGCTCTCGCCGTCGTTGGCGCCCACCTGGATGGACAGGGTCTGGTCGTCGGCCAGCACCTTGACGCCGTTGAAGTCAGTCTGTTCGGAGATGCGGTTGATCTCGGTCAGGCGCTGATCGATCTCGGCCTGGATAGACTTCAGGTCGTCGGCAGAGTTGGTACCGTTCTGGGATTGAACGGTCAGCTCGCGGATGCGCTGCAGGTTGTCGTTAACCTGGTTCAGGGCGCCTTCGGCAGTCTGGGCCACGGAGATGCCGTCGTTGGCGTTGCGCTGGGCCTGGGACAGACCAGTGATCTGGGCAGTCATGCGGTTGGCGATGGCCTGGCCGGCGGCGTCGTCCTTGGCGCTGTTGATACGCAGGCCGGAGGACAGGCGCTCCATGGCGGTCTGCAGGGCGCTCTGGGATTTGCCCAGATTTTGTTGGCCGATCATGGCCGTGATGTTGGTATTGATTACTGACATATCGATGTCCCTCGGTTTCTCACCGTTTGGCGTTTGATTTCTAGAACAACGGCGCTGGCCGTTACCCAGTCTTTCGGCGAATCTGCGCTGGCCTTTAGGGTGTGACAAAAAAACTTTTTCCACATGCCCGGGGCTCTAAAGTCCTGTCCGGCTGGGCCGATAGGCAGAAATAGCGGGTGTTGCCGGGCTTTTTCGGCGGCTTCCTTTTTTATCGGCGCGCCACAATGGGCGGCTGTGTAGACTAGGTACCTCCATATTAAGGAAAACATATGGCCAGTATTTCATCCCTGGGCATCGGTTCCGGCCTGGATTTGAACGGTCTCCTGGACCAGCTGGAGTCCGCGGAGCGACAGCAACTGACTCCGATCGTGCAGCAGCAGAAGAGCTACCAGGCAAAGATCTCCGCCTTCGGTCGGCTGGAGAGCGCCCTGGCCAGTTTTCAGGAGGCGGCGGCCAAGCTCGCGGACGCGGAGACTTTCCGCGCGGTGAAAACCGATATCGGCGGCGAGTCGCTCGCGGCGTCCGCGAATGAGGAGGCCGTGGTGGGGGCCTACGATATCGATGTGACGCAAATGGCCCGCCGCTACAGCATCGCCTCCGCGGGCCTGGCGGACAAAAGCGAGGCCCTGGGGGCGGGGAGTATCGACTTTACCCTGGGCAGTGGCGAAAGCTTCAGTGTAAATGTGAGCGCGAAAGACAGCTCGCTGGAAGGGATCCGCGATGCGATCAACGACGCCGATGCCGGCGTCACCGCGTCGATTGTCAACGACGGCAGCGGGCAGCCCTATCGCCTGGTGCTGTCCTCCAGAGAAACCGGCACCGAGGCGGCCATTGCCTCGGTGAACTTCACTGGCCTGGGCGGGCAGCTGAGCCTGGATGCGGCCACCGAAATACAGGCGCGCAACGCAGAGCTGACCGTCAACGGCATCGCAATTGAAAGCCAGAGTAACCGGGTCGAAGGGGCCATCCAGGGTGTGGTGCTGGATATCGGCGACACCGGCAGCGCGACCCTGGATATAACCCGCGACAGCGAATCCGTGCAGAAAAATATCAAAGCCTTTGTCTCCGCCTACAACGACCTGCAGAAGACCTTGTCAGACCTGACTGGCTACAACGCGGACACCGGCAGTGCCGGCACGCTCCTGGGCAACGCTACGGTGCGCAGCGTCGAGAGCCAACTGCGTAACCTGATGGGCGAGGTCGTCGACGGTGCCGGTTTCAGTACCCTGGCTGACTTGGGTATCAGCCTGCAACTGGACGGCACGCTGGAGGTGGACGAAGAGGCGCTCGACGATGCGGTGGCCAACCGGCTCGCGGATCTGACGGGATTCTTTGCCGGTGCGACCGGTGACGCCGCGGGCTTTGCCGACCGCGTCGACAGCACCTTGGATCGCCTGCTGGAAGAGGATGGTACGCTGAAAAATGCCACCGAGGGACTTGAAAGCAGCATTGAGGGGCTGTCGGAGCGCTACGAGCGTACCGAAGCCCGCATCGAGGAGACCATCGCCCGCTACCGCAGCCAGTTCGCCCAGCTCGATAGCCTGATCGCGCAGATGAATTCCACCAGTACCTATCTGACGCAGCAGTTCGAGGCCCTGAGCGCGCAATTGAAGCAATAACGCAGGGAGAAGTCATTGATGAACCTGAATCCAGGCGCGGGCCGCTCCCGCGGCGCCGCCGCCTATGCCCGGGTCGGGGTGGAGAGCGATGTGCTCTCCGCCAGCCCCCACCGCCTGATCACCCTTCTGTTCGACGGCGCGGACAGTGCCATCCGCGCTGCGGAGATTCACCTCCGCGACGGCAACCGTGCGGAAAAAGGCAAGGCCATTTCCAAAGCCCTGGACATCGTCAACAAAGGGCTGCTGGCCGCCCTTGACCGCGAGCGCGGCGGTGAACTGGCCGAGCGCATGGCGTCCCTGTACGACTACATCGCCCGCCTTCTGCTCAAGGCCAACCTGCACGACGATGCGGCGGCGCTGGAAGAAGCCCGGCGCCTGCTCGGGGAGTTGGCCTCCGCGTGGCGCGAAATCGAACCTCGGGGAGATAAGGGGGCGTGATGAAAGACTCCTATTCCACGGAGGGCGGTCCGCTGAATTCACCGGAGCGGTTGCTGGCGGCTTACGCGAGTCTGTTGGCGCGATCCTCCCGCATGCTCGCCTGCGTGCGGGAAAAGGACTGGTTCACACTGGTCGAGGAGCAATCCTGCTATGTCGTCGAAGTGGAATCCCTCTCCAGGGCCGAGGAGGGCATCCAGCTCAGCGACGAGGATCGCCGCCGCAAGGGTGAAATGCTGGAGCGGATTCTGGAACAGGATATGGAAATACGCCGCTGTCTGTTGGAGCGGCGGGAGGAGCTGCAGAAACAGATAGGCGTATCCCAGCGCAGGCGCGATCTAGCGCGATCCTACGGCACCCGTGCCGACGATGATCAAGGGCGCCTGTGAGCGGAATTACCCCGATACTGGACACCCTTTTGCACCAGGTGTTGGGCAAGCGGGTGGACACGGCACCGGCGCCGACCCTGACCGAGCCGGTGCGCCCGGCGGCTCCCGGAGAGGCGGTGTCGGCGCTGCGCAGCGATTCGCGTCTGCACCCGCGTGCCCCCCTGCCGGAGGCGGCTGGCCCCGGAGCCCCTGGGCTGCTGCGGGGGGAGAAGGTCGCGGCTGGCACCAGTCGGGCCCGGCCCGGCGGCGCGCCGGTGGAAACGGCCTCTTCCGGCGCCGGCTCGGTGCGCACTCATTTCAGCGCCGCCGCTCGCGCGATTGCAGACCTGCTGCTGCGCTACCCGGCGCCGCCCTCTGCGATACGTCCACCGGCGCCGCTGTTGCCTTCTGCCGAAGCGGCGCAGCCGGAGCAGCTGGCCCGGGAACTGCGCACCAGCGTGGACCGCAGCGGGCTCTTTTACGAGCCCCACCTGGAGCGCTGGTATCGCGGCGCCTTGGGGAGCGAGATGCTGTCGCGGGAGCCGCAGATGCGCCTGACCCGGGTGCCGCCGCGGGCGCCGGAGCCCGCCGCCCCCGCGGGGCGGGGCGCGTCCCCGCTTTCGGACGCTCCTTCCGACTCCGGCCGGATCCCCGCCGCGGGGTTGCCGAAAGGCAGTGGGCAGACGGCGCCGTCTCCGCCAGCCGGGACGGCACCGGTGGAGGGCGCTACCGAAACGGCTCCCCGGCTCAGAGTTCCGCGCGACGGGGCGGCCGGCGAGACCCTGCGGGGGCTGTTGCGCCATCAGCTGGAAATGCTCGCCGCACCGGTTCTGCGCTGGGAGGGGGAGGTCTGGCCCGGGCTTGCCATGGCCCTCACGTTTCAGCCGCCCGAACTGGTCTCGCAGCGGGAGGGCGGTGAGGCGGCCGACGGCCGGCGAGAGCGGCAACAGGAGAACAGTTGGCGCTCGCATCTGACCCTGCGGCTGCTGGGCGGCGGCGAGATACAGGTGCGCCTGGGGCTGCACGGGGAGCGCCTCGATCTGGTGCTGGCCTCCACCTCCGAGGGATTGGCGGCGCGGCTCGATGGCGCCGCCGCGCGTCTGCGCGAGCGCCTCAGCGCGCTGGGCTTTGAAGAGGTAATACTGAAGGTGGAAGCGTGACGGCCAAGCGGGAAGAGCGGCGTCGAGCGGTCGCTTTGGCCTACCGGGACGGCGATACAGCGCCGCGAGTGGTGGCCCGGGGCTACGGCGAACTGGCGGAGCGCATTGTTGCCGAGGCGCGCGCACAGGGCATTTTCGTCCACGACGCTCCCGAACTGGTCGCCTTGCTGATGCAACTGGACATAGATGAGCGCATTCCACCCCGCCTCTACCAGGTAATTGCGGAACTGTTGGTCTGGGTGAGGGAGTTGCAGACGCTAGATCTGGAATACCAGAAATAGTTTGTGATGCGTGTCACAAAATTAATTTTGTGCAGGTTGGATGTGAAGAATTGTCACAAAAGACTGGTTCTGCTGTGGTAAAGTGCACCCGAAATGTGAATTCTCTCACTGATTCTTTGAGGATTTCATGCTAGTGCAAAGTTTTCTTTCCGGGGCAGCTCGGTAAGCAGGAGCGGCAAGAAGCGGGCCTGTGGGCAATTGAGAAGTTTTTGTGTTGAGGGTGTTCATATTTTATTCGGAAGCTGCCGGCGCGATAGAGCTTTTACCGGATGGGAGCGGCCTTCGGAAAGTGGTGAGCTTAAGTGCTGAGTGTGGCTATTTTCTACAAAGCAGCGGAAAGACCGTTTGAAGTTTGACCGCTTCCGCTAGGGGTGGGGAAATTCCAGCAGTAGTGGTCGGGGAGAGGGGAAGCGCGCAATCGGTGACTTGTAATCACTTTTGCTTTTTTGGCTGCCCGCCGTTGCGATTCGTCCTCATGAATGGTTTTCAGGTGCAACGGATTTGCTGAACTGTCACGAAATCAAAGTGCACTTTGTCCTGAAAGTGCCTCTGTGGCTTTTAGTCACAACAGGCATATCAATAGATTGTTAAGTTATGGTAATTTCGCCTCGACGCGATCATGTGTCACAAAACTGACATGATGCATTTCACATTTTTTTGGGGGATTTGATTTCGGGGTGTGTGGGCTCCGAAGCTGCATGGAGGCGGTGTATGAAGGGTTCTCAGTAGAAAAAAACTCAAGGCATGATTTTTACTCGAGGGGTCCCCGGCGAGGCCGATCCGACTCCACCGGCGGTTTTCGCAGCCCTCCCGAAGGTCGTGTTTGAAGTCTGCCCCTGCGATGGTGTAGTCGCGCAAGAGCATTCCTTGAACCGATCCAGGGTATTCGGGCGCTCCCTGGGTGAGATCACCGTAGGAGAAAACAAAAGATGAAGTTGGAAAGTGCCATCGACGAGATCCAGGAAATCAACCTCAGTTACTTGCTGCTGGCACAGCGGCTTCTCAAGGAAGACTACGCAACAGCCCTATTCCGGCTGAAAATCAAGGAATCGCTGGCTAAGGTACTGGTATCGCTGACCGCGAAACAGCTAACTCAGCTGGCGCGGACCAATCAGTTGCTGTTCCGTTTGCATTTCGATGACGCGGATCAGTTGACCAAGCTCACAAGCAACAAGCGCGCTCAGGGGTTGGGCCATATACATACGGCTCTTCTGATGTCTTCAAATGCAGGCTAAGGGGTAGTGGACCATGTCCGAAAAAAGCCTGGTCAACGAAATGCAGCAGGTACAGCTCGCCATAGAGCTGATCGAGCTGAACGCGCGCTTGCAGGTGCTGGAATCTGAAACCGATTTGAGTCGGGGGCGCCTGATCCGGCTCTACAAGGAGGTGCGGGGCATGTCGCCACCCAAGGGTATGCTGCCGTTTTCCACCGATTGGTTCATTACCTGGCTGCCGAATATCCACTCGTCCCTCTTCTATGGTATCTACCGGCGCCTCACGGAAGAGCAGGGGTGCGAGAGAATGGAAGGCCTGGTAAAGGCCTACCGGCTGTATCTGGAGCAGGTGGAGTTGGACGGCGAGGAGCCGGTGCTGGGGCTCACCCGCGCCTGGACCCTGGTGCGCTTCTTCGAGAGCGGCATGTTCGAGCTGTCCGAGTGCACCAGTTGTCACGGCAAGTTCGTCAACCACGCACACACGCCCAGTCAGGATTTCGTCTGCGGAATCTGCCAGCCGCCGTCCCGGGCGGGCAAGACTCGCAAGGGGCGGGCCTCCTCCTCTCACGCCGGGCAGGAGCGCCTGGCCGCCGAGGCCTGACGATTCTCGATCAGGCAATAAAGTTGGGGAACCTCTGAATAACTCCGCAATGCCTCTGCGGGCCCTGAAGGCTGCAGCTGTTAGGCGCAGCTCGCCGCGAATGGCCCGGCCCTTTGCAAGAGCTGCAACGCCGCAGATGCGGCCTTCAGGGCCCGCCCTGCGGGGCTTGCAGAGGTATCGCGGAATTATTCAGAGGTTCCTTAGGGCCTGTTCACACTAAATTCGATAGCTGCGGCGGCGGTCGTTTAATTTAGTGTGGGCAGGCCCTAGATGCGGTACGGGGATATGTCGCGGAAAGCGCTTCCCGCCGACATTTCCCGCTCTTTCAACACTGACCGCAAGCATCCTCAGGGTCTCCCCGCATAGAGCGTTTTTTCTCCCTTTTCCACCCTCAATCTCGCCGTTCGCCGGCCGATAAGGAGTTTATACATAAAAGTGGCGCGGGCGGGCGGAGCCCGTCGGGAGGGCTGGTGGGCACACTTGGCGCTCCCGGCGCCAAATATTCTCAAGGGCCATTTGAACTCCATCCGGCTGATAGACTAAAAAAGAGCGGGTGGAAAACCACGGAAGGGATAGTGGCCGAGATGGAAATAGGGAGCCTGCGCCATGAGGTATGGGAAGCTTTCGGTCGGTGTGCTGCTTAGCCTGGGACTCGCCCTGCCAATCGCTACCGGTGGCGCTGAAAATATAGTCAGCGCCTCGGCTTCGGCGCGTATCACGCTGCGCCTCTCCTCCAGAGCGCAGCTGCGCCAGACCGATGACCCAGACACGGGGCAGCTGTGTCTCAGCCGCATCCCCGCCGATCACTATTACCTCTCCGTTCGCGATATGAGGAATCAGGCGTTGGAAGAGAGGCGCCTGGCCGGTCGCCCGGGTGCTTACTGTGTCCCCCTTTCCGCGTCCGCAGACGGCAAAATGGTGCTGATAACTGCGGAATAGCGGTTCCCCGGCCCTGTAGGCGCGGATAGAATGTGGCTTTCCACGTAAAGCTACGCCCGTTTGCTATGAAGAGAATTCTTGCCGCTCTTTTGCTGTCGCTCACCCAGTCGGCCCTGGCCGCCATGTCCCTGGACAAGATCATTGTCTATCTGGACGACTCCCCCAATGCCCGCGACGATATCGTCGTGACCAACCCGGACAAGGAGACGCTCTATCTGCAGACGGAGATCTACCGGGTGGACAACCCCGGCCTGCCGGACGAGAAGCGGGTGCGGGTGGTGGACCCGAAGGAGTTCAAGCTGCTGGTCAGTCCTTCCAAGGCGGTGCTGACCACCGGTGAGCAGAAGCGTTTTCGCATCATGTCTCTGGAGCGGAACCTGGAGCGGGAGAGGGTCTACCGGGTGACCTTCAAGCCGGTGGTCGGGAAAATCAAGAGCGACCGCTCCGCACTGAAAATCCTCGTTGCCTATCAGGCGCTGATCTTCGTGCAGCCGAAGGATGGCCGCTACAAGCTGGAGGTCGAAAAGCAGGGGGATCAGTGGGTGCTGAAGAACAGTGGCAATATCAACGTCGAGGTGGCCGAGGTACAGCACTGCCTGAGCGAAGCCAGCTGCCGCCCGCTGTCGCTGAAGGGGCGGCTTTACGCCGGCGCCGCTCTGCCGATACAGGAGGATATCACCGGTGGGCACCTCGAGCTGCTGGCGCGGGGGCGGGAAACTAAAAGGCTTAGTATACCCCTTCGCTGACGGTAGGCCGGGCGCAATCGTTACTCCAGCTCCACAGTCAGCGTCAGGGTGTCGTGGTATTGCCGCTCCATAGCGTTGTCGAGAGCGCCAGGCGGCAGACTGATAACGATGCGCATATTGGAGCTGTTGTTACAGTCCTGCTGGGGATGGCCGCTCCAGATGGCAGTTGTCGGGATACCTTCACTAAGCGGTACTGGGGCACTGGCGGGAAAGGTATCTGCCTCGGTATTGTAGGAAATTTTTTCGCCGGTGTTCTGTCCTTCGAGCTGAAAGCTGCCGTTGCCCACGGCACTGTCCGCTCTGATGCCGAAGTTGGCGCCGCCCTGGGTGAACACGCAGAAATCTTCGCTTTTAGTCATCTCGGCGGGAGCATTGATCGGCATATTGTCCAGACCGCTGATACGAATATTGGCCGGCACATTCAATTCAATACTGAATGAAACCGTATCGACCTGACAGCCGCGGTAATCGCAGTTGCCTTGTTGTCGCAGGGTAAGGGTAAATGTTCCGGTATAGGTGCCGGGAAGCAGTGATGCTCCAGCGTCAGGCCCCGTAAGCCAGACAGTGATATTCGCATTTTCGTGGCTGTTGGTGCCCGGAACGGGGCTGGTCGGCACTCCGGGCTGCAGCGGTTGGTCCGAGGCGCTAGTGCTTGAGTATGTCAAATTAATGGGCACTGACCCATTTGCTCCAGAAAGCAAGAAAGAGCTTCCTGCTGAAGAGCCGTCGACCTGGGCGGTGTAACTGACGGCGTTCCAAGGAGTGCACCAAATAAATAAACAGAAACGGCCGCGGCTGATACTGCGGAACGGAATGTACCCTTGCTCGGCAGTTTGCAAGTCAAGCGCAATGGGTTGCGAATCGAATTCGCAGGCCTCGATTCGGGTATTGGACTGGGGGCTAGAGCATGGCTGGGCCATCACCTGGTTACAAAGGCCCGCGAAAATACAAAGCGCCCCAAGCGCAAGCAAGTTACTAATGCGTTTCATATGTTTCACGTGCGGCATAGTCGCTTTGATAGCCTCCGCATTCCGCGTTTGAAAGATCGATATCCCCCAAATTCACCCAGTGCTCACCGGCACTCTGCTCCGGCAGGGGAATCCGGCAGTCGCCCCAAACCACAGGCGGTACCTGCAGCTTGCGTGGATTGGCATACATCTCCAGCTGGAAGACGCCGAACTCGTCGGTGATGGCGCTTTGCTCGCCGATGGAGATTTTTCTGTGGGCAACGGGTTTGCCATCCTCCATGATGCGCCCCAATACCAGTATCAGCGGTTTGACCTGATAACTGGCATTGGCGACATTGCCGGGGTACAGAGTGATCCTGTTTTGCAGCTCCCGGTAGTCATAGAAGCCGTCTGCCACTGGGCGCAGGGTGATGTCGTAGCTCTGAAAGGCGGGGAGGCTGATCGCCGAGCGTTGTCCGCCCTTCGCATAGCCACGCCGCGCGCCGTCCACCAGAATTTCGAAATCCTGCTCCGGGCTGCCTTGGATATCCACCAGCAGGGCGCTGCCCGTGGCTCTTTCGCCACCCCAGGCGAAGCGGTTGCCATCGGTCATCAGGGTGGTGTTGAAGTTGCCGAGGTAGTTGAAAGAGCGCTCTCCGCTGATGCTTTCCGCGCGGTAGTCCAGCGTGGAGCTGATCGCACCCCGCCGCCCGGCCACCCGGGTGCCACTGCCCAGATAGTAGCGGTTTTCGGATATCTCGCCGGAGAACTGCTGTGACAAATCCATCGGCAGGCGGTTGCCGTCCTGCCAGCTCGAGTTGAACCCGAGGCGCGTACCGCCGTACTCCGCAGGGTTGGTATCGCCGCGCAAGGTGGCGCTGTGGTTCCAGCTGTCGCCACGGTAGTGGAAGCGGATGCTGGCTGCGGTGAGTTGTTCGCCATCGGCGTCGCTGTGGGACAGGGTCAGTTCTCCCAGCCAGCGGCTATTGCGGAATATATCGCGGCGGTACTCCAAAGTGGTTAGGCGATTGGCGGCCGACACCTGCGGCGCGCCGGGCAGGTCCGTCGCGGAAACATAAATACCGCGATCCTGTTCAGAGTAGCGCAGTGAAATCTGGCCGCCCAGCATGGCACTGTTCAGGCTGGCGTTGCGGCTGGAATAGCCTGTGCCGAGCAGCGCATAGCGGCTGAAGTCTACCGTATCTGGTCTGCGTTCCGGGCTCAGCCGGGTGTCGGAGCCGCTTAGGGTGAAATAGGGGGTCTTCAGCAAGGCGTGTATCCGATGGCCGCTGCTGCCGTCGCGCGCCTTAAGCAGGGAGGGGGACAGTTCCACGTATTCACTGATCCAGCGCGCCCCCAGCTCCAGCAGCTGTTCTTTCTCGGTGGCTGCAGCGGTGGCAAAGAGGCCGGTGTCATCGAAGAGCCGGCGGGCTACACCGGTCTGGAAGAAGTAGTCTTCTCCCCGCTCGGGTAGCAAGTCGTCCTGCACCAATTGGGCCGGCTGGCCGGCCTGCAGTGTCCAGCGCCACTCTCCCGGGGCGGGCAGAAGAGAGTCCTTGGCGAAGAAACGCTGCTGTTGGGAGAGCGGCCTGCCGTTTTCGTCGAAAGCGCGGATCTCCAGTTCGTAGGCGCCGCCGGGCAGGCTGGAGGTATCGAGCAGCTGGTTGCCGGCTTCGAGAAGCTGGCTGAACAGCAGGCGCCCCTCCCGGTGAATTTCCACGCGGCCGCGTACCGGCATGTTGATCTCCAGCGGTGTGCCCCCCTGGTAGCGGCTGTCGATACGGCTGTTATTGGAGCTGCGGTATTCCAGGCCGTAGAGGTAGGGCGCGGCGAGAAAGCTGCTGAAGCCGCCCTGGGGCTGTATCAAGCCCAGGGACCAGGCGTGGCCGCGGAAGTCGCGCGCCCAGTTGAGCTGGTATATCTGCCCGTTACCCTCATCCGTGGCGGTCCACTGGCTGTGCAGGCCGCTTTCGCCGAAGCTCAGAATCGACTGGCCGAACAGCGAGGCGCTGCGGCCATCAATACCGCGGTTCGACTCTACGCCGGACCAGCTACCGCTGAAACTCTGCATGAAGGAAAAGCTGCTGCTGGATTCGGGCAGGTAGGGATCGTCAATCGCCGCCTGTTGCGACAGCAGATCTGCGGCAAAAAACAGATCGATGCGGAAGCGGCTGTCATCGTATATCAGCGCAAAGTCTTCCGGCGCGAGATAGCCGCAGTGTCGTTGCCGAGCCGTGCGGCACACTTTATCGGAGTTGCGAGGCTGTGGTTCGCTCAGGTGCGCAAGTGCGGCCTCCTTGTCCACTGCGGGCGGCAGCAGCCGGAGCACGGTCTCGGGATCTTCGAAGCGTACAGTGGCCGGATCGACCGTTACCAGCGCGGCACCGAGTGCACGGCTGCCATAGTAAAGGTCCGCGATCAACTGCTGGGGTTCGGTCAGATCGGCAAAACCGTCCGGCGCTGCGGTATCCAGCGTAAAGGCCGCGCTGGCGGCGAGCCCGGTGGTACTCCGGGCGCACAGCGCCAGCGCGAGCATTGCTCCCGCTACTAGGCGATTCATGGGGGACATGACCGGGCCAGAGGCCCGGTGGCAGGGCTATCAGATGGCTGTCACCATCACGGTGAGGGTGTCGGTAAAGTTCTTGCCCTGCACATCCTGCCAGTCGGCGGCGTTGACGCCTACGAACAGGGTGGCGTTCTCGCCGCCGCCCGTGCAAGCGGCCGCGGTGGCGTTGGCCGCGCGCGCGAAGCTGGTGCTCAGAGAGCCGTCGGAGCTGGTTTCGTCTGCGGCACCTGCTGAGGCGCTGTTAGCGAAGCCAACGGAGTAGGGAATGGTTTCGGAGGTGCTGGAGTCCAGCAGCAGGAAGGGATCTGTGCCGTTGGGCGTACCCACATCCGCGTTGCCGTTCAGGCTGCCGAAAGATACGTTGAAGTTGGAAAAGCCAAAGCCGCCGATACAGATATTGTCAGTCTCGGTGACATCGGTGTCGGCCGCATTGATGGTCATATCCTCAAAGCCGGTCACGATGACGTGCGGCTCTAGTATCAGGTTGATATCGAAGCTTCCCTGGGAGGAGCCGGCGGTAGCCGCCGTGGGATTGGTGGCCGCGGTTGCGCTCAGAGATACGGCGGCCAAAGTGGCAGCGACCACGGAACGAAGTACTGTGTTTTTCATGGTGAATCTTCCTGGGACCAAGAAATTGTTGTTGATTGTAGTGACTATTTTGCAGGCTACAGCCCTACAACGACTATCCTTAACGGTTTAGCCTGGGCCCTATTCATGCAATTAGTACCAATGATACCAGTTTTGTGAGGGAGGTCACGTTTTTTTGAGCTTTTTTCTTGTCATTTGGTGCAAAATTGGGACGTTGTACTAAAAAGGCAGGTGTTCTGACGCTCACTGTGCCCGCGGCCCCGCCGGCGCTATAATCGCGCGCCTCGAATTCTCCTTCTCTATTATTAACCTCCAACCAGGTTGACCATGACCGTAAGAACCCGAATCGCACCGTCCCCCACCGGTGACCCCCATGTGGGCACCGCCTATATCGCCCTGTTTAACCAGTGTTTCGCCCGCGCCCAGGGCGGTCAGTTTGTACTGCGGATCGAGGATACCGACCGGAGCCGCAGCACCCCCGAGTCGGAGCGTGCCATCCTCGACAGCCTGCGCTGGCTGGGCCTGGACTGGGATGAGGGGCCGGACGTGGGCGGCCCCCACGGCCCCTACCGCCAGAGCGAGCGCGGCGACATCTATAAGAAGTACTGCGACGAGCTGGTCGAGAAGGGCCACGCCTTCCACTGCTACCGCACCGCCGAGGAGCTGGAGCAGCTGCGCGAGCAACTGCGCGAGGCCGGCCGCACCGCGCTGAAGCCCAGCGATCTGGCCCTGCCGGAGGCTGAAGTCGAGCGGCGCCGCGCCGCAGGCCTGCCCTATGTGGTGCGCATGAAGGTGCCGGAAGAGGGCACCTGCGTGGTCGACGACCTGCTGCGCGGCCCGATCGAGATCGACTGGGCTCAAGTAGACGCGCAGATTCTGCTCAAGTCCGACGGCATGCCCACCTACCACCTGGCCAACGTCGTGGACGACCACCTGATGCAGATCACCCACGTGCTGCGCGGCGAGGAGTGGATCAACTCGGCCCCCAAGCACAAGCTGCTGTACGAGTATTTCGGCTGGGAAATGCCGGTGCTCTGCCACCTGCCGCTGTTGCGCAATCCGGACAAGACCAAGCTGTCCAAGCGCAAGAACCCCACCTCCATCCTCTATTACCAGCGCGCCGGCTTTATGCCCGAGGCGCTGCTGAACTACCTGGGGCGCATGGGCTGGTCCATGCCGGACGAGCGCGAGAAGTTCTCCCTGGGTGAGATGCTGGAACACTTCGATATCCACCGTGTTTCCCTCGGTGGGCCCGTGTTCGACGTGGAGAAGCTGTCCTGGCTGAACGGCCTGTGGATCCGCGAGCTGGAGAACGAGCAGCTGGCGGACCGCCTGGTCGACTGGCTGTTCAACCGCGACAACCTGCTCAAGGTCCTGCCCCACGCCCGCGAGCGGATGGAGACTTTCGGCGACTTCGCCCCGCTGGTCAGTTTCCTCGCCGCCGGCAAGCTGCCGCTGACCGAGGCCAGCTTCGCCGACAACAAGCTGGATCTGGACGAGCAGAAGAAGTTGCTGCAGTTCGCCCTCTGGCGCCTCGAGGCCCTGCGCAACTGGGACAGGGACAACATCTTCCAGACGGTCAAGGCATTGGCCGCGGCAATGGATATCAAGTTGAAGGATTTCAACGCGCCGCTGTTTGTCGCCATCAGCGGAACCACCGCCTCCTTCTCGGTCATGGATGCGATGGTCCTGCTGGGCCCGGACCTCAGTCGCGCCCGCCTGCGCCAGGCCATAGAGGTGCTCGGCGGCGCCGGCAAGAAGGTGCTGAAGCGCTGGGAGAAGGAGTACGCGGCCCTGGCCTGATTCCGGTATCGGGCGAACCTCGTGTTCGCCCGCGCGGGCCTGCAGCCCGCATGTGGAGCCGGAGCTCCGCGCGCCCGGGGCCGGGTCGTGACGTAGGATGGGCAAAGGAGCGCAGCGGCATGCCCATCGCCGGGGCCGCGGTGGGCGGGCAGGAGGGCGGACCGCAGGCGCCGGAACCAGTTCCGACGCCCCGGTCGCTAACTAATTGATTAAAAAGTTATTTTTCCTGTTGACAGGCGCCGGGGCGCTGTTAAAATGCGCCCCGCTTTCGACGGAAAGCACAACAATTTGGGGCTATAGCTCAGCTGGGAGAGCGCAACACTGGCAGTGTTGAGGTCAGCGGTTCGATCCCGCTTAGCTCCACCAAATACGCAAAGGCCGCACTCGAGAGGGTGCGGCCTTTTGTTTTTGCCTTTCCTCCATCTCTCTCCACTCCCTCTGCGGCGTGTTTCTGTGGCGGCGCGGCCGTGTAATGGCGTGTAATCGATTCGGTAATGAAGGTGCCACTGCCATTGAGTAATATGCATGCCGATGGAGGGCTTTGCTTGTGGCACCAGGTGGCAACGGATTGTTGGGAATCGGGCGTTGACGCATGTCTCAAAAAGAATGAGACTTGCGTCCATTATTTCTGGTGAGGCATGGATGTTTTTCGGCACAGCGGAGTGCGCAGTGGCCCAGGCAAACGAAGAAAAAATCAGCACAGGCTGCAAAAACATCAGAGTGATTTAATACATGGGCTCGGTCGTTCAGCGCACACCCTGGCAGATCCAGCGCGACGTGATTCACGCGCTGCTGGTGCGCGAGATGAAAACCCGCTTCGGCAAATGGAAGCTGGGTTACGCCTGGGTGCTGCTGGAGCCGGCCATGCACATCATGGTGCTGGCCACCATATTCAGCTTTATGGGGCGGGAATTCTACCCGGGTATTCCCACCATTCTGTTTATGCTCGGCGGCATCGCCCCCTTCCTGTTCTTCAGCCATTCGTTCAGCAAGAGCCTGGCGGCGGTGGAATCCAACCGCGGCCTGTTTAACTACCGGCAGCTGCGTCCCTTCGATGCGGTGCTGAGCCGAACCCTGCTGGAGTTTTGCATCTACCTGTTCAGCATGATCGCGCTGCTGGGCATCCTGGCCTGGTTTGGTATCAGTGCCACGTTCAATGACTTTTTGCTGCTGGTTGTGGTCAACCTACTCTACTTTGGCTTCTGTTTCGGTCTCAGTCTCGCGCTGTGTGTGGCGGGCGAGCGTTTCCCCGAGGCGGCCAAGTTCAGCAGTATGATCCAGCGGCCGCTGTATTTTATGTCCGGGGTCTTCTTCTCCCTGGAGCAGGTGCCGGAGGAATACCACCCCTACCTGGCCTGGAATCCGCTGTTGCACATGGTGGAACTGACCCGCGAGGGGCTGTTTGCCAGCTATCACGGCATGTTCGCGAACCTGCCGTACTTCGCGTTCTGCTCTCTGGGCATGCTCGCGTTTGGCCTGCTGGTCTACCGGGCCAACTGGCGCGACCTGGTGCGTAGCCGATGATCGAACTGCGCAACCTCACCAAGTCGTTCCGCACGCCGCAGGGGCGCAAGGTGCTGTTTAAGGACGTGAATGCGGTTTTCCCGGAGGGGAAGAATATCGGCATCCTCGGCCGCAACGGCGCCGGCAAGTCCACGCTGCTGCGCATTATGGGGGGGATCGACTATCCCGATTCCGGCCGCGTGATTACCGACCAGCGGATCTCCTGGCCCATGGGTCTCTCCGGTGGTTTTCAGGGCAGCATGACCGGGCGCGAGAACTGCGCTTTCGTGTGCGGCCTGCACGGTATCTGGGGCGCGGCGCGCCGGCGGGTGCTGGACAAGGTGCAGGACTTTGCCGAGATCGGCGACTACTTCGACGCGCCGGTAAAGAGTTATTCGTCCGGTATGCGCTCGCGGCTCGCATTCGGACTCAGCATCGCGGTGGATTTCGATATCTATCTGGTGGACGAGGTGATGTCGGTGGGAGATGCGCACTTCAAGCACAAGTGCGAGGCGGTGATCGCCGAAAAGCGCAAGACGTCCAATTTCATCATCGTCGCCCACGCAATGCCAACGCTGAAGAAGAACTGCGATGTGGGCATTTACTTGGGGCCGGAGGGGCTGCAGATCTTCGACACGGTGGAGGAAGCCATCGCCCTCTACCAGCAGGGAGTGCCGAAGCCCCGAGCCCAGCAGCCGCAGCAACAGGCAGCGCAGCAAGCGCGCGCGGCGGCCAATCAGAGAGTGTAAGTAAGCATTTACCTATGGAAATGACCTCCACAAAAGAGCGGGCGCCTAAGGCCGACAGCAGGGCCCTGCGCCGCGCATCCGCAGCGGTGAAAGGCATACTCGCCCGCCTGTCTGCGAGTGTGTCTCAGGAGACCGCCGAGCCTGCGGGCCTGCGGCGCTGGATGGGGCTCGCGCTCTTCGTACTGCTGCCGCTGCTGCTGGTGTCCGCCTACTACGCCCTCTGGGTGTCCGACCGCTATGTGAGCAGCACCCAGCTGATCGTGAAGGAAAACGGTTCCGGCCAGAATATGTCCTCCACGCTCGGCTTCCTGGTGCCGGGTATGAGCGGCGACAACCAGGACGCCTATCTCGTGGTGAACTATATCCAGTCCCTGGATATGGCCCTGTACCTGGACGAGGCGCTGGGCCTCGCCGACTACTACAAGAGCGAGCGCTACGACTTCTTCTCCCGCCTGGCCGCGGATGCCTCCCAGGAGGACTACCTGGAGTACTACCGCGAGCATATCGCCGTCGGCCATGACGAGCAGACCGGCATCATCACCATCGAGGTGCAGGCATTCGAACCGGAATTCGCCCGCGAGCTGATCCAGACGGTGACGCAAAAGGCCGAGGACTTCGTCAACGCCATCAGCAACCAGTTGGCGGACAAGCAGGTGGCTTTCGTGCGCAGCGAGATGGAGCTGGCCCAGGCCAAACTGCGCACTGCCAAGCAGCAGATACTCGATTTCCAGAACCGCAACAATGTGGTCAGCCCGGAAGAACTGACCAAGGGCATCAGCGGCATTATCCAGGGGCTGGAGGCCAAGCTGGCCGAGCAGCGGGCCAAGCTCACCGCCGCCAAAACCTATCTGAACCCCGGTTCGTCGCAGATCGTTTCCATGCAGGCGGAGATCGACGCGCTGGAAAGCCAGATAGCCGCGGAAAAGGAGCGGCTCGTCGGCGTCTCGGACGCGCAGGGTGAGCAGCGCCTCAACAGCCTCAGCGCCCACTTCCAGAACCTGGAGCTGGACCTGCAGTTTGCCGCAGACGCCTATGCCGCATCGCTGAAAGCGCTGGAGACTGCGCGCATGGAGGCGTCGAACCGCCTGAAGCACCTGATGGTAGTCAGCCAGCCGTCGCTGGCGGAAGAGGCGGAGTACCCGCGCAAGCTGTACAACCTGGCCAGTCTGGCGGTCATTCTGCTGCTGGTCTACGGCATCGGCAAAATGCTGGTCGCCAGCATCCGCGACCACAGAATCTAGCCGGTTTGGCGAAGCACAGAACGTAGGATGGGCAAAGCGCAGCGTGCCCATCATATAGGCTCCTGCGAGAGCCCAGAGAAAGAACGAAAAATACCGTTTAAAAACGCAAAAACATGATCGCAAAAACACTAAAAAATCTGGGCGGATTGCTGGGGTTGATAACGGCCCTGGCCTGGCCGAGCGCCCATGCCCTGGAAACCCAACTGCTGGACAAAACCGACCAGGCGCCGGACCTCTCCGCCGGCGTGCCGGTGTTCGGCCAGTCCCTGTTCCAGGGCGCCTTCAAGGACCAGCCCTTCAGCGGTTTCAACCCCGACTACCGCATCACCGTGGGAGACAAGATCAACCTGCAGCTGTGGGGTGCCTACAGCTTCAGTGCCAGCCTGCCGGTGGACCCGCAGGGCAATATCTTCGTACCGGAAGTGGGGCCGGTGCATGTGGCCGGCGTACAGAACGGCGAGCTGAACAACTTCGTGTTGCGTCACGTCAAGCGCGTATTCAAGAACAATGTGCACGCCTACGCGAACCTGGAAGCCAGCCAGCCGGTCAAGGTGTTCGTCACCGGCTATGTCAACAACCCGGGCCTCTACAACGGCTATTCGTCCGATTCCATCCTCTACTACCTGGACAGCGCCGGCGGCATTGACCAGAAAAGCGGCAGCTTTATCGATATCAAAGTGCTGCGCGGCCAGCAGCAGGTGCAAAAAATCAACCTGTACAACTTCCTGGTCGAAGGCGCCATGCCGGCACTGCAGCTGCGCAGCGGCGATGTCATCGTCGTGGGGCCGCGCAACGGCGCGGTGACCATCGAGGGCGCGGTGCAGCAGGCCGCGCAGATCGAGTTTATCGGCCCCTACACCCAGCTCGGCGAAATGCTGCTGGTGGCCAAGCCGGACCCGCAGGCCAACTTCGCCCGCATCACCCAGGTGGTTGACGACCAGCGGCAGGCCAGCTACCTGCCGCTGGCGGAGGCTCTGAGTACACCGCTGTACCCCGGCGCCCATGTGGAGCTGGTCAGCGACAACGATATCAAGTCCATCTCCGTGCGCGTCAGCGGTGAGCTGGACGGCCCGGCCACCTATGTGCTGCCCTACGGCGCCACCCTGGACGAGCTGATGGCGCAACTCAATTTCCGCGCCAATGCCGACCGCTCCGCCGTGCAGCTGTACCGGAAAAGCGTGGCGGAAAAACAGCGCGCCGCGCTGGAGCGCTCGCTGGATGCACTGCAGATGGAAGTCCTCACCCGCCAGCCGAATACCGATCTGGAAAAAGCCGCGCAGAAAGACAACGCGGCAATGATCCAGAACTTTATCGCCCAGGCGCGCAAGGCCCAGCCGCGCGGGCAGGTGGTGCTGGCCAACAACCCCAACGCCGGCAGCATGCTGCTGGAAGACGGTGACGAACTGGTGGTGCCGCTGAAGGCCTCCACGGTATCGGTGGTGGGCGAAGTGATATTCCCCACTTCACTGGTCTACAACGAAAAACGCACGCTGGAAGACTACATAGAAATGGCCGGCGGCTTCGCCAACAACGCCAACCGGGATGAGCTGGTCATACTGCACCTGGACGGCACCATCAGCCGCATCGACGACAGCGACTTCGACAACCGCCTCGGCGACAGGCTGCGCCCCGGCGACGAAATTATGGTGATGCCGAAGATCCAATCCAGCGAACTGCAGGTCACCAAAGACGTCACAGAAATTCTCTACCGTATCGCAGTGGGAACTGCGGCGGTGCTCTCCTTCTGATACGGCTCTCCGTTAGCAGGAGAGGGGGAGAGGGGAAGCAGGATGGGCAAAGCGCAGGCCGAAAACCGCGTCCGTGCGGTTTCGGCATTCCCGCCATCCATGGCGGGCTCGTGCCCATCGAGTAGGAGCCTGCTTGCAGGCGAATGTAATCAGGGGGAAAGGCGGCTGAACGGCAGCGGATGCCACCAGCCGCCCAAATTGGGGAAGCCCAGGCGGCCCCCGCCGCAACCGGCAGCAGTAGACCCTGTGGGGAGGGTGATACCGGAGGCGGTGGGGTGCCGCAGGGCACTATTTAAGGAATCCAGGGGGAACCATGGTCTTCAAAGGAACTTCAAACCGAAAGGGAATCATTCTGGCCGGCGGCTCCGGCACGCGCCTCTACCCGCTCACCAAGGGGGTCAGCAAGCAGCTGATGGCGGTGTACGACAAGCCGATGATCTACTACCCGCTGACCACGCTGATGCTCGCCGGTATCCGCGATATCCTGATCATCACCACGCCCGAGGAGCAGTGCCTCTACCAGCGCCTGCTGGAAGACGGTTCCCAGTGGGGCATCAATATCCGTTATGCGGTACAGCCCTCCCCGGACGGCCTGGCGCAGGCCTTCCTGATCGGTCGCGAGCATGTGGGCGGCCACAACAGCGCCCTGATACTCGGGGACAACATCTTCTACGCCCAGCACTTCAGCCACCTGCTGCAGCAGGCGGATGCCCGGGATAGTGGCGCCACCGTATTCGGCTACCGCGTGGCCGATGCCCGCGCCTACGGTGTAGTCGAGTTCGACAGCGAGGGCAGGGCCGTAAGCCTGGAAGAAAAACCGGCACAGCCCAAGTCCAACTACGCGGTAACCGGCCTGTACTTCTACGACGGCCAGGTCTGCGATATCGCCCGCGAAATCAAACCCAGCCCCCGCGGCGAGCTGGAAATCACCGATATCAACAAGGTCTACCTGGAGCAGGGCCAGCTCAGCGTGGAGCTGATGGGGCGCGGCAGCGCCTGGCTGGATACCGGTACCCACGACAACCTGCTGGAAGCCGCCCACTTCGTACAGACCATCGAACGCCGCCAGGGCCAGAAGATCGCCTGCCCGGAAGAAGTGGCCTACCGCAAGGGCTTTATCACCGCCGAGCAGTTGGAAGCCCAGGCCCTCCCGCTGATGAAGAGCGGCTACGGCGAATACCTGCTGAACCTGCTGCTGGAGAGCGGCGAAAGCTCGCCCTTCAACCAGCAGCGCTTCGCCGCCCTCTGAAACCCGCAGGGGCGAACCCCGTGTTCGCCCGCAAAAGGTTGGCAATACCCCGAAACTAGTTTGAAGTAAAGGCCAGTGCCTGTAGGGGCGAACCTAGTGTTCGCCCACCAAGCGAGACGAACACAAAGCAGTATGAAAGTAATAGCAACCGCCATCCCCGACGTAAAAATTATTGAACCCAAAGTCTTCGGCGACGAGCGTGGCTTCTTCTTCGAATCCTTCCGCCAGGACCTGTTCAACCGCGAGTGCGCGCAAAGAACCTTCGTGCAGGACAACCACAGCAAATCCACTCGGGGCATACTGCGCGGCCTGCACTACCAGACCCGGAATACCCAGGGCAAGCTGGTGCGGGTCACCAAGGGCGAAGTCTTCGACGTGGCCGTGGATCTCCGCAAGAGCTCTCCCACCTTCGGCCAGTGGGTCGGCGTCACCCTGTCCGCGGAGAACAAACGCCAGCTCTGGGTTCCGGAGGGCTTTGCCCACGGCTTCTACGTCACCAGCGAAGAGGCCGAGTTCGTCTACAAGTGCACCGATTACTACGCCCCGGAACACGAACACTCTATCCGCTGGGACGACCCGGATCTCAATATCGACTGGCCCCTGGTCCACGGCGAGCCCCCGACGCTGTCAGCCAAGGATGCCGAAGGCAAGCTCTTAAAAGATGCTGTGACTTTCGACTGAAACACCACTGTCGTCATCCCGGCGCAGGCCGGGATCCAGCGAACGAACGGGGAAGACCAGTCGATTGCACCATTGCTCAAGCAGTGCGAGCGGTAAATGACGAACACCGAATACAAGTAAGCCATGAAAATCTTAATCACCGGAAAAAACGGCCAGCTGGCCCAGGAACTGCAAAAGCGCTGCCCGGCAGATGTAGAGCTGGTTGCCCTGGATCGCGAAGATCTGGACATCGCCAACCGCGACCAGGTCATGCAAACCATCGCCGAACACAAACCGGCCGCCGTTATCAACGCCGCCGCCTACACCGCCGTAGACAAGGCCGAATCGGAAAAGGAACAGGCCTTCGCCGTCAACGCCACCGGTTCGGAAAACCTGGCTGCCGCCTGCAAGGAGTTCGGCGCACGCCTGATCCACGTGTCCACGGATTTCGTCTTCGACGGCCAGAGCGCCACCCCCTATCGCGAGCAGGACACAGTGCGCCCCCTGGGCGCCTACGGCGAGAGCAAAGCCGCCGGCGAAGCCGCCGTCCAGGCCCTGCTGCCGCAGGCGGTCATCCTGCGCACCGCCTGGGTCTACAGCGCCCACGGTGCCAACTTCGCCAACACCATGCTGCGCCTGATGAAAGAGCGCGACCAACTGGGCGTAGTCGCCGACCAGATAGGCACACCCACCAGCACCCACACCCTGGCGGAAGCCATCTACGCCCTGCTGGAAAAACCGGAAACAAAAGGCATCTACCACTGCACCGACGCCGGCGCCGCCAGCTGGTACGACTTCGCCGTAGCCATCTACGAAGAGGGCAAAGCCGCGGGCCTGCTGCCGGCGGAAAAACAGGTAGAGATAAAACCCATCGCCACCGCCGACTACCCAACCCCGGCAACAAGACCGGCCTACAGCGTCCTCGACAAAAGCCGGCTGGTAAACGAACTGGGCATAGAACTACAACACTGGCGCCAGGCCCTGCGCCAAGTATTAAAGGAAAAGGCAACCCTGTAGGGGCCGAAGGCGCCGTGAATACCTGAAAAGGCCGGAACGAACCTTGCGTTCGCCCTCAGTAGCTAGAGCCCGCGAAGAAACGAGAAAAGAACGATGTAGGAGCGGCCCATGGCCGCGATCAAAACCGGAATAGAAACGCCACAGGCTAAATACTACCCCGGTGAGAAACCAAAAACCTTAAATCAGTCACAAATTTAGAAAGAAACCACAGCAAGAAAATGAGCAACCTACTGGTCACCGGCGGCGCCGGCTTTATAGGCGCAAACTTCGTCCACTACTGGATGAAAACCTATCCCCAAGACAAGGTCGTAGTGCTGGACGCCCTCACCTACGCCGGCAACAAGGCCAACCTGGAACCCGTAGCGCAGAACCCGAACTTCTACTTCTGCCACGGCAACATCTGCGATACCCCGCTGGTGGAAACCCTGCTCAAGGAACACCGCATAGACACATTGGTGCACTTCGCCGCCGAGAGCCACGTGGACAGGTCCATCACCGGCCCGGATGCCTTTATAGAAACCAATATCATCGGCACCCACAGCCTGCTCAAGGCCGCCAAGAATATCTGGCTGGACGAAGGTTTGAACAAGGAAAATCACCGCTTCCACCACGTCTCCACCGACGAGGTCTACGGCACCCTGGGTCCGAATGATCCGCCGTTCAGCGAAACAACGCCCTACGCCCCGAACAGCCCCTACTCGGCCAGCAAGGCAGCGTCCGACCACCTGGTGCGCGCCTACCACCACACCTACGGACTGCGGGTAACCACCAGCAACTGCTCCAACAACTACGGGCCCTACCACTTCCCGGAGAAACTGATTCCGCTGGTGATCACCAACATACTGCAGGACAAGCCGCTGCCCATCTACGGCGACGGCAAGCAGATCCGCGACTGGCTGTATGTGGAAGATCACGCGCGGGGAATCGACCTGGTGATTAAAAAGGGGCGCTTGGGTGAGTGCTACAACATTGGCGGTATTAACGAGTGGGCCAATATCGATATCGTCAGGCTCATCTGCGATTTGATGAACCAAGAATTCGCGAAGAATTCTTCGCTGGCGGAAAAGTACCCGAGCGCAACAAAGGCGCATCGGGGGCAGGCGCAGGAGCTGATCACCTTCGTCACCGACAGGGCCGGCCACGACCGCCGCTACGCGATAGACCCGCGCAAGTCGAATGATGAACTCGGCTACAGGCCACTGGAGAGCTTCGAGACCGGTATCCGGAAAACACTGAACTGGTATCTCGACAACGAAAGCTGGTGGCTGGCTGTAATGAATGGTAGCTACCAGGAATGGATGAACAAACAGTACCAGCGCTAAGGGGGAAAGGATGTTGTTAAGATTTTTGGGGTTGACAGAATCTAATGGCCTGCAAGTAGTCAAAGACTCTGGGCTCGTTCTTGAAGATTGGTATTTTTTCGAGTATTCCGATGTGAATCCAGCGGAGACTACGGCGGTAGAGCATTATTTTTATATAGGGTGGAAAGAAAATAAGAATCCCAACCCTTATTTTGACACGCGTTGGTATATCGAAAATATTTGTGGAAATGAAAAGTCCGAAGAGTGTCCGCTGTTAGATTATATTAAAAGATCAAAGAAACCTAATACATCTTTGGGGCTGTCTGTGGATGAGTATACCCGCGAAAATCCCGGATCAGAGAATGATCCTTTAAAACACTATATATATATTGGGGTTTCTCAGGGGAAATATGGATTCCCTGAAAAGCTGTCCTTGGAGCAGATTAAGTTTGAAGTAAGAGCGAGTGGATTATTTGACGAAGAGTGGTATATGCGGGCGCATTCCGATCTTCGTGATTCTGGTGTCAATGCGCTAGAGCATTACTGTCTTTTTGGGTGGAAAGAAGGGAGGCGCCCAAATCCATATTTTGATCCAGAGTGGTATCAGTTACATCAACTGGGTAACTTTAACGAGCTTCCACCACTATTACATTACGTGAAGTTTGGTTGGAAGGCTGCGATAAATCCATCTCAGGAGTTCGATGCTCAACGGTATCTCAGAAGAAATCCAGATGTCAAAGCGGCAGGGGTCGACCCGCTTCGACACTATATTGAGTTCGGAGTTAATGAACAGCGTGCGATTAGTCCTGTCCATTCGACTGCTGCTTGCGTCGAACTAGAAGATTGCGGATTGTTCTTAAAAGAGTGGTATGAGAACCAGTACGAAGATTTGCGTGACTCCGGGTTAAATCTGTACGAGCATTATCTTGTGTTTGGGGCGGATGAAGGGAGAAACCCAAATCCATACTTTGATACTAAATGGTATGTGGAAACATATGGGGAGTATATTCCGAAAGGTGAAAATCCTCTCCTGTACTATGCTCGAGAAGGCTGGAAGAAAGACCACAACCCATCACCAAGATTTGATGGCGTTCGGTACCGAGAGAAATATTTTGGCGGGAGTTATGATTTCGAACCGCTGAAGCACTATTTGGAAGAAGGGAAGAGGAATGGGAACAAGGTAACCGAAGTAGGTGTACAGAATCCATCGTCCGGTGGCCGACTGAAGCGATCTGGAGATGCTAAGCTAGTAACAGATGCTTCGTTGCGTGCCTTGCTAGATCAGATTCCTATCGATCTTGCTCCTCTGTCCAAAGAGTTTGACCCCAAAAGACTAGATATCCATTGGGTAATTCCGGACTTTTCCCCCGGAGCGGGTGGCCATATGACCATATTCAGGATCATCCGTTTTCTCGAATTCTTTGGGCACAGAAATACAGTCTGGATATACAACCCGACGATGCACGGTACGCCTGAAGAAGCGTACGACAATATTGTAAAGTATTTTCAGGTTGTTCAGGGCCAAGTTAAATTTGTTGGGGAAGATCCTGATTTTGGTAGCGGCGATATAATAATGGCGACCGACTGGGGGTCGGTCAGTTACGTCAACGCTGCGCCGGGCTTTAAGCGTCGATTTTATTTTGTCCAGGACCACGAACCTGAGTTTTATCCACAGGGAAGCTACGCTATTGCCGCTAGGATGACTTATTCAACTGACGTGGATTGTATCTGTGCGAGCCCTTGGTTGAAGGGGTTGATGGAAGAAAGGTATGGGCGCTGGGCCAGTGAGTTCTGGCTTGCGGTTGACCGGAGCGTCTACCATCCTGAGGATCGGCGGAGTAAATCGGATGGTAGGACGAAGATTGCCTTCTATGCGCGACACTTTACTTCTAGACGGGCAGTGGAACTTGGCTTCCTGGCCTTGGAGGCATTGGCGAAGAAGGGCCTGGATATAGAAGTTCACTGTTTTGGTGCGAATTTGCCATTCGACGAGGCTCCATTTGACTGTGTTGATCATGGTATCAGGAGTCCCGACGAGTTAGCTGAGCTGTACAGGAATTGTGATTTGGGAGTTGTATTCTCGGCTACGAATTATTCTTTAATTCCACAGGAAATGATGGCCTGTGGTCTGCCTTTGGTGGAGCTTGATGTGGAAAGTACCAGAGCTATTTTCCCCGAGGATGTTGTCACTCTCGTTTCACCAAATCCTAGGGATATGGCTAATCAATTGGCGGAAGTCATTTGTGATCCAGTTCGCATGGCTAAGCAGGCATTGAAGGCATTGGATTGGGTATCCCAGTTTACTTGGGAAAAGGCCGCTCGGGATGTCGAGCAGGCACTACTAACCCGCCTGGAGGATCTTGGCTTCAGAGCGATAAAGTCTGACAATCTTGCTGCGAAATCTGTGAAGGCTTCGGTGGTTATCCCTACCTGGAATGGTGGCGAAGTCTTCAAGCGCGTCATTATGGCACTAGAAAATCAGAATACGCCTTGGCCGTATGAGATCCTTGTGGTAGATAGTGGGTCTGAAGATGGTACTGTTGAGTTTATCCAAAGTAGGAAAGGCATAAAATTACACCAGATCCAGAACTCCGAGTTCCAACATGGGCGAACCCGTAACCTGGGGATCAGCCTTACCGAGGGAGAATATATAGCGATTCTGACCCAGGACGCGCTGCCAAAAGATGAATATTGGCTGTATAACCTAGTTGCCCATTTAGAGCATTTTCCAGAGGCGGCCGGAGCATTTGGCAAACATTTGGCATGGCCGGAGGCTGATCCATTTACGAAGCGTGACTTAGATCATCACTTTTCCGGATTTCTAAAGCATCCGATCTGTGTATCAAAGAATACGGATAAGTCTAAGTGGGGCTCCGGCGATATTGGCTGGAGGCAGCTACTACACTTCTATAGCGATAATAACTCTTGTATGCGACGCTCCGTATGGGAAAAGATTCCATACCCAGAGGTTAAATTTGGAGAGGATCAGGCATGGGCGTGGGAAATAATTAAGGCAGGTTACGGAAAAGTATATGCGTGTCAAGCCGTTGTTTATCACTCACATGATTTTGATGAAGGGGACGTTGAAAAGCGTGCATTTGAAGAGGCGGAATTTTTTCGCGATGTTTTCGGGTATGTAATGGTTGAGTCAAGTAAGGTCGATCAAGCTATAAGAGATCTTAATGCTTTTGATGTGAAGTGGGCAGAGTCGGCTCGAGTCCCAAAGGACCTAATAGAAAGGCGTTTGAACGCCAATAAAAGAAAAATTATTGGTTACAGCAAGGCTAACATATGAGTGTTAAAAGAAACAAACTGATTGTTTTGTGTGCCACGCAACGATGTGGTTCCACAATGATAGTTGAAGATTTTAGAAATTCAGGAGTGCTGGGGAAACCGGAAGAATATTTTATTCCGTGGGAGCCTTCTAAAAAGTCAAATTGGCTTCAGTACTTTGATTCTATTTTGAAGTCTTCAATGACAGAAAATGGGGTTTCAGCTATTAAAGTAATGGCAAACCAGTTAAACAGTATAGAAATGTGTTTGCGTGACACAGGTATTGATCATGGGGGTGAGGATATTATTTTTCCCAGGGTCAGATCTCTTTTCAAAGACGCAATATTTATTAGGATTAAGAGAGACGGTGTTGTGAGGCAGGCTATATCAAGAGTGATTGCAAAGAGTACGGGGGTGAACCATGCTCTCAAGGACAGCAACGCAGAGTTTAGACCCGGAAATCTCTTAAAGGGAGGCCAAGATTATAATCAGAAAATTCAATACTCGCGCATCGAATTGGATAAAGAGGTGATAAATATTTCTAAAGAGTCGCTTCTTTGGGATGAGGTTTTAGCTAGTTGGGGAGTTCACTCTCCGCTTGAGCTCCATTATGAACAGGTTTGCAGAGCATATCCGAGCTATCTTAACCGTGTTTCTAATTATACTGGGATAGATATAAATATCTCGAGTCTTCCAGAAGATCGGAATATAAAAAGGCTTTCGAATAGCAAAAATGATGAGTTTGCAGTAGAGTATTTGTCAGAGTTGTTTGAGGAAAATGAAAAGCTTTGAGTTGGATTCCTAAAGGTTTTGACTTTTTGCTGATTGAAAATGAACTTGCCAGGCGTAGTGCTTCTGGCAAAGAGGGAAGGTTTTCGTGTGTATACTATCGGATCTAGGCGGTTGTTGTGTTTTATAAGTTTGGTCTGCATGCAATATGTGAGCGAAAAGAGATATGAAGTGTTTTAGTTTTGATGGGTTGCCAGAGGATATTCTAGTCGAAGGAGGTTTTGATAGCTCATGCGTGCTGAAAGTTAGTGATGAATCACTGGATGCGATAAGGGTTGGTCGCCTAAAGGTAAAACTTAAAAGGCATGGTGGAAAGCCTGTTGTTTCGAATGCCGATATTACTATAGGGAGTGTTTTCGGAAGCATTACTATTTTTTTGAGTAATGATGGGTGTGAGGTTTTTCTAGGTAAAGGAAGTTCGGGGTCCTATGATATTCGATTGTGGAGAGCTAGCAAGGTCGTAATTGGTCCCGAAACTACCTCAAATGGAGTTCGTATCATTTGTGATCGAGCGGAGTTTATTTGTGGTGAGGATTGTATGTTCTCCGATAATGTCCTAGTCCAGTGCTCGGATCAGCATGGAATAGTTGATTTGGAGAGAGGGATAATCGTTAACAATAAGTACAACTCAGTTGTACTTGGAGATCATGTTTGGCTGGGTAGAAAGTCTACGCTTACAGCAAGTGCCAGTATTGGAAGTGGTTCAGTGATTGGAACAGGGACAACGGTAACGAGTAAGATCCCAGAAAAAGTTATTGCGGCAGGTGTTCCTGCACGTGTAATTAAGGAGAACCACACTTGGTGTCGAATGCCTAATACGTTAGATCAGTATTCTAAGAGATACATCTATGAATTTAATTTGGTTGAAGCTTAGTGGTGTCCAGTTTATTTTTTTGCCTTTTTCTTTTATGCAGTGTTTGGTGTCGGAATCCTTACGTTTAATGGTTGATGGGTTTGGGTTGTAGTGAGTCCAATAGTATTTATCCATATTCCGAAGACGGCGGGCACTAGTTTTCGTCTCGGTGCCGACGCTTACTGGGGGCGTGCGCGTGTATGTCGGGACTATGGGCCCAAATCCTCGGAAACCAGTGAGATCGTCAATAGATGGTTGGTGAAAACGCCAGACAAGTGGAAATTCAAGAAGGCCTTTGATAAGGAGGGTTATGAGTTTCTGACCGGACATATACGGGCCATTGACTATGCGCCGTTGTTTGGTGTGGCGCGGATGATTACTTTCGTGCGCGAGCCGTTACAAAGGATCGTTTCTGAGTACCATCACGTTGTGCGCCACTATAGCTATAAGGGAGATTTCGCAGAGTTTTATCGAGCTCCTCACAATATCAATCGTCAACATCGCGCTCTGGTACAAATCCCTTGGCCGGCCATCGGTTTCATCGGATTGACCGAGAGATATACTGAATCCCTTGATTTATTTAACTGCAAATACGGTGTTGAGATCCCAGATCTACAGGAGAATAGGGGGCGGGCGGATCTGAACAAAGCCTATGAGCTGTCTGCGGAGCAAGAGGCTGAATTGCGAAAACTGAATGCGGCAGATATTCAGCTGTATGAAAAAATCAGTGCTCAGTTCGAATGGCGCTTGCGTTTGGCTAATTCGGAACAGAGTTTTGTCTCCGGCGCAATTACCCAGCAGGACAACGGTCGGCTGCATGGTTGGGCACTGGCTGATCAAGGAGATGATCCAGTACTGATTCAGGCTCGGGCCGGAGGGCACGTGATTGGCGAAGCCTTGGCCAATCAGTATAGACCTGGGTTGCGTGAAAAGGGTATTGGGCGCGGTGGGTTTGTGGGCTTTTCCATCGATACAGGAATGCTGAAAGTCGGTGAGAAGGTCGAATGCGTTATAGCTTCTACCGGGCAGCCTCTGGTCCATTCGCCCTGGATGTTGCAGGCTCGGGCTTGAAGCCATTGAGGTCAATAATAAGAGGGTTGGGATATTGTGGTTAAATTTATCAGAACCCTGTTTTGTATCAACCTGGCCTCTCAGCTTAGGCCAGTCGCCGATATCGAGCAGTTAGAAGGTGGAGAAAAAGACTTTCAGTGGCGCTCCAAGGGCGCGGATCCGCAATTTGCCGTAGCCAAGCGACCGCTGCTGCCGGGCTGGTACATGCTGGAATTGCGGCTGCGCCACAATTGCGACAGTGTGAATGCTAGTGTTTACATAAATACCGGTTCCGGCTATAGCGAGGAACAACGCTTCTCACTCGTTAGTAACTCTGATCAGCTTGTAAAGCGGCTGCTGTACTTCCCGAAAGTGGTACGTAGTCTCCGATTTGACCCACTGGAAGAGACGGGACTGTTCAGTGTTGAACATCTGAAACTGGTACCTCTGGCGCCATGGTTTGCACATGGGTTGCTGGCAAGGCGACTGGCCGCTAAGCATCCTGGATTTCGCGGGCTCAACAGGCAAGAGGTGTTGGCGCGCCTGAAAACCGATGCGAAGGCGTCGCACTGCGGTTGGCTTGATCTCGGCCTCGCCTATTATGCGGAAACCTTTACCCGCAGATGTCGGGGACGGGACTACCGGGAGTGGATCGAGCAGGTTGAGGCGCCAAGGCTGGCCGCCGCACAGTCCGCGTCCTCTGTACACGGACCCTTGATTTCCATAGTCCTCCCTACTTACAACACCGAGATCGAGTTTCTGCGAGCGTGTATAGATTCGGTGCTGGCGCAGTCCTACCCCAATTGGCAGCTGTGTATAGCCGACGATGCTTCGCCGGATCCCCGAGTGCGGAAGTGTCTTTCCGCATACCGGGCTCGTGATCCGCGTATTCATGTGGTATTTCGCTCCGAGAATGGTCATATCTCGGCGACGAGCAACAGCGCGCTGGAATTGGCAAAAGGGGACTATATCACCTTCCTTGATCACGATGATACCCTGGCGCCTCACGCCCTGCAGCGAGTTTGTGAAGAAATTGCTAGATCACCGCAGGTGCAACTGATTTACAGTGACGAAGACAAAATCAACCGGGCCGGCTATCGCTTTGATCCTCATTTCAAGCCAGACTGGAATCCGGACCTGTTGCTGTCCAACAACTATATTTGTCACTTGACCGTGCTCAAGGCAGATCTGGTCAGGAGGGTAGGGGGGGTGCGTACGGGGGTCGAGGGTAGCCAGGACCACGACTTACTGCTGCGCTGCATGCCCTACCTGAGTGCCGATAATGTCGCCCATATCCCAGAAATTCTCTATCACTGGCGGGCGATAGAAGGGTCGACAGCAATGGATGATGGTGAGAAGAGCTACACAACTGAGGCCGGCATCGCAGCACTGAAACACTATGTTGCATCTCAGGGACTGGATGCGCAAGTGGAGCGGGGTTTTGTGCCTAACACCTACCGCGTACGCTGGGGTCTGCCGAAGGAGAAGCCTCTCGTCAGCCTGCTTGTGCCAACCCGTGATCGCTGTGACATACTGCAGCCCTGTGTGGACACAATTTTGTCTTTGACAGCATATGAAAATTTTGAGCTTCTGATCCTGGATAACCAGTCTACCTGTAAGGAAACTCTGGATTATTTGGATAAGGTAAGGGTTGATCCACGGGTTCGAATTTACCGTTGGGATCACCCGTTTAATTATTCTGCAATCAATAATTTCGGGGCCCGTCATGCGCAGGGCAAGATCCTTGGGCTTATCAACAACGATATCGAGCCTGTCAATAGCGACTGGTTGACGGAAATGGTAAGCCAGGCTTGCCGCCCGGAAATCGGCTGCGTGGGCGCCAAGCTCTATTACCCTAATGACACTATTCAGCACGGAGGTGTGATCCTTGGGGTAGGTGGTGTAGCCAATCATGCGCACAAGCACTTTGGCAGGGAAGAGCATGGCTATTTTGCCCGCCTGAGTCTGGTGCAGAATCTGTCGGCGGTAACTGGCGCCTGCCTGCTTGTGAGGAAAGCGATATTCGAGGAGGTGGGCGGGTTGGATGAGAAGAATCTACCAGTGGCCTTCAACGACGTGGATCTGTGCCTGAAGGTGCGTGAGGCGGGCTACCGCAACCTCTGGACTCCTTATGCCGAGCTCTACCACCACGAGTCTGTTTCCCGCGGTGCCGACGACACCTTCGCCAAGCGGCGCAGAATGGCTGCGGAGACTGCTTATATGCGCGAGCGCTGGGGGCAGTTGTTGGATAGGGACCCGGCCTATAATCCGAATTTGACCCTGGCGCACGAGGACTTTTCACTGGCGTGAGCTTCCGGGGATTCAGCTAGCGAGGCCACGGAAGGCCGCATACGAGCGGCTCACCACTTTTTCATATCCTCTCTATATCTCTCTTTAAGTCGATTTTTGGATTTTTTAACGAGCTGGACAATAACGAAATAATGCTCTCTTTTGTGGATCATAGCCAAAATGCCAGTCTTGCCACCCGTCTACTGGCTTTTCGCATACACAGACCACAGAAACGCCCAAATCAGGGTGGGTGGATAGATAATAAAAATCAAAATTATCTGGTGGTTGGAGTGAGTCAAGTTCGCTGCCATCTGGTGCGATTATCTTTAATCTGGCAGCTGGATCAGATGCGTCAGAAAGTAAAAAGATTAAATTCAACTTTCTATTGAAGGCCGTGCAAGAGGACATTCATCTACCCGCTTAACACATCGGATACTTTGTTCGAGAATCTTAGGTTGTTTGTTTTCAGTTCATTAATTATCAAGTTTTTTCCTTGTCTGAATAGGTTGAGAACTCTTCTTCTGGACACAGTTCAATTTTATTTACAAGAAATTTCAGCAGCTTTATTTTCTTGTCAGTAGATGAAATTATTGGAAGTGCTTTTGGGAGTATTTTGTGAAGTTGAATATTATATGCTGATGCAAGCCAAAGAAGGCCAGAAATTTTTTCACTGGGGATGGATAATATTGCGTCAAAAAAAGCAGATAAAACATCCTGCTTGCTATTTTTGTTTATGAATCTACTTTCAAGGTCATCGTAAACGGCGTATTCGTTTCCTCGCGTGTTTCTGCAATATGTGTATCTATCCATTAGTACATCTATTAAATTTCTCTTGATTTCATCAGTCGACATCTTTTTACTCCGGTGTTGGCTTAATTGAAGGGGCCAGTCTGGTGACTCCTTCTACTTTGTCTCCAACAGTAACCCAGTCTTTGATGGTTCTCTGTCTGGCTCCACCAACAGCTCTGGGACCGCCAATATCATTTAAGTAGTCTGAGTTCTTCGGGGGAGTCTCCAAGAAGTCTTGGTTGTCAGAAAAATCGTGACCCCGTGGGCTGTCATTGATCATCCGTTTTTCTTGGCTAAGAATGGACATACTTGTCACCAGGTTCCTAGGAGTTTTCGTAAGCTTGAGATTCTTGCTTTGGGCTCATTATTAAATGGTTTTTTCGCACCGGTATTAAGGATTTCTGTTTAACTTTCTAATAGCTTATCAATTTCAAGATCTAATTTTTTTAGTCTCTGGAGAGCAATTTCGTCATTGCATACATTCTTTGATAGGAAAAACTTTAAAATGCCAGAGGTCTTGAAGTAAAGTTCGCTACTGCTGGTGCTGAATTCAAGAGCTTCTTTTAATTTAATTTCCTCATTTTCAAACCCATAATTCTTTAATGTGCGTTCGAAGTACTGTATCTGTTCCCAAAGGTTTTCAGACATGTCAGTTTCCTGTGTAGGGGGTCGTTACATTAGCCCCGAAATATTCGACTTGAACGTCCTTTGCGTTCACAACAACCTCGATTGATCCGCCTGGATTTATACCCTTGGGGTCTGGTGGGGCGGATCTGGTTACAAACTCCGCCCCTGGTTTCAATCTTCCAATTTCATAAAAATCAGCAGATTCTACATTCTCTTTTGGTATCCCATACCTTGCGGCATAACCTGGTGAGTTAGGCGGCTCTATGGCCCAAAACTGAGCTTCAGTCGCGTCGCTTTTACCCATTTTTCCAATTCTGTATAACGGCGCTCCTTCAGCAACTTTTCTCCTTGCCTCTAGAGCTTTTATAGAGTTTTCTTGCTTTGCGACGCCTTCCCATGGCTCGCCCGGGAAAGTTTTTATCTCCGTTTCTAGGGCGGGATCTTGAAGAGCGTCCTCTTTGCAGGTCAACCCATAGGGGTCAACCCAAGAGATCGGATTAGGTGCGTACTGATAATTGTTGACACCGCCCAACAATCCTACTGGATCTTGACTTATAAATTTTCCAATTCTTGGATCATAGTACCTAAACCGGTTGTAATGCAGCCCGCTCTCTTCATCGAAGTACTGCCCCTGAAAGCGAATCGGCTGCTCTATCCGGGTGCAGTACTCGACGGCCACATTACCGTAAGTCCTGTAGCTGACGCTCCAGGCAATCTCCCCCTTGCTGTCGGTCAGCGCATCCGGGGTGCCCAGGTGGTCCAGGTGGTAGTGGTACACCTCGCCGTCTTCGCACAGGGCGATGGGTTTGAAGGTGCCGGGTTCGAAGTAGTAGGTGCGCGCCTTCAGGTCCTGGCCTGTGTGGGGATCGCGCGCGGTTTCCCGCAGCAGCACGTCGCCGTCCCAGAGGAAGTCGATGTGTTTTTCGGCGTCGGTCTTGGCGATGCGGCGGCCCAGTGGGTCGTACTGGTAGTGGGTCTCCCGCTGCAGCTGCTCTTCGCCGTTTTCCGCTACCTTGATCTGTTCGACGCGCACCAGCTGTTGGCGGCTGTTGTAGTGGTAGCGGGTCTGCAGCTTCTGGCCCTTGCCCCTGAGGGCGGCGATGCGGTTGCCGTGGGCGTCGTAGCGGTAGTGGGTGTCGCCGCGGAAGGCGAGGCGGTTGCCGCTGACCTGGGTTTCGCCGGCCTGCTGTTGGGCTTCCTCGGCGGAGCCGGCGGCGGCGAGGATGTTGTGGGCCGGGTCGTGGACGAAGTGTTCGGGGTTGGGGCCCTCCACC
This sequence comes from Microbulbifer sp. ABF4_143, assembly GCF_056160225.1. Classification (NCBI taxonomy): domain Bacteria; kingdom Pseudomonadati; phylum Pseudomonadota; class Gammaproteobacteria; order Cellvibrionales; family Microbulbiferaceae; genus Microbulbifer; species Microbulbifer sp. ABF4_143. The sequence goes on from NZ_JBSWWT010000013.1 coordinate 125,775, forward strand.
TGGGTGAGGCGGTCGAGGGCGTCGTAGTGGTATCTGCGGGTGCCGCGCAGGCTGTCTTCTATCTGCGCCAGCTGACCGGCGGCGTTGTAGCTGTAGCCGCGTTCGTGCAGCAGCGCCCGCGGCCTGTTTTCGGGTAGGGGATCTTCCACCGGGCCGGCGGCCTTGCCGAGGCGCATTTTGTGGAGGCGGCCCTGCGGGTCGTAGTCGCGCTCGCCGACTAGGCCGTTGCCGTGCTGGCGCCGCACTTCGCGGCCCAGGTCGTCGCGCGCAATGGCGGCGAGCAGCTGCTCCTCTCCGTTGCCGCTGCGGTGCAGGCTTTCGAACTGGCCGGACGGGTTGTAGGCGAACTTCAGCACTTCGCCGTCCGGCAGCATTGTGGCGACACGGTTGCCGGCGGCGTCGTAGCGGTGGCGAATCTGTATCTGATCCTGCCAGTCGGCGGTGACGCGGCCGCAGGGGTCGTATTCCCAGCGCAGTTTGCGC
>NZ_JBSWWT010000014.1:0-121674 GCF_056160225.1 Microbulbifer sp. ABF4_143
TGGTACTGGGGGGGGGGTGTTTTCCCTTTCCCTTTTGGTTTTTTTTTGCCCCCCCCCTTCCCCCCTCCTTGGTTTCTTTTTTTCTTCTCCCTCCTTCCCCCCAGTCCCGCAAAGCGCCACCGGTATCAGGGCCTTCGCATCGAACTTAAGTTTTCTTTTCGATTATTGAACCTTATTTCTCAAAAATTCCGCGGCTATTTTTCGAAAGCGCCTGCGGCTATTTCTCAAAATAGGTATAACCACTCATGCTCGCGGTATAGGTGTGCAGTATCTGCTTGCGCTGCTGCGCTGTGATCCTGCCGTCCTTCACCGCCCGCTCCGCCAGCTTGCGGAAGCGCTCGAACAATTCCTGTGGCCGGTACTCCACGTAACTCAGCACATCGGAAATACTGTCGCCGTGAATCTCGCGGCTGTAGTCGAAGCTGCCGTCGTCGTGAATGCGCACGCTGATGACATTGGTATCGCCGAACAGGTTGTGCAGATCGCCCAGCGTCTCCTGATAGGCGCCGACCAGGAAGGTGCCGAGGATATAGTCCTCGCCGTCTTTCAGGTCGTGCAGCGGCAGCGTCTTCTGCTCCTCCTGGCGGCCGATAAAGCGGTCTATCTTGCCGTCGCAGTCACAGGTGATATCGGCGATGATCGCCGAGCGGGTCGGCGCCTCGTCCAGCCGGTGGATCGGCGCCAGCGGGAACACCTGATCTATGGCCCACATATCCGGCAGCGACTGAAACACGCTGACATTCGCGTAGTAGATATCCGACAGTACCTCGGGCAGTGCCTGCAGGTCCACCGGCACCTCCTCCGCTTCGTCGAGCAGTTTGCGGATCTGCTGTGCGCCCTGCAGAAACAGGTTTTCCGCGTTGGCGCGCTCGCGCAGGCTGACCTGGCCGTGCAGGTACAGGGAGCGCACCTCGTCGCGGTAGTAGAGGGCGTCGTTGTAGCTCTCCTGCAGGTTTTTCACATTGATGTTGTTCACCGCGTCCTGCAGGTTCAGCAGCATCTGGTGGTCGCCGTCGGCGATCTTCGTGTGCTCCAGCTCCACCGGCTCGAAGCGGGTGGTGTCGAGAATGTCGAACAGCAGTACCGACGAATAGGCGACGGTGGCGCGGCCGGACTCGGTGATGATGACCGGGTGCGCGACCCCCTCGCTGTCGAGCGTGCCCATAATCGCCTCGACCACGTCGACGCAGTACTCGTCCAGAGAGTAGTTCTTGGAGTGGGTGTAGTTGGTCTTGGAGCCGTCGTAGTCCACCGCCAGGCCGCCGCCGAGATCCAGGTAGCCCATGGCCGCCCCCTCCTCGACCAGGTCGGCGTAGTAGCGGCAGGCCTCCAGCACGCCGGTGCGGATATCGCGGATATTCGGTACCTGGGAGCCCAGGTGGTAGTGCAGCAGTTTCAGGCAGTCGAGCATGTCGTGCTCGCGCAGCTTGTCGACCATGGCGATCAGGTCGTTGCTGCCGAGGCCGAAGATGCTGCGGTCGCCGCTGGTGGCGTTCCAGTAGCCGCCGACCTTGGACGCCAGCTTGACCCGCGCACCGATATTGGGGCGCACCTTTTCGCGTTGGGCGCAGCGGATAATCGTGTCCACCTCCGACGGCGTCTCGACGACGAAGAACACCTGCACGCCGAGGCGCTGCGCCTGCAGGCCCAGGTTGATGAATTCCTCGTCCTTATAGCCGTTGCAGACGATCAGCGAATCGGTGTTGTCGAGGATCGACAGCGCCGCGATCAGCTCCGCCTTGCTGCCCGCCTCGAGGCCGTGGTTGAAGCGGCGCCCGGCGCTGGCGATCTCCTCGATCACCTGGCACTGCTGGTTCACCTTGATCGGGAAGACGCCGCGGAATACGTTGCGGTAGCCACAGTCCGCAATCGCGCGGGCGAAGGATTCGTTAATGCGCGCAACCTGCGCGTCGAGCAGGTTCTCTATGCGCAGCAGCAGCGGCAGGCCGAGGCCGCGCTCGGTGGCGCCGCGGGCGATATCCATCAGTGAAACGCTGTGGGTTTCGCCGGCGGAGTTTTCCACCTTGACGGTGATTTCCCCGGATTGGTTCAGGTCGAAATAGCCGGCGCCCCAATTGCGGATTCCGTAGAGCTCTGCCGAATCTTCGCACGTCCAGTCTTGTATTTGTTGCTGTTTCATGGCGCCTGTTCAGTTGTAAGTTGGCGGGGCGCGAATCTTGGGCCCAGAAGGGCTCGAAAGCAATAACTATAGATAAGAAAAAAGCGATTTTTTACCGAATAAAAATTAAATTTTTATTCGGTTTATGTTGTGAAAAAACAGGCGTCAGTGCAGGAAAAATGTTGAACATTTATTCAATTTAAAAATTTGGTGCGGGCGGAGACGAATACAAAAAAAGCGGCCCGGAGGCCGCTGGAGTTGGGGTGGAATGGATCGTGAAAACCGCTCAGTAATAGATGCCGGGGTTGGCGACCACGCGGTAGCCTCCGGCCGGGCCGTCCCACAGGTAGTAGGTGTCGTAGGCCACGTAGTAGTCCAGGCCGCCGAATACCACGGTCACCGCTGAGCTGGGCAGGCTGTACACCACCGCGCCGATCGGTGGGCGCGCGACGACGTAGCCGTGCTCGTGGGGGCGGTAGAAGATACCGTCGCTGTAGTAGAAGCCCAGCGCGCCGACGCTGATATGTACGAAACTGCGCGGCAGGTGTCTCCAGCGATAGCCGTAGCCGTAGTGCGCCGGGCGCCAGTGGGGCCGGTGGTGGCGGTAGCCGGGGCGGTAGCGGGGCCAGTGCGGGCGGTGGTGGCTCCACCTGTGACCCTGCCGGTAGCCCTGCTTGTACCCGTGCCTGTAGCCCTTCTCGTAGGCGCGCTTGCGTTTGTGGTGGCGCTCGTGTTTGCGGTGCTCGCGGTCGCGCTTGTGGTGGCGCTCGTGTTTGCGGTGGTCGCGGTCGCGCTTGTGGTGCCTGTCATCGCGGTGACCGCCGTGCTCGCGGCGCGGCCGGTGCTCGCGCTCGTGCCGCTCTTCCCGGGCTTTGGCGCGCTCGCGGTTGTACGCTTTGCGGAAGGCCGATCCGGTCAGGTCGGAATCCTGCTTGCCGCGCCAGCTGTGGCGGTCGTCGGCGAGCGCCGGCCCGGCGAGCAGCAGCAGGCCGGCGGTGGCGATGGCGGTGACTATCTGTTTCATGCGGATCTCCCGAGCACTGATGGCTCCTTGTTCGAGGCGGCGGCTCTCTGCGGAGCTGACGGCTCGCTGGGGCTGAAGGCTCTGCGATGCCGTCGGGGCGACCTCTGGTACTGTGGGGGCCAGTCTGCCGCGCGGTGACTGAATCTTTCCTGAACCGCGCGCAATCGGGTCCCGCGGTCTGCTGTGGGCCGGCGCCGGGAAACCGAAGGAAGATTCTAGTTTTTCGGCGTTGCCGGCAGATCGCGGCCTGTTTGCGGCGTTATTGCCGATTTTTGCCTGAGATCCGCTGTTTCCGGATATTGAGGCGCACCGGCGCAGCGAGTATGATGCCGCGCTGGTAAACGGAAAGCGGTAGTGATCGCGATGCAAGTCTTCCACCATGTGGCCAGCCTGCGCGAGGCGCTGGCGAAGGCCCGCAGCGACGGCAAGACCGTCGGCTTCGTGCCCACCATGGGCAATCTGCACGATGCCCATATCGAGCTGGTCAAGCTCGCCCAGCAGCACTGCGACCTGGTGGTGGTGTCCATCTTCGTCAACCGGCTGCAGTTTGGCCTGAACGAGGACTGGGACAAGTACCCGCGTACCATGGAGCAGGACATGGCGCGGCTGCGCGCGGCCGACTGCGACTTCCTGTTCCACCCGGACGAGAGCGAAATATATCCGAACGGCATGGACCAGCAGACCCGGGTGGTTTGCCCGGCGATGACCGATGTGCTCTGCGGCGCCAGCCGCCCGGGCCACTTCGAGGGGGTCACCACCGTCGTGGCCAAGCTGTTCAACATAGTGCAGCCGGATAAGGCGGTGTTCGGCATCAAGGACTTCCAGCAGCTGGCGGTGATCCGCCGCATGGTCGAGGATCTGTGTATCCCGGTGGAGATAGTCGCTGCGCCGGTGCACCGCGAGGCGGACGGCCTCGCGATGAGTTCGCGCAACAGCTACATCACCGCCGAGGAGCGCCCGAAGGTGGCGGTGCTGAATCAGTCGCTGAACTGGGTAAAGGGCGAGATAGAGAGCGGCCGCCGGGATTTCGCGGTACTGGAGACGGAGGCGAAGCAGCGTATCGAGCGGGCCGGCTTCCGCGTCGACTACTTCTCTATCTGCAACAGCAAGGATCTGCAACCGGCGGCCGACGACGACACGCAGATCACGATTCTCGGCGCCATCTATACCAGCGCTGCGCGCTTGATCGACAACGTATCCCTGGAACTCTGACGGGAGGTAAGCCAGATGCAAATCGAAATGCTGAAATGCAAGCTGCATATGGCCGCGGTGACCCAGGCCGAACTCTGGTACGACGGCTCCTGCGCGATCGACGAGGAGCTGGTGGAGCTGGCCGGCCTGCGCGAATTCGAGAAGATCGATATCTACAACGTCAGCAACGGCGAGCGCTTCCACACCTATGTGATCCTGGCCGAGCGCGGTTCCGGCATTATCTCGATGAACGGCGCCGCCGCGCGCCGGGTGCAGGTGGGCGACCGCATCATCATCGCGTCCTACGCGCGGATGACGGAAGCGGAGGCGGACAACTTCAAGCCGAAGCTGGTCTACCTGGACGAAAAGAACCGGGTCGAGCGCAGCACCAATACGATACCGGTGCAGCTGGCCGAGGCCTGATCCCCTTGGCGTAGGAGCGGCCGGTTGAGGAATTCCCGGCGGCCCGATCGCGGCCAACGGCCGCTCCTGCAGGGGGGTAATTCCTCCCCCCTGGCGGCGTGAAACCACCTTCACGCTGCCGACAGTCTCCCAACCTCCCTCAATCCCCGTCGCGGATTGGCACGCGATTAGTCTCTTTGACGGTGGAAGCGGGCCGCCGCCGGGCTATGATGCGAACTAGAATTGGCAGTCACGCTGTTTGACAGCGTTGTCATTCATTGCCCGGCAGTGTTATAACTGGCCGAGCGCCGCCGCGTTCCGATCGATCATCGACCGGCCAGATAATACTAATAAGGGAGAAGACGATGTCAGAAGTGCATACCCGCCCCGTGCCCGCAGACTTTGCCGCCAGCGCGCATATCAACGCGGATGACTACGAGAAAATGTACCGCCAGTCGGTGGAGGATCCGGATGCCTTCTGGGCGCAGCAGGCCAAGGACTTCCTGCGCTGGGAGAAGCCGTTCACCCGGGTCGTCGAGCAGGACCTGCAGCGCGGCCACGCGGCCTGGTTCGCCGACGGCCAGCTGAATGTGACCGTCAACTGTATCGACCGGCACCTGCCGGCCCGCGCCGAGCAGACCGCGATCCTCTGGGAGGGCGACGATCCGGCCGACAGCCGGCATATCAGCTACCGCGAACTGCACGAAAATGTCTGCCGCCTCGCGAACCTGCTGAAGGCCCGCGGCGTCGAGCGCGGCGACCGCGTCTGTATCTATATGCCGATGATTCCCGAGGCCGCCTACGCGATGCTCGCCTGCGCGCGTATCGGCGCCGTGCACTCGGTGGTCTTCGGCGGCTTCTCGCCGGACTCGCTGAAAGACCGCATCCTCGACTCCGACTGCCGCCTGGTCATCACCGCCGACGAGGGTGTGCGCGGCGGCAAGAAGGTGCCGCTGAAGGCGAATGTCGACCAGGCGCTGGCCAGCTGCCCGGACGTGCACACGGCCATCGTCGTCAAGCGCACCGGCGCCAATATCGACTGGGACAGCAAGCGCGATATCTGGTATGCCGAGTCTGTCGCCGAGATGGAGGCCGAGTGCGCGCCTGAGCCGATGAACGCCGAGGATCCGCTGTTTATCCTCTATACGTCCGGCTCCACCGGCAAGCCGAAGGGTGTGCTGCACACCACCGCCGGCTATCTGCTGATGGCGACGATGACATTCAAATACACCTTCGACTACAAGGAGGGCGACGTCTTCTGGTGCACCGCCGATGTGGGCTGGATCACCGGGCACAGCTATATCGTCTACGGCCCGCTGTGCGCCGGCGCCATCAGCCTGATGTTCGAGGGGGTGCCCACCTATCCGGACGCATCCCGCTGCTGGCAGGTGGTCGACAAACACAAGGTCAATATCTTCTACACGGCGCCGACCGCGATCCGCGCGCTGATGGGCGCCGGCGACGACTATGTGCGCAAGACCGAGCGCAGCTCACTGAAGCTGCTCGGCACCGTCGGCGAGCCGATCAACCCGGAGGCCTGGGAGTGGTATTTCAAGGTGGTCGGTGACGAGCGCTGCCCGATCGTCGACACCTGGTGGCAGACGGAGACGGGCGCCCACCTGATCACGCCGCTGCCCGGCGCGACGCCGCTGAAACCCGGCTCCGCGACCAGGCCCTTCTTCGGTGTGCAGCCGGCGCTGCTGGACGAGAAGGGCAATGAAATAGAGGGCGAAGGCGAGGGCGCGCTGGTCATGAAATCCAGCTGGCCGTCGATGATCCGCAGTGTCTTCGGCGACCACCAGCGCATGATCGACACCTATTTCTCCACCTTCCCCGGCTACTACTTCACCGGCGACGGTGCCCGCCGCGACGCCGACGGCTACTACTGGATCACCGGCCGCATCGACGATGTGCTGAACGTCTCCGGCCACCGTCTCGGCACCGCCGAGATCGAGAGCGCGATAGTGCTGCACGAGGACACCGCCGAGGCCGCCGTGGTCGGCTACCCGCACGATATCAAGGGCCAGGGCATCTACGCCTATGTGACGCTGAAGGCCGGCCACGAGCCGAGCGAGGCCTTGCGCCAGGAGCTGATCGATCTGTGCGTGAAGGAGATAGGTCCGATCGCGAAGCCGGATATCATCCAGTGGGCCCCGGGCCTGCCGAAGACCCGCTCCGGCAAGATCATGCGCCGCATACTGCGCAAGATCGCCTGCAACGAGCTGGATTCGCTCGGCGACACCTCGACGCTGGCGGATCCGTCCGTCGTCGACGAGCTGATAGCGCACCGCGCCAATCGCTGATCCAGTTTGAGCAAACGAAGCCGGGCATCAGTTTGTTGATGGAACTAGGGAACCTCTGAATAATTCCGCGATACCTCTGGCTTGCAGAGCGGTTCACAATCAAGGCGCGGCTTCGCAGGAATGTCTAGACCTTTCAAGAAGCCGCAACGCAGAGTGTGAATCGCTCTGCAAGCCCCGTAGGGCGGGGCCTGAAGGCTGCATCTGCTGCGTTGCAGCTCTTGCAAAGGGCCGGGCCATTCGCGGCGAGCTGCGCCTAACAGCTGCAGCCTTCAGGGCCCGCAGAGGCATTGCGGAATTATTCAGAGGTTCCCTAGAGCACCATTCTTAATGGGTGCTGTGGCGGCAAAGCACTGGGGCAAGGGATTCGAAAACGCTGTGAATACATCCCTGTACGCTCCGTCGGCGACATCCCTGTCGCCGACGGTTTCGAATCCCTTGCCCCAGCACTTTGCCTTCGATTCTGGTCGATAGGCTCTGTCAGAATTTAGAAGCCGGGCACTGCCCGGCTTTTTTGTGCAGTGAAATCCCGTACTATTGGGATCGGCAGTTGGTGCCGACCGCTCGCCTGCTCGATGCGGCGGCGCCCGCTGCCATCTGAAATACAACAGGGCCCAATAATATGCAGCTGCGCACGGCGACCATCGGCGATCTAGAACTGCTCCGCTACTGGGACCAGCAGCCCCATGTGATCGCGGCCGACCCCAACGACGACTGGGGCTGGGAGACGGAGCTGCTGCGCCACCCCGAATGGCGCGAGCTGTTGATCGCCGAGCTGGACGGGCGCCCGATCGGCTTTATCCAGATCATCGATCCGGCGCGGGAGGACAGCCACTACTGGGGCGATGTCGCTGACAACCTGCGCGCGATCGATATCTGGATCGGCGAGGCACAGGACCTGGGCCGCGGCTATGGCACGACGATGATGCGGCTGGCGCTGGAGCGTTGCTTCGCGCCGCCGGAGGTCAGCGCGGTGCTGATAGATCCGCTGGCGAGCAATGTGCGTGCACACCGCTTCTACGAAAGAATGGGTTTTCGCTTTGTCGAGCGGCGCCAGTTTGGCGAGGATGACTGTTTTGTCTATCGGCTGGACCGTACCGGCTGGAAATAGAAATGCGCACACTTTTGGGGGGAAGCATTGCGGTGACCGAACAGCAGTATCTCTGTGAACACTACCGTTTCAACGCCGAGCAGCGCCTGAAGGGCTTCAATTTCTTCGTGCTGCTGTCGATGTTCGCCGAGGGTGGTATCTTCACCGCCGTCGAGAAGGGCTTCCACCCGCTGAGCCTGGCGCTGCTCGGCGGCTTTGTCGTGATTCTGTCGGCGGTGTTCTGGCTGGTGGACGCGCGCAGCCGCGAGCTGCTGAGCCTCGCGGTGCCGGGATTGAAACGGCTGGAGCGGGATCTGCCGGAGAGCAGCCGCGTCTTTTCCCGCGACAGTGCGCGCAAGGGCAGGGTGGTGCGCTATACCTTCGCGATCCGCGCGCTGTTGATCGGCCAGTTTATCTTCGGTGCCGGCGTGGCCTGCTACGGTCTCTACCACTGGGCGTTTGCGCGGTGAATCCGGACAAGCTCGGCACCCGCCTGCCGACCCTGGCCGGCGATGGGGTGACACTGCGCTGGCTGGGCGACGCGGATATGCCGGCGCTGGCGGCGATATTCGCCGATCCGCAGGTGGTGCGCTATATGGCGACAGAGCCGCTGGACACGCGCGCGGCGGCGGAGCAGTACCTGCTGTCGATTCGCGAGGGCTTCCTCGAGGGCAGCCTCTACCAGTGGGGGATAGAGTGCGACGGGGCGCTGATCGGCACCTGCACACTGGCGGGTATCGATCGGAAAAACCGCCGCGCCGAAATCGGCTTTGCACTCGGTCGCGCACACTGGGGGCGCGGCCTGATACTGCGCGCGCTGCCGGCGCTGATCGACTTCGCCTTCGGGCCGCTGGGCCTGCACCGCATCGGCGCCGATGTGGACCCGCGCAATAGCGCCTCTATCCGCGTGTTGGAAAAACTCGGTTTCCGGCGCGAGGGCCTGCAGCGCGAGTGCTATTTTCATATGGGCGAGATTCAGGATGCGCTGCTGTTCGGCCTGCTCGCGCGCGACTGGGCCGCCGGCACACACCGCCGCGGCTGAACGCCTTTTTTGCCGGGTAGCGAAATGTGAAGCTGCTGTTCGTCTGCACCGAAAACCGGCTGCGCAGCCCGACCGCGGAGGCGGTATTTGCGCAGTACCCGGGTGTCGAGTCCGCCAGCGCCGGCGTCAGTCCGAGCGCGGTCAGGGTCGTCGAGCGGGATCTGATCCAATGGGCGGATATCGTGTTCGCGATGGAGCGCTATCAGTGCGATCTGCTGTGCGAACGCTTCGCGGACCTGTTCGCCGACAGGCCGCCGGTGTGCCTCGATATTCCGGATATCTTCGGCTATATGGAGCCGCGGCTGGTGGAGCTGCTGAAAATCAAACTCGCCCCCTATATCGACGAGGCCTGAGTGCCGGCGCACGATCCGATGCCCCATGTGCACAGCTTCGCACCCATAGCCGCGCCGGACGCGACGCGTCTGATACTCGGCTCTATGCCGGGCGCGGCGTCGCTGCGCGCGCAGCGCTACTACGCCCACCCGCGCAACGCCTTCTGGCCGCTGGTCACGGCTGCGCTGGCGCTGGACGCCGGCCTCGACTACGAACAGTGCTGCCGCGCGCTGATTGCCAAGCGCATCGCGCTGTGGGATGTGCTGCAAAGCTGCACCCGCGCAGGCAGCCTGGACTCGGCCATCGTCGCCGCGTCGATAGTGCCGAACGACTTCGCCGAATTTTTCTCCCGCCACCCGCGGATTGGCAAGCTGTACTTCAACGGCGCCAAGGCGGAGCAGCTGTACAGGCGTTACGTGCGGCCGGGCTTGCCGGCGCCCTTCCGGAACATTCCCGCCGAGCGGCTGCCGTCGACCAGCCCGGCGCACGCGTCGCTGAACTTTGCGCAGAAGTTGGCGTGCTGGCGCGCGATTGCAGATCGTTGATTCCGGTCATAAGGGCCGCCGGAATTGCGGCGCCGCTGTCCCGGATATCCACTACTCTATATTCGATCTGCGCGCGCCGGCGCGCCGGGGTTTGCATCGAAACGGAGGGATAGCGCGATGCTGGACCATATAGGTGTCCATGTGCACAGCTACGAACGCAGCAAGGAATTCTACCGCCTGGCGCTGGCGCCGCTCGGCTATGAGCTGATTCTCGAGTACGACGACTGGGCCGGATTTGGCTGGGCCGACAAACCGGATTTCTGGATCAGGGGCGGCAAGAGTACCGCGCCGAGCCTGCATATCGCCTTCCGCGCCGAGGACAGGGACACGGTGCGTGAATTCCACAAGGTGGCGCTGGAGGCTGGCGGCAGGGACAAGGGCGCGCCCGGCGTGCGCGGGCAGTACCACGCGGACTACTACGCCGCCTATGTGTTGGACCCGGATGGCCACAATATCGAAGTCGTGTGCCATATCCCCGCGGACCTGCAGGAGTAATCCGATGAATGCCGCAACCAGGCTCAAATATCTGAAGGTCGCGCTGGTCATTTTCGGGCTGATTTTTATCTTCGGCATCTACCCGATGATGATGTGGGTCTGGCCCTCCGGCTGGGGGTGGACGCCGCGACAGCCGGAGTACGAGCAGATGATCGCGGGCATCTACGCGACCCTGGGCGTATTCCTGATTCTCGCCGCCAGGGATCCGACGGCCAACGCCAGCCTGATCTGGTTTACCGTCTGGTCGAGCATAGTGCACGGCGGCATCATGTTCGTGCAGGCGCTGGCGGACGCGACGGAGCGGGCCAACCTGCTCGGCGATGTGCCGGCGCTGTTTCTGGTCGCGGCGGTGCTCTGGTACCTGATGCCGAAAAAACCCGCGCCTGATCCGCGCCGGGACTGAGAGCGATTTATTCGGTGACCTGCCCGGGCAGATACCGCGCGCGAATCACGCCGCGCAAATCCTCCCAGGGGATCGTCAATTGCACCGGGCCCAGGGCATAGGGCCCCAGCACATAGACGTCGTACTGCAGCACCAGGCCTTCGTCGTCGAGGCGGAAATCTTCGCTGCGCTGGAAGGGCCAGCTTTTGCGGTATTCCAGGTCGGCTCCCGGCTGGTCGCGCAGCCAGCGCCGGTGCGCCGCCTCGGCCGCTCTCCAGAAGGCCTTCCCCTCGCCCTCGCGGATCACCTGTTCCAGTGACACCCACTCATTCGCCGCCAGGTCCCAATTGAGCCAGTTGACCGTCGGTATCCCGTGGGCGCCGCCGGTATAGAGGTAGGTGCCGATCTCGACGGTGAGCAGCTTCTTGCGGCGGGACAGGCGCTGGGCCTCGCCGGTGAGCTGCCAGCGGGCGCTGCTGATGCCCTCGGCCCGCGCCGCTTCGGCGAGAAACTGGTCGGCGACTTCCTCCAGGTTGATGGCGGATGCCCGATCCTCACCATTGCCCTGCAACTGGCGGATCAGTGACTCGAGAATTGCTTTGTTCAGCGCGGGCCGCTGCTCGAACACCTCGCGCGTGACGGAGACCACCGCGCACTGCTGCTCGCCGGTGCAGTCGCTCGCCCGGCGCTCGAAGGTCTCCAGCCTGGATGCCAGCTTGCCGATCGGCGCCTGGCTGTCCGTGGAGGCGGGCTCCCGCCCACCGTCGCAACCGGCCAGGCACAGCAGTGCGGTGAGGGTGGCGATGGCGGCCGTGGCTGTTGCGGCGCTGTTTCTCGTGGGCATCGGAGCTCCTGTCGGCAGGGTTCGGGGAGTTGTGGGTTTGCCGGTTTGTCGCCGGCGTGCGCGCCGCGTTAGCATAGCTGTCCTAGAGAGTCCCGGGATAGGTTATGCCCCAGAACCACCACCCCTACGAAGCCCTTACGCCGGACGTGGTTATCGACTGCGTCGAGAGCGCCGGCCTGATTTCCGACGCGCGTATCTTCCCGCTGAACAGCTATGAAAACCGCGTCTACCAGGTGGGCATCGAGGGCGGCGAGCCGCTGATCGCCAAATTCTACCGCCCCGGGCGCTGGAGCGACGCGCAGATCCTCGAGGAACACCAGTTTACGCTGGAGCTGGCGGCAGCGGAAATTCCCGTCGTCGCGCCACTCGAGCTGGGCGGCCGCACGCTGCTGGAGGCGCACGGGTTTCGCTTCGCGCTCTTCCCGCGCCGCGGCGGCCGCCAGCTGGAGCTGGACAACTTCGAGCACCTGGAACAGGTGGGCACCATGCTCGGGCGCATCCACGCGATCGGCGCGGCGCGCCCGTTCCGGTTCCGCCCGGCGCTGACGCTGCAGCACTTCGCGATAGACAGCCGCGAGTTTATCCTCGCCGGCGATTTCCTGCCGCGGGAGAACCGCGACGCCTACGCGTCGGTCAGCGCCCATCTGATCGAGCAGATAGCGCCGCTGTTCGAGCGCGACTGGCCGGTGCTGCGCCTGCACGGCGACTGCCACAGCGGCAATTTTCTGTGGCGCGACGACACGCCCTGGTTTGTGGATCTGGACGACTGCCTGACCGGCCCGGCGATACAGGATATCTGGATGCTGATCTCCGGCAATCGCGCCGAGCAGACCGCCTACCTGGACGCGGTGATCGAGGGCTACGAGACCTTCGCCAGCTTCGACGCGCAGCAGTTGCAGCTGATCGAGCCGCTGCGCTGCCTGCGCCAGATGCACCACGCCGCCTGGCTGGCGCGGCGCTGGCAGGACCCGGCTTTCCCGCAGGCGTTTCCCTGGTTCAATACCCCGCGCTACTGGGCCGAGCATATACTGGCGCTGCGCGAACAGCAGGCGGCGCTGATGGAGCCGCCGCTGACCCTCGGCGCGGTATAAGGCGAAGTGAGATTTCGATAACTGCAGGATGGGCAAGGGAGCGCAGCGACCTGCCCATCTTCAGGATTGATGGGCAGGTTGCGCTTTGCCCATCCTACCACCTGACTTGGGGAAGGGGCTTTGCATCACTTTAATGCCACTCTGTTAGAGAACTCGTAACAATGGAAGCGATTCGAAACGAAACCCAGGCGGACAAGCTCTGGCAGCAGATCCGCGCCGATGTGGCCCGGCAGGTGGAGCGGGAGCCGATACTGGCGAGCTTTCTGCACGCGACGATACTGAACCACAACACGCTGGAATCGGCGCTCAGTTTTCACCTGGCCAACAAGCTCGACAACGCGGTGGCGCCGGCGCTGCTGATCCGCGAGGTGATCGACGAGGCGCTGGCCGCGGACCCGGCCATAGGGCGCGCCGCGCGCGCCGACCTCGCCGCCGTCTACCAGCGGGATTCCGCCTGTAACGCCCACTACGAACCCTTCCTTTTTTTTAAGGGTTTCCACGCGCTGCAGGCCTACCGCGTGGCCCACTGGCTGTGGCAGCAGCAGCGCCGCTCCCTGGCGCTGTTTCTGCAACACCGCATCTCGGTGGTGTTCGGTGTCGATATACACCCGGCCGCGCGGCTGGGCGAGGGCATACTGCTCGACCACGCCACCGGTATCGTAATCGGCGAGACCGCCGTGGTCGAAAACAACGTATCGATCATGCAATCGGTCACCCTCGGCGGTACCGGCAAGGAGGGCGGCGACCGCCACCCGAAGGTGCGCTGCGGCGTGCTGATCGGCGCCGGCAGCAAGGTGCTCGGCAATATCGAGATAGGCCAGTGCGCGCAGATCGCGTCCGGCAGTGTGGTGCTCAAGTCGGTGCCGGCGCACAAGCTGGTCGCCGGCGTGCCGGCGCGGGTCATCTGCAGGGCCAGCTGTGAGGCGCCGGCGCTGTCGATGGATCACTGCGCCCTGTCCCAGGTCGAGAAACAGCTGCCCTGAAGGAGCCGGTTGCGCTGTTACGCCGCCCGCGCGATGCGAAACGACGGCTATCCTTACAGGCATGAAATACAGTCTCAGCGCCAAAAACCTCGTCTGCCGCAATCTGGAGGCCCGCGCCGGCTACTGCGCGGACCTGTTGAATCCGGACCATACCAAGGAAATTACCGGTGTGCTGCGCAGTGACAGCGGCCTGTTGTCGTACACCTTCAATCAGGCGGTAACCAATACCGTGATGCCGACGCGCATCCTGCAGCGTTTCGTCGTCGACTATTTCGCCGAGCGCCACAGCCCCTTCACGTTGTGGCACTGCGCGAGCAAGTTTCCCGACGACGGCGAACTGGCGGAGCTGGGGCTGAAGCGCCGGGAGTCGATGGTGGCCATGGCGGTCGAGGTGCAGCGCCTGGCGGAGGACGACGGGCTGCCGGAGGCATTGCACGGCAAGCTGGAGTTTGCGCCCGCCACCGGTGAAGCCTTGACCGCCTATGGCGAGTTGCAGGCGGCGATCTACGACGGTGCGCGCGAGGGGCCGCAGATCAAGAAGTTCTACCACCTGCTGCAGGAAATACCGGAGCAGAAGCGCAGCCGCCTGAAATTCTTCCTCGGCAAACTGGAGGGCAGGGCGGTGGCCGGCGGCTGTCTGTTCGCGTCCGCCGATGCGCTCGGCTTCTACGATTTGATGACGCTGGAGGAATATCGTGGCCGCGGCATCGGTCGTGCGCTTTTCCATCACCTGGTGGGCCAGGCCCTGCACAGCCACCACAAACACGCGGTGGCACTGGCGCCGGCGCAGCGGCAGCAGCTGCTGCTGGACGCCGGCTTCTTCGCCGTCGGCGAGGTGGCCCAGTACCGCTTCGAGCCCTAGGGAACCTCTGAATAATTCCGCGATACCTCTGCAAGCCCCGCAGAGAGGCTATGTAGTTATTCAGAGGTTCCCTAACTACCGCCTGTCAGGCGCGCGCTATCGGAAACGCGATCACGTCGTCGATGTTTGAATAGCCGCCGGCCAGCATCAGCAGGCGGTCGACCCCCAGCGCGACGCCGGCGCAGTCCGGCATTCCGGATTCCAGCGCCGCCACCAGCCGTTCCTCGAACGGGTAGACGTGCCGCTTGCGCACCGCGCGGTCGCGGTGGTCGGCCTGGAAGCGGCGCAGCTGTTCGCCGGCGTCGGTCAGTTCCCAGTAGCCGTTGGCCAGCTCCAGCCCGTGCACATAGGCCTCGAAACGGCGCGCGACCGGGGTGCCGGTTTCGTCCTCGACCACCTTCGCCAGCGCCGCCTGGCTGGCCGGGAAGTCGTACAGCAGCGTGATACCGTCGCCCATCGCCGGTTCCAGCCGGTGGCTCATCAGCAGATCCAGGCACTCGTCGCGGTTCTCCGGCACGAAGGACAGGTCCACCTCGCGCGCCACGCAGGCGCGCAGCGCCTCCTCGGAGGCAGTGTGCGGGTCCAGCGCCAGCTCTCGCAGGAACAGCTCCCGGTAACTCAGTGACTGCACCCGCTCCAGGCCCAACACCAGGCAGAGCAGCTCGCCGACCTCGCCCATCAGCTGGCGCTCGTCCCAGCCGCAGCGGTACCACTCGAGCATCGTGAATTCCGGATTGTGCCGACCGCCGGCCTCGCCCTCGCGAAACGCCTTGCCGAGGTAGTAGCAGTCCCCGAGCCCTGCGGCGAGCAGGCGCTTGAGGCCGAATTCCGGGCTGGTGGCCAGGTAGGCGGGCTCGCCGTTACACAGCGCGGTGATCGATTCGATATGCGGATCGCTGGTGGCGCGGCGGGACAGCACCGGCACCTCCACTTCGAGCACGTCGCGCTCGGCGAAGAAGCGGCGGATATCCGCCAGCAGCGCGCCGCGCCGGCGCAGGGCCTCGGTGGAGGCGGTGGGTTGCCAGGATGTGTCAGTCATTTTTCGGAGGGTTCACGCAGGAGCGGCCCATGGCCGCGATCGGACTCCCCGGAGCCCGATCGCGGCCATGGGCCGCTCCTGCAAAATGGGTAAAGGAGAATCAGTCTTCCTTGGCGCGGCCCAGGTATTCACCGGTGCGGGTGTCCACCTTGATCGTCTCGCCGATCTCCAGGAACAGCGGTACCTTGACCACGGCGCCGGTGGACAGGGTGGCGGGCTTGGTGCCGCCCTGGGCGGTGTCGCCGCGCAGGCCCGGGTCTGTGTCGGTGATCTCCAGGATCACGTGGTTCGGCGGGGTCACCGCCAGGGGGGCGCCGTTGTACAGGGTCACGGTGCAGACGTCCTGCTCCTTCAGCCACTTGGCGGCGTCGCCGACGGCGGCGGCGGAGGCCTGGTGCTGCTCGAAGGTCTCCGGCTCCATAAAGTGGTAGAACTCGCCGTCGTTGTACAGGTACTCCATTTCCCGGTCCATCACATCGGCGGCCTCGAGGCTCTCGCCGGAGCGGAAGGTGCGCTCCCAGACCCTGCCGGTCTTCAGGTTGCGCAGCTTGACGCGGTTGAACGCCTGACCCTTGCCGGGTTTGACGAATTCGTTTTCGACGATGGAGCAGGGGTCGCCGTCGAGCATCACCTTGAGGCCGCTCTTGAATTCGTTGGTGGAGTAACTAGCCATAAAAATGAAAATCCCAGTGATCGTCAGTTGATAGCGGGGGATTATACAGGAGCGGCGCGGCCTTAACGAACCGCGGCGGCCGGCGGGCAGTCGCCGAGGCAGTAGTCCGCCGGTATCCGCACCGGGTAGAGGGCGCCGCTAAATGTCGCGACTATGGTGACGGCCAGCAGCAGGCCGAGGGTCATGGTGCCCAGGGCGGCCCGGTCGAGCGACTGCGGAGGCAGGTGCCGGCGCAGCAGCCAGCGCAGGCCGCAGGCCAAGTGGGTGAAATAGGCCAGCACCGCGAGGGAGTAGTAGGGCACGAAAAAGGCCGGGTAGGCGCCGGGCTGGAGTCCCGCGGCGGCGAAATAGAAATTGGTGTCCAGGCCCTGCACCGTCCGGCCGTAGAGCACTGCACCGAGGTGGAAGAGCAGGAAGAAGGCCAGGTAGGCGCCGGAGGCGGCCTGGGCGCGGTCGAAGAAACCGCGCCGCCGGCCGCGGCGGCGGAGGATGAAAGTGATGCCGGAGCCCACCTGGAAAAGCACACAGGCCAGCAACAGCGGCTCCACCAGCCAGCTCCGGTAGACACTGCGGTAGCTGTCCATAAAGGCGATGTGCGCCTCCACCCCGCCCAGCGCGGCCAGGTGGTTGGCCAGGTGGAAGACCAGGTAAAGGCTGATCAGCAGCGCCGAAATACGGTGTAACCTGTGCAACATTGACCTAACTCCATACCTCCAGAAGCCACGGCGACCGCCGCGCGGCGGTCAACTCAGGGGGTCCACGGCGCCCGGCGGCAGGGCCCGTAGCGCGCGCCGGGCGTAGTAGGAGAAGGTGGCCGCGGTGCGCTTCTCCTGCAACACCCAGTCGTGGGCCTCGCGCGCCAGCTGCGGATCTATGTCGCGCACCTGGCCCGCCGACTCGGCCAGCAGCTGCAGGCGCGCGGCCCGCTCGCACTGGATTGCCAGCACGCAGGCCTCCTCCACCGAGCGGCAGGCCACCACCAGCCCGTGGTGCGCCAGCAGCGCCGCGCGCCTGTTCCCCAGGGCCGCGGCGATGATCTCCCCTTCGCTGTTGCCCACCGGCACGCCGGGCCACTCCTGCAGGAAAGCCACCTCCTCGTGCAGCGGGCAGGTGTCCATATGGGAGACCTTCAGCGGCCGGCTCAGCATCGACAGCGCGGAAATGTGCAGCGGGTGGGTGTGCACTATGCAGCGCACATCCGGCCGCGCGCGGTAGATCCACGAGTGGAAGCGGTTGGCCGGGTTGGCCATGCCCTCGCCGGACAGCACCTGCAGATCCTCGTCCACCGCGAGCAGGTTCGACGCGGTGATCTCGTCGAACCCCAGGCCGAGGCGCTGGGTGTAGTAGGTGCCCGGAGCCTGGGCCCGCGCGGTGATCTGGCCGGCCAGGCCCGAGTCGTGCCCCTGGGCGAAGAGTATGTGGCAGGTGAGCGCCAGCTTCTCCCGCAGGGACCAGCCGGGCGTGTCCAGGTGTCGGCGCATTTCGTCCCGGGCGCGGTGGACCAGCTCCTCCTTGCCCATGGACAGGGTTTCACCCCTGGTTTTCTCCTCAGTCACTGTCATCTCCTCCGCGAATTCAGGCGGGAATGGCTTCGGGCTCCGCGGCCGCGAGCACCGGCTGCGAGGCGCGGTAGGCCGTCTCGATGGCGTCGAAGAAGCGCAGCCGGGCCTCCACCAGGTCGCTGCCGGCGCCGAGCATAATGTCGAGCTGCCCGGGGTCGATGGTTGCGATATCCACCATGATGTCGCGGATGGTTTCGGCGTGGCCGTCGTCGCACTCTATGTGCAGCAGGAAGAACTCTATGTCCGCGTCCGCCACACCGCAGGAGCGGAAGCCGGCGACTATGTCGCTGTAGAGCGCCGGCACCAGTGCCTCGGCGCCCAGGCACAGGGCGCCGAGGCCGGCGCTGGGTCTGGAGTCGCGGCAGTGGCGGAACATGGTGTCGATCAGCTGGCGGGTGCCGGCCAGGGGCTCGGTGTCCCCCAGGTGCACCCCGAAGCGGTCGAGCATCGAGCGGTAGATCAGGTGGTGGGGCTGGGGGCTGCCCGGTTCCAGACCCAGTTCCTCGAACAGGTTTTCCGCCAGTGCCAGTACCTCGTCGTTGCCCGGGAGGTTGGCCATCATCGCGCACAGGTAGCGGGTGAAATAGGTGCTGTAGAGCCCCTGCTGGGCCAGGAAAATTTTCAGTTCATCCAGTTCGATGGCGCCCTCGCGGCAGCGCCGCAGAAAGGGGTGGGAGCGCAGGCGTTCGATCAGGGCGCTCTTGCCGGCCTCGAGCAGTTCAAGATGCATATCCATTGACTGTTTTCTCCTTGTAACTTGGGGTTGGTGTGTGCCCGGTTTCCCGAACAGGGGCGGGGCCCGGGGAGGTACTCCGTCACGAAATGGCAAATTGTTTCTCCTGTTTGTCATCTGGTTGCGCTACTATCGAGTGGTTTCTGCAGGAAAAGCAGAATAATCTTTCGATTTTTCTCTATCTGTTGGGAGAAACAGCCTTGTGCCCGCGAATGGAAGTGATTCGGGCCCTGCCTGACCTCTTGGCCGCGCAGACCATCGACCAGGTGAAGGAGCGTATCCAGCGGTCCGTCAGCGCCATAGGTTTTGACTTTTACCTGATTGGCCTCGAAAACCCCGCCGCGCCCGACGGCACCCGCTACGGCGTGCAGACCAATTACCCGCGGGACTGCGTGGAGCGCTACAACCGCCTGCAGTGGGTGAGGCGGGATCCGGTGGTGCGCCACTGCCGGCAGTCGCCGGTGCCGATGATCTGGCACCGGGAGCACTTTCCCGGCGAGGCCTGCGAGCTGTACGAGGAGTCCGCCGCCCACGGCATCGCCACCGGTGTGGCCACGGCGCTGCGCGGCGCGCGCCAAAGCCGGGCGATGATGATCTCGGTGGCCAACGGCGCCTCCTTTAACGAGCGGGTGGGGGCCTGGCTGACCGAGACAATGCCCACCATCCAGCTGCTGGCGTCCTACGCCTACGAGGCGATAGCGCGCATCGAGGAAGTCGATGCGGCGGCGGACATAGGCCTGACCCCGCGCGAGAGCGAATGCCTGCACTGGGCGGCGGTCGGCAAGACGTCCTGGGAGATCTCGCGCATTCTCAGCTGCTCCGAGGCGACGGTGAATTTCCATTTCCGCAACATCATTCATAAGCTGGGTGTCTCCAACCGGCGCCAGGCCGTGGCCCGCGCCCTGTCCCTGGGGCTGATCCGGCCCTAGCCCGGATTCCTCCCAATCTCCTACTGCGGCGGCCCCAGAGCGCGCCCTGGCTGCCTTTCGCTCGGTCGGCGTGCTCGGCGTACGGCAAGTACGCCTCCGCGCGCCATCTGTCGCTAAAGACAGCCATGCCACACTCTGGAACCGCCTCGCCACGGATCTTCGTGAGAAATCCGGGCTAGCGGGCCAGCAGGGCGCCGGCCCTGGCCACCGGGCGTCCCACCAGGGCGCGCAGTTCCTGCCGCTTGATCTTGCCGCTCGGGGTCGTGGCGATATCCTCGACCAGCTCTATGCGGTCCGGGCGCAGTGCGCGCGGGTGCAGCTGCTCGCGGATGCGTTTCATCAGGTCGTTGACCAGCGCCGCGGATGAATAGCCGCTGGTATCGGCCACCACATAGGCGCGCAGCCGCGTCAGCCCCTCGGCGGTTTCCAGTGGCAGCGCCGCCGCCTTGATCACGCGCCTGTCCGCGAGCAGGAACTCCTCCAGCTCCTGGGGGCTGACCCAGTGCCCGGCCACCTTGATGCGCTCGCTGTCGCGGGAGACGAAGTGCAACCCGTCCCGGTCGCGGGTGAATAGGTCGCGGGTATCGAAGGGCGTCGCCGCCTCCTGCAGCAGGCCGCCGCTGGCCGGGGTCAGGTAGCCGAGCATCAGGCAGCCCCCGGAAATCGACAGGGAGAAGGCGCCGTCGCCGCCGAGGAGTGTCTCCGTGTAGTGGAAACCGCCGACGCGCTGCAGCGCCTGCCCGGCCTGCTCGGCGCCTGCGGTACTCTCGGACAGAGCGCCTGCGGCCACTTCGGATAAATAGGGGGCAAAGGTCTCGGTAGTGCCGATGGAGTCCAGCATCTTCGAGCCGCTCCACGCCTGCCAGCGCTCGCGGATCACCGGCGGCAGCCGCTCGCCGGCGGACAGGGACAGGCGCAGGGCGTCCAGCCGGTAGGGGCGGGTGGCGCGGGACATCATCAGGTGGTAGAGGGTGGGCACGGCCAGGAAGACGCTGACCGACTCGGCCTCCATCACTTCGAGGAAGTCCGCGTGCTGCTGCCACTCCGGCAGCGTCACCGCGGTGGCGCCGCGGCTGAGTGGCACGTGCAGCCCCTGCAGGCCGAAGGAGAAGAAGGGGCCGGTGCTGGCCAGCACCCGGTCGTCCGCGCGAATGTCCCACAGGGCGCGACTGACGTTGCGCTCGAAGGCCCAAAAGGCGCGGTGGCTGTGCACGCACAACTTCGGGCGGCCGGTGGAACCGGAGGTGGCCAGCACCAGTGCCGGGCGCCGGTCCAGGTCCGCGGCCAGGTCGCTGACCTCCCCGAGATGGCCCTGCGAGGCAGCGGCTGCGGTCAGTTCCTCCACCGGGCTCATTGCCTCCGCCTCGTCCAGCGGCACGGCTGTCCCGTCCGCCAGGACCAGCGCCGGGTCGAAGTCCTCCCAGAGGCCGCCGTAGTGGTCGCGGGGCAGGGCCGGGTGCACGGTAAACGGCAGGTGGCCGGCGCGCATGGCGCCGAGCCAGTAGACGATGTTTTCCAGGGTCGCCGAGCCCACCAGCGCGATGCGCTGCTGGCGGCGGCTGCCGGCCAGGCGCACGTTCAGTTCCTGGGCTGCGGCCAGGGTGCGCTGCTGCAGCTCGCGGTAGCTCAGGCTGCGGCGGCCCGCCGGGCCGCACTCCACCAGGGCTGGGTGGTCGCCGCGGCCGGCGCGGACATGGCGGTCGACCAGCAGGTCGACGCATCCGGGACTGGAGTCGATAGGAATCACTGTCGTGTCTCTCTTTGCTGTCACTCGGGTTTTCGGAATCCGTTCGCGGCGCCGGGTCACACCGCCATCTCGGCTTCCCGCTCCCGCTGTGCCAGCGGGTGCGCGAAGTGGATATCGGTGTTGGCGCCACTGCGGAACAGGTGCAGCAGGCGCTTGAGGGTGACCGCCGGCGCGGCCCGCTGAAACACATTGCGGCCGACGCAGATGCCCCCGGCGCCGTGGCGGACCACGGCCGCCGCCAGCTCGAGCAGCGCGCTCTCGTCGGCCAGGGCGCCGCCGGCAAACAGCACCGGGGTGTGGTTTTGCACCCCGTCCAGCACTTCGGGTATGCGCTCCAGCTGTGCCGGTGCCGCCACCTTGAGGGCGTCGACGCCCAGTTCGACGGCGGCGCGCATAAAGTGGCGCAGGTGCTCGAGCGGGCGGCCTTCGTCCCGGGTCTTGTCGTACACCATGTTCAGCACCGGCAGGCCCCAGGCGTGGGCCTCGTCCACCACCCGGCCGATCAGGCGCAGGTTGTGGGACGCGGTGGCCGCGGAGAAATTGGTCTGTACCGAAACCGCATCGGCACCCAGGCGCACCGCTGCCTCCACGCTGGTCACCAGCTGCTTCAGGTCCGGCCGTTCGTCCAGGCTGACCGAGCCGTTCAGGTGGATAACCAGGCCGCAGCCGAGACCGCCGGCGATGCGCTCGGCGTAGCCCTTGTGCAGCACAACGCCGGTCACCACCTCGGCGCTGAGCCAGCGCTGAATGTCCTCCGGCCGGCTGATGCCGGGTATCGGGCCCATCGTCAGTCCGTGGTCCAGGGGTACCACCAGCGCCTTGCCGGACTCCTGGTCTACGAAGCGCTTCCAGCGCCGTTTGCGTGCCATTTCAGTCATTGAAATTTCTCCTTTGCTGCGAGAGCGGCGGTTACGCGTCGGAGAGCACGGCGCGGATCGGCCGTCTCAGGATCTTGCGGGTCGGAATCGAACTGGCGAAGGCCGCGATCAGTACCACGCCCAGTAGCGCGGCCACATAGGTCGGGACCACCCAGGCCAGGTCCACAGGTACCGCGTTGCTGGACCCGGGCGGCGTCCACATGATCTGCGCCTCGCGCACCGCCCAGACGATGGCGGCGGTCGCGCCTATGCCCGCCAGCGCGGCCCCCAGCGCCAGCCAGCTGTTCTCCAGCGCGGTCAATATCAGCACGAAGCGGCGCGTGAAACCGAGGCTGCGCAGGGTCGCGAACTCCCGCGCGCGCTGGGAGAAATTCATGTAGCTGGCGTTCAGCAGGCTGGTGAAGCCGATGGCGCAGGCGATCAGGGCGATGAAATTGAGAAAGCCGCCCAGCACCGCCTTGACCTGCTGGTAGAAGGCGGCGCGGTCGGACCAGAGAAAGACTGCCACGTCGTCGAGGCCCGCCTCGGCGAGGGCGGCGGCGATGCGGCTGCGCGCCGCGTCTATATCCGCGCCCTCTTCGAGCAGCAGGTGGTACTCGCTGACGTCGCTGGTGTTCAGCAGCGCCTGGGCGTCGGCCATGGGCATCACCACCAGGCGGTCGTTAATCTCCTTGATGCCCCAGTCCATGATGCCGGTGGGCTGCGCGCGCACCGCGTTGACGCGCGCCGAGCCGCGGGTGGTGGCGGTCAGCTCCAGGGCGCCCGGCGGGCAGTCGAGCGGGCGCGACTGCGGTGTATCGCCGGGCTGCAGCGGCGCGAAGCCCACGTCCGGCACCTCGCAGCCGAGGATGGCGGCCAGGCCCTGGCCGAGCACCAGCGGCTGCGCGCGCGTCTCCATCCACAGGGGGGTGCCGGCGACCACGTCGTACTCGTAGGCGGGCCCCTTGATCGCGCGAATCTCCTGCACGTCCTGGCCGATACCGGCGAAGATGGTGCTCACATTGGCGTTCGACACCATGCCGGAGATGCGCAGCACCCGCGCGCTGGCGAGCAGCTGCGGCTCCTCGGCCAGCACCGCGTCTATGCGCCGCTGTATCTCGCCGGTCAGCGGCAGCTGGCCGGCGCCCTCGACCCTGCGCGCCAGTTCGGACGCGGGCCGCTCGATCACCAGGTGGCCGCGGGCGCCCCAGCGCATAAAGGCGTCGCGGATCAACTCCACGTTGGACTGCATATAGCCGGACAGCAGACACAGGGCGAGCACGGAAACGCTCATCACCACGAAGGTGCCGAGGGATTTGCGCCCCTGCCGCCACAGGTTGCGCAGGGACATGGTCAGCAACAGTTTGACAGGCATATCTGTGCTCCTAGAGGGTCATCAGTGTGTCGACGGTAAACAGGCTGTCCGGCGGGTCGGCGGGCACCACCCGGTCGTACTCGAGCAGGCTGTAGCGCTCGGGGAAGTTGGCGTTGACGATCTTCATGCGCGATACGAAGGGCCGCGCCTCGCCGTCCACCTGCACCCGGTTGCCGTACTCGAAGTGCGCCACCTTGAGCGGCATGCCGCTCGCGGTCAGGAATTCGGCCCTGACACCGAGGCGGCTGCGCCGGTCGAGGTAGTAGATGATGGATTCGTAGGTGGCGCCGTCGGTGGCGGCGGTGAGTTTCAGCTTGTGGCAGGGGGTGCCGTCCAGCTCCACCGCGCCCAGGTACTCGGGCGTATAGTCGCGGGCGTACTGGGTCGCGGCTATGTCGCCGTTGGCCGCCTCGCCCACCAGCCGCTGCTGCGGGCTGATGCTGATCGGCTTGCGCAGGCCCGGCTTGGCGTACCACATGGCGCGGGACGCGATCAGTATCTTCTCCCCGCGATAGCGCCGCGGCGCCGTGGTCATCGCCAGGGCGCGGCCGTCGCGCACGGCGATGTCGTAGTCGGTATCCGTGGCGCCGGCCGGGTCTTCGGTGTGGATACTGAGTTTCCACATGTAGCTGCCCCAGCCGCCGCGGGCCAGGTCCGCCTGCTTGAGCCAGCGGCGCATCGTCTCCTCGTCCGGCGCGGACGCCTGTGCATCGGCGGGAGCCGGCATCGGCAGGGCCAGCAGCAGGCAGGCGGCCGGGGCCAGCAGGCGGGTCAGGGGCACGCCGCGGCGCCCGGGGCGCACCTGGCCGCCGACCCGCTTGCGCGCGGTGACCAGCGCCCCGAGGGCGATACCGGCGCCGGCACAGGTGATGGCGCCGAGGGTCCAGGCGGGGGGCAGCTGCAGGGCCAGGGTGGCCGGCTCGGCGATGCGCGGCAGCTGGGTCTGCACCCCGGCCAGGGCCAGCGCGGCGATCACTGCGTAGGCCAGGGCGGCGGCGACCAGCGCCGCGGCCAGGGTGGTGAGCAGGCTCTCGCGCACAAACAGCCCGGCGATGCGCCCGCGGCCGAAGCCCAGCGAGCGCAGCATACCGATCTCGCGGGTGCGGTCGGCCACGTTCATCGCCACCGTGTGCTGTATCGTGGTCAGCGCAATGGTGAAGACCACTATGCCGGTGAAGGCGAACACCATGGTGAAGAAGCCCATGAAGCTGGTGTACAGCTGGCCTATCTGCGGGTGGTCCCAGGTGGTGACCTCGAAGCGGCCCGGCTGCTGCCGCTCCAGTTCCGCCGCCAGTCTGTCGCGGAAGGCGCCGCTGTGGATGCGGTTGTCCAGTTGAATAACGACCCGCGAGACGGCATCCGTGTCGTACAGGGACTGCAGCAGCGCCAGCGGTGCCTTGAGCCCCTTGTCTTCAATCGCCTCTATGCCGGTGGAGAAATCCCCCGCGAGCGGCGCCTCTATCGCGCTCATGCGGTTGGCGTAGGAGGCGCCGAACAGCTGCAGGTAGCTGCCTTTCTCGGGGTAGCCGAGCAGGTCCTGCAGCTGGGTGGTGAGCAGCAGGCCGTCCTCGGGCGGGGGCGCTGCCGCCAGCGGGCTGTGCCGCTGCAGTGCGCTTTCGAACCCGGGGTCTATGCCGCGGGCCAGGAAAACAGCGCTCTCGGTGCCCGCCTGCACCACGCCGACGCCGACCAGCTGGTTGGAGGCGCGCAGGAAGTTCGGCAGTCCGGCGGCGGCGCGGTGAATCAGCGCCTGGTCGCGGGTATCCAGTGAATACTGCGCCGGGGTCGCCGCCAGCTGCGCGGGGCCGTCCTTGCGGTACACCTGCACATGGGCGTTGGCGTCGCGGTAGATGACCACCGAGGCCAGGGAGCTCTCGACGAAGCGGATATAGCCGAGGAACATCAGCACCGCGAACAGGCCCGCGGCCACCGCTATCACCGTGGCCAGGGTGCGCCTGCGGTCGCGGTAGAGATTGCGAAAAGCCATGGACCACATCACGCCACCTCGCTGTCGCCGGTCTGCAGTAGAGTGGCGCCGGCCCTTTCGCCGGCGGCGCCGCCCGCGGACAGCTTGCCGTCGCGCAATTCGACGACGCGGTTGACGTGCTGCAGCAGCCGCTGGTCGTGGGTGGAGAAGACGAAAGTCACCCGGCGCTCGGTGTTCAGCGCTTTCATCAGCTCCACCAGCGACAGGGCGCTGGCGGTGTCGAGGCTGGCGGTGGGCTCGTCGGCCAGGATCAGCTTGGGCTCGGTGACCAGGGCGCGGGCCACCGCCACCCGCTGGCGCTGGCCGCCGGACATCTGGTCCGGGCGGAAGTCGGCGAAGCGGGTCAGGCCGACCGCGTCCAGGGCCGCGCCGGCGCGCCGCCGCCGCTCGTCTTTCGACAGCTTGTGCAGGTAGAGGGGCAGCACCACGTTTTCCAGTGCGGTCAGTACCGGCACCAGGTTGAAGTTCTGGAAGATGATGCCGTAGGTGCGGCTGCGCAGCTGGTCCAGCGCGCGGTCGTCGAGGCTGCTGACCGGCTGGCCGGACACGCGGATCTCGCCGGACGTCGGGCTGTCCAGGCAGCCGATCAGGTTCAGCATGGTGGTCTTGCCGCTGCCGCTGGGGCCGGTGATGGCGACGAAGTCGCCGCGCTGTACGGTGAAGTCGACACTGTCCAGGGCCGTGACCTCCACCTCGCCGAGCCGGTAGCGCTTGGTGACCGATTCGAATTCGATCAGGTTCATCTCTTCTCTCCTTACTCGCAGTCTTTGTTCCCAGTCAGAAAAAGGCATCCAGGGCCAGGTAGGCGCTGCGGGTGACCGGCTGGCTCATCTCCACAGTCCTGCCGGCGCGGCTGCGCGACAGGCCCAGGTAGACGGTGGCCGCATCGCCGGGGCTGTAGGACAGCTCCGCGAAGCCGCTGCTGCTGGGCTGGTCCAGCCCCTGCAGCAGCCGCGCGGTCAGGCCCCAGCGGCGGTCGCCGAACAGCTTTGGCCAGGTGGTCTGCAGCAGCGCGTAGCGGCGCTGCACGAAGGGGTGCAGGGGGCGGTTGTACGACGGGCCGCGCCCGGCCGAGGGCAGGGCGGCGAGCTCGGGGTTCCGCAGTTCGGCGTCGCTCTGGGCGTAGCCGTTGTAGATCAGTTCCAGCCCCGTCTCGGCGCCGGAGGCGGCGCCGTAGCGCAGATTGAAGACGCCGTCCCAGCGCCAGCGCGCGCGGTTCTGCGCCAGCGGCTGGGCGCCGCCCCCGGTTTCCGCGTAGCCGCGCGACGCGGCCGCCTCGAAGCCGAGGGTCCAGGCATCGCCGAGGCCGTGCTGGAAGTAGCCGCCGATATAGGGGCGGAAGCCGCCGCCGCCGCCGGCCACGGCCCCCAGGGTCGCTATGCGCCCCTCGACCCAGTTCCACTCGGTGCGGGCCAGGCCGAAGGCGCCGCCGCTGTCTATGCCCTGCACCCGGTCCAGGCGCGGGTCCGCCAGCAGCAGGCTGGCGCGACCGCGGGTCGACAGGTCGGCGCTGGCGAAGGCCATCGGCTTGCCGGGAATATCGCGGCGCGGGGTCACGGCGCCGTTGTCGGGAAACAGGCGGTTGGTCGGGCTGTAGAGCAGCGACGGCCCCCAGCCGAGCAGGCGCTTGCCGGCGCCGATGCGGGCGCCGCCGTCCAGCTCGCGCAGCAGGTAGCCCTCGGCGAGCCAGTCCGGCTGCGGGTCCGGCATGGCCCGCGGGCGCTCGTCGTCGTCCAGGGCCAGGCGCGGCTTGAGCACCAGGCGGGTGCCGTCGCAGGGCGCTTCGCTGCAGCGCAGCTGCAGGTCCAGGCGCAGCTCGGCGGCGCTGCGTCCGGCGAGGTCGCCGCCGTCCCAGGACGCGGAAAGGGGGTCGAAGAGCCGTTCGCGCTCGCGGATCAGTTGCAGCGTCAGCTCGTAGTCGGCGCTCCAGGTCTCCCGCTCGCCGGCGCTGTCGAAGGCCCAGCCGTCGTCACCGGCCGCGGGTGTGGCGCAGAGGGCGGCGAGCAGCGCCGGGATCAGCTGGACTGCAGTGCGCTGGCTTCGCATGGGGCCTTCTCCGCGATGGGGTCCTGTCGCGCCTGCAGCAGCGCGTTGTAGCGCTCGCGCAGGCGCCGCTTCAGGGTCTTGCCAGTGGCGCCGATGGGGAATTCCGCCCAGTCGATCAGCCACAGGTACGCCAGCTGTTGCTCCGCGGGCAGCTGGGCGTTCAGTTGCCGGCGCAGGGTCTCGGCGTCCGGTATGCGCGCCTTGGCCCGCGCTGCCACCACGGCCGCCGGTACCTCGGACCCGTCCGCGCGCGGGCGCACGCCGAACACGCAGGTGTCCAGTACCCCCTCCTGCTTCAGCACTATCTCTTCCAGCGGCAGTGTGTACACGGGGCCGCGGGCCGTGTGCATCACGTCCACCTCGCGGTCCAGGTGCACCAGTTCGCCGTCCTCGCCCTCGCGCACCATGTCGCCGGTAAACCACCAGCCGTCGCGGGTGGCCGAGTAGAAGACGTCGTGGGCATTCCAGTAGCCGCCGAACATGCTCTTGCCCTTGATCATCAGCCGGCCGACCTCTCCCTTGGGCACCGGCAGGCCGTCGGCGTCGGCGACCTTGATCTCAGGGCCCAGCGGCGTCCTGCGGCCCACGCGGCGCGCGAAACGCTTGGTCCAGGGGGTGGCGATGCGCAGCAGGGCCGCGATGCCCACCTCGCTGGAGCCGAGTCCGTCGACGAACAGCGAGCCCTTCACCGGGATGCCGAGGCGGGTAAAGAAGGAACCGTGTGGAATCAGCGCCCGCTGCTGTACCTCGTGGCTGGCGTCCGCAGTGGTGCCCCAGATACGCAGGCTGTCCAGCGGCTGCTCGGTGACGCCGGCGGCCAGCAGGCGGGTGTAGGTGATCGGGAAACCGAAGAACACCGTGGGCTTGCGCTCGCGCAGCTGGCGCATCAGTCCCGGTGCCGACATTTCTCCGTCGATGATGCAGCGCACGCCCATCAGCAGCACGCCGTGCAGGTACAGGTGCGAGACCTGGTGGTTCAGCGGCAGCGCGAAGCAGGCCAGGTCGCGGGTGGAGACCGGGTTGAACAGCACTATGGAGCGCAGCGACTGGGCTATGCCCTCCTGCTTCAGTATCACCCCCTTGGGTACGCCGGTGGTGCCGGAGGTGTGCACTATGTAGAGGGGATCTTCGCCGCCGCGGCGGCGCTCGGGTGCCGGCGGCAGGGGTTCATCCAGCAGGGAGGCGAGGCTGCGGATGCGATTGCCGCCGCCCTGCCGCGGCGCGTCCGTCAGCACCACCTGCTGGAGGCTCCGGGGCAGCTGCACCTCGCCCAGCGCCGCCAGTTTCTGCCAGGCGTCGCCGTCGGTGACCAGCAGCCGCACACCCAGGCGCGCCATATAGCCGGCGGCCGTGTCCGCAGCCACGTTGGCGTTGATAGGCACGGCGATGGCGCCGATGCGCAGGGCCGCCACCGAGAAGAGGAAGTAGTCGAACTGATTGGCCTTGTAGATGGCCACCCGGTCCCCCTCTTCGACGCCCAGGTGGTGCCAGCAGGCGGACAGTTTCTTCACCGTGTTCAGGATCAGCGGTGCGTTCCAGTGCTGTTCGCGGGTCCAGGCCAGGGGCTGGGCCAGCTCCACCAGTTCGCGGTCGCCGTGGCGGCGCGCGGCGAATTCCAGCGCCCGGTCCACGCGGTCGTCCCAGCGGGCCAGCAGCGACAGGCGGCCGAAATAACCGAGGCGACCGGCGACAAACAGCAGGTAGGCGAACAGCAGAGTGGCGACAGTGGCGATTGCGTAGCTCATCATCTTGGCATCATCTCCGGGGCGGGGTTTGCAGCTCGTCCAGCAGCTGCCGCAGGGCCTGCAGGAAGGGTGCGGCGAATTCCCTGTGGATGTCGCTGAAGGCCGCGCGGCGGTAGACCAGATCCAGCTGCATGCGGCCGTTGACGGTGGGGGTGTACAGGATGAAGTCGTAGGGGGGCACCAGGCAGCCGAAGCCCACATAGCTCTGGGTGCTGTGCTCGGCAGAGCCGAAGGAGGAGAAATCCTCCTCGATGCGCCCGGGGTTGGAGTAGCAGGCATTGGTGCCCTGGCACAGGTTCAGCAGGTGGCGCGCCGGGCCGCGCAGGGGGCGCAGCCGCAGCAGTGGCAGCAGGGTTTCCAGCCGGCCCACTTCGGTGCCCAGCTGCCGGTCGCTGCGCGCGCGGCCGATGGCGCCGTGCACACTGCGCACCAGTGCCCGTGTGTCCTGCCCGGTGCGCAGGCGGATACTGCTCGGCAACAGGTAGTTGCGGAAGCTGCGGTCGTGGCGCCGGTCGATCAGGCGCCGCAGGCTGACGGCACAGGTGATGCGCAGGTGGCTGCCACCGCGACAGTCGCCGGCGGCCTCCATCAGCCGGGCGAGCGCCGCGCACAGCAGGGTGTTTATCGTGACGCCGGCGCTCTTTGCCGTCAGCGCCAGTCGCTCCTCCAGCTCCCGCGGCAGCAGGCTCTGGAAAAAATCCAGCTGCCCTATATGCGGGTCTGCGGCGAGGCCCTCCCAGCGCTGGCCCCGCAGCGGCACCCTGAAACCGGCATCCCGGCGCAGCAGGTCGGCGGCGACGCTGCCCAGGGCGCGCAGCCAGCGGCGCCCGCGCGCGAGCGGGCGAAACCAGTCCGGGCGTATCTCCGCCAGTGGGGCGAAGGGCAGTTCGCCGCCGGGTGCGGCGGCGCCGGGCACACCGGTGATATGGGCGTAGTGCTCGATGATCGCGCGCAGCAACAGGCAGTCGCTGCGGGCGTCGGCGACCCCGTGGTGGCTGCTCAGGTAGACGCAGGAGTTGTGCCCGCCGTTGCCGGTAACCAGCAGCAGCTGCAGCGGCGGGCGGTCGCGCCAGCGCAGCCGCCGCGCCGAACTGAAGTTCATCAGCAACTGGCGGAAGGCGGCGTCGTTGAAATCGCAGGGCGCGGCGTACTCCAGGTGCTCGACCCAGCGGGTGGCGGAGGTATCGAACGGCCGCAGCCGGCCGCCGTCCGGCCGGCTGCGCAACAGCGGTATCTGTGCCACCGCGCGCCGCACGCTCTGTTCCAGCGCCTGCGGGTCCAGGCGGCCGCTGACAATCAGTATCTGATTGGTGTTGACGTTGGCCAGATCCCCGAGGTGCACAAATACCTCGGCCAGGGCGTCCAGGGCGCGCTCGCCGGCTCGGGCACTGTCGGTGGGCGCTGAGGTGGTCAGACTGGTCACTGTGGCTTCCTCAGCTGGCCTCGGCGACTTCCGTGGCGGTGCTCTTGCGCGCGCCTTCGGAATCGTTCACATACCAGCGGCACAGGGCCTGGAGTTCGTCGCGGGAGAGCGGCTGCACCGGCTGCTCGAGGCCGATGGCGGCGTCGAGACGCGAGCGCTCGAACTGCCACTCGGTACGGGCGAAGGGGCGGTTGGGACCCACGGCGCGGTCGAACTTCTGTTCCAGCGAGGTGGTGGGCGCGCCGAGGCGGGCGTCGATGCCGGCCACGCTGCCCCAGATGCGCACTATCTCCTCCATGCGCACATCGATGCCGCCGCTGGAGTGGAACACCTCGAAGTCGTTGCCGCTTTGCCGGCGCAGGGTCAGGGAACAGGCGTCGGCGCAGAGCTGGTCGATCGGCACCAGGTCCGGGCGCGCGTCGGGCAGCAGGTCCACGGTGATTTCCCGGTGGCCGGCGCCGGCGATGGCGATCATCGCGTCCTGGAACATGTAGAAGCCGAAGCCGTTGCGGTGCGCCCAGCCGGTGTGGCGGTGGCCGACCACCACCGTCGGGCGGAAGATGGTGACCGGCAGGCCGCAGCGCAGGTAGAGCAGGTGCAGGGACTGCTCGGTGCTCCACTTGGTGACCTGATAGGTGTTGACCATGCGGCTCTTCGCGTGCAGTTCCTCGCGCACCGGGCCGCCGGCCATGCCGGCCACATAGGCGGTGGAGACATAGTAGAAACGGCGGCAGTTGGGCGCGCAGCGTACGGCGGTTTCGTACAGGCGCGCGCTGTTGCCGACGTTGGTGTCGAAGGAGGTCTCCAGCTTGTGGGCGGAGTAACTCATCTCCGCGGCCACGTGCCAGATCTCGGTGATTTCCTCCAGCCCGGCCTCGGCCAGGTCGGTTTCCAGGTTGGCGAAGTCGATATTGAGCACCCGCAGGTGGCGCTCCACCGCGCCGCTCACGTCCAGCCCGCAGCCGTGGGCGGCGGTCAGTACCGCGTCGATGGTGCGCACGCCGTCGGGGTCGTTGCGCGACACCGCAGTGACACTGGCGCCCCGCGCCAGGAAACTCGCCGCCAGAGCGCTGCCGACAAAGCCGGTGACGCCGGTAATCAGTACCTGATGCACTTCCACTCTCCTTTTCATTGTCCGGTTGATGGCGAAGCGGTGGGCGGCGCCGGGATTCGGCACCGCCCGCCGGGTGGAGGAATCAAAGTTCTATGATGTGCTCGTCCACCTTGACGCCCACGTGGCGGCCGGGCTCGGTGCCGAAGCCGAGTACGCGGTCGCCGGGCTTGAGTTCGGTGACGTTGAGGGGCTTGGCCTCGTCGGAGAAGACCCGCACGTGCCAGTCGTCCTGCATGATGATGTTGACCTTGCGGTTGTCCGGGAAAGTGGCCTCGATCAGCAGCAGCGGGCGTATTTCCGTCTTGGTGCGGCCCACGTACACCTGGCGGGTCTCGCCGCGGGCGTTCACGGTGGTCAACTGGCTGCCGGCGCGCAGTTCGCTGATATAGCTGGTGCGGTCGTTGCTCTGGAATACGTAGCTGTGCACCGAGGCGGCGTTGATGCGGAAGGGGCGCAGCTCCATGTAGGGGAGGTGGAAGACCTCGGGGCAGCAGAGGATGCCGCCGGTGGAGGTGGAGCCCACCAGTATGCCCTCGTCCGGGTTGAACATATGGGTGGTGTCGATACAGGCCCGGTAGCCCAGGCCCAGGTGGGTGATGCGGTCGATCACGCCCACCTGGATGTCGATCTTCGGCGACGCCTGCGCGTCCATCTTGCTGGCGAAGCGGTCGAACTGCTCCATGGTCGTGAAGGAAGTCAATACGCCGTCGCTGCCCAGCTCCAGCACGCCGAGGGCGATGACCGCGTCGTCCACGTCCTGGTGCACTTCCTTCAGCAGTACCGTGTTGGTCTTGTGCAGCTCGGCGATCACCAGTTCCAGCGGGATATTGGTCGGGTCCTTGAAAGACACCATCAGGTGGTCGTAGTGCATGCCCAGGTGGAAGGAGGCGTGCAGGCTGGCGGCGTTGTCGACGTGGGTGCGCAGGCTGGTGCGCAGCCCGGCATCGCGGGCCGCGGCCAGCACCTGCGGCTTGCAGCTGGAAATCACCGCCGCGGGTTTCTTGCCCGCGCCCTCCTCGAAGCGCTTGGCGAACTGGGCCCACTCGTCGATGGTCTCCAGGTGCAGCACCCGCTGCAGGCGCGGTGAGACGGCCTGGTCCAGTTCCTCGAAGTTGTCGGCGTAGAGCAGTATGCCGTTGTAGCGGCCCTGGCCCAGGCGCTGGATGATCGCCTTGCGGGAATCCTCGTCGAGGGTGGCGAGCACGCGGGAGTCGTACCAGAGCAGGTGTTCGCGGTCCTCCGGCACCTCCGTGGTGACCGGGAAGAGGGCCGTGTTGGCCGGCGCCGCGGGCTCCAGCGGCGTGGTGGGCTCGCGCTTCTGCGGCGCAGCCTTGGGGGCAGTGTTCTTGCGGGCATTTTTCTCCGCGGCCGGGCGTTTGCTCTGAACTTGTTCCATGGCGGTTTCCTGACTGACTGGTGGATGGGTTGAGCAGTGACCGGCGCGGGCTGTGTGTCAGTGAGCACTGGGGGAAAGGAAGTGACGGAACTGCATCTGCGAATGGCTTCCCTGCCCACAGCCAGCGGCCGGTTCTTTCGGCAGCCAGACTATTGGCGGGGGACAGGAGCGTCACCTAGCAGAAATGTTAGGTGCCGGCGCATAGCGCATTTGATAGCGGTGGCGGGGGCTGGAGGCTGGTCAATAAATAGTCGTCCGAAGCTTTGCCCTGTTACAATGCGCGCTTTTTCCACCCGGGGATTCCATGACACAAAACGCAGCCGCAACCGGTGATATTCCTGCCAGTGAGCGGCGCCGCTGGCAGGATGAAATGGCGGATCTGGTGACAGATCCGCGCGAGCTGATCCAACTGCTGCAACTGGATGCGCGGCAGCTGCCGGCCGCGCTCGCCGCCAGCGGCGAGTTTGCCCTGCGCGTGCCGCGGCCCTTCCTGAAGCGGATGCGGGTCGGCGACCCGCGCGACCCGCTGCTGCTGCAGGTGCTGCCCGGCGCGCCGGAACTGCAGCCGGCCCCCGGCTTCAGCGCCGATCCCCTCGACGAGGCGGCGGCGAACCCGGTGCCGGGCGTGGTGCACAAATACCGCGGCCGCCTGCTGCTGATCGCCGCCGGCCAGTGCGCGGTCAACTGCCGCTACTGCTTCCGCCGCCAGTTCCCCTATGCGGACAACCACCTGAGCCGCCGCCAGTGGCGGGCCGCGCTGGACTATATCCGCGCGCGGGGCGAGTTGCGCGAAGTGATACTGAGCGGGGGCGATCCGCTGGTGCTGGGCGACCGCCAGCTGGGCTGGCTGGCCGCGGAGCTGGCGCAGATTGCGCAGCTGGACAAGCTGCGCGTGCACAGCCGCCTGCCGATCGTCGCGCCCAGCCGCGTCACCGACGAGCTGCTCGCCTGGCTGACCGGTTCGCGCCTGAAACCGGTATTGGTGCTGCACTGCAACCACGCCAACGAAATCGACGCAGAGGTGCGAGCGGCCACGGCCAGGCTGCGCGCCGCCGGTGTGACGCTGCTGAATCAGTCGGTACTGCTGAAGGGCGTCAACGACAGTGTCGAGGCGCTGGAAAACCTGAGCGAGGCGCTGTTCGCCGCCGGTGTGCTGCCCTATTACCTGCACCAACTGGACCGGGTGCAGGGCGCGGCCCATTTCGAGGTCGCCGACGATCGCGCGCTGCATCTCGTCGAGGCGCTGCGGGGGCGGCTGCCCGGCTACCTGGTGCCGAAGCTGGTGCGCGAAATTCCAGGAAAGTCATCTAAGTCGCCGCTCACTGGCTAAAAAGGGCTATTCCCGCGTCAGCGGCCAGCGATGTAGTTCGCAATATAGGCGCCAATATCGACTCGCGCGCCTTGTCCGCCGAATGGCTCGCTTCATAATGAAGTGAAACACCAGCGGATGGTCAATTGCGATGCGGGAAGCTGTACAAGAAATGGCTGCCGCGCCTGCAGCCGAACCACAAAAACTTTTCAGCAGGCTACAGTTGCCGGCGCTGTCTCTGCCGTCACTCAGCTGCGGTTGCGCCAGCGAACGGCAACTGTTCCGCTGGCTCGAACAGTACGACCTCCAACCCTATCAGCCCGCCGACCAGCTGCGCCTGGCCGGACTCCTCTGTGGCCTGACTGAAGAAGTCGCCCAGTGGCGGGCGCCTGCGAACCGGCGCCTGGCGATGCTCGAGCTGCTGCGCGAATACGCCCTGGCCTGCGTCGACGCGATGGCGATTCAGCGCGCGGTTATGGTCAAGGCGCAGACCGCGGAGCTGCGCAATACCGTGCTCGCCGCGGTGCGCCTGCTGCAGCGGCAGGGTGCCGCCTTCGCCGGTGTCGCCGCCCAGCTTTGTGGCGAGGGCGGCCTGGCGCTGCTGCTGCGCGAGCGGACTGCGCGCAGTCTGCAGCGCGCGCTGGACAGCCACGCGCGGACTGTCCGTGTCACCTCCCTATTCGGCCTAGGCACGCCGGAGCACTGCTGGCGCAATATGCAGATACTGCTGCGCCTGGCGCAGCTGCAGAGGCTGGCGGAAAAGAACGTCGGCGATGCGCTGCACGCGCGCGGCAAGTGCAGCGTTTCGGCCGCCTATCTGCAAGTGGCGCTGTTTGCCAGCGCCAACCCGGCGCAACTGGAGGCGGGTGAGCAGGAGCAGCTGTGGAACCTGGCCCGGGACTGGAGCCGCACCGCGAAGATTGCGCACAACTACTCCGAGCGGCACAACGGGCTGCTCGCATGCCTGGCGCTGGACCAGCCGCCGGTGCCGGCGAACCGCCTGGGCAGCTGCAAGGTGGACCTGCGCCACTTCACCGAGCCGATGGGCTGGAAGGTCGATCTGTCCGGTGTGCTGGCGCTGCTGGAAAAGCAGCTGCAGCGGCGCCGGGATCCGCTGTTGGAAAAGTTGCATCGGGCCTGGGCGGCGCAATCCGGGCGCAGCGAGCGCCGCCGGGCGGAGGAGCAGCAGACCTGTGAACTGGTCGTCGGCATGGGGGCTATCTGCCACCACCTGGGTGCCGCCGCCCCGGAAGGGCAGGCGGCTGCGGAGCGCTTTTTCCAGTGGCGGGAGCCTGACAGGCCCCACCTGTGCCTGGATGTGGACTCGGTGGATTTTCACTCCGGTGAGACTGTTGGTGAATACGATGTGGTTCTGCCGCAGGCGCCGAGCCTCGGCAGGGAAGCGCGCGCCCGCGCGCAGGGGCTGGGCAAATCCCATGAGCGCTACCGCCCGCAGGAAGCCAACGTGCGAAACCGCAGCGGCCACGGCGCCGGCCTCAGCCTGCCGCGGTCCCAGGGCGAGCGATTGCGGGTCGGCGAACTGGTGGGTATCCGCCTGGGGGACCAGTGGCAGGTGGCCGTGGTCCGCTGGCAGTACTCGCTGCCGGACCACAGCCGCGCCGGCGTCGAGATTCTGGCGGCCGAGGCGCTGCCGGTACAGGTGCAGCGCCACACGGTGGCCGGCCACCTGTCCGCGCCGATCGCCGGCCTTCTGGTCAGGGCGGCCCCCGGAGACAGGCCCGAACTGCTGCTGCCGGTCCCACTGTTCAAGAGTGGCGACAGCGTGGAAATGCTGGCGCAATCCGAGTCGCAGCCGCTCACGCTGCAGCGGCAGACGCTCGCCACCGCCAGTTTCGCCCGCTTTGAATTTGTGTGACTTGAGTCGCGCCGGCGCCTATTGAGTACTCTTGTACGCACCCACTGCCGGCCCATACACTAGCGGGTTCGCGGTAGCGGTACTGCCGCAGGTAGGTATAAGAGTAAATAATGAGCAGCAACGACACCATTCGACTCCTCCTGATTCACGACACGCCCTCTGAAGCGCAGCGGCTGGTGAGCATGCTGCACAATGCCGGCCGCCCGAACCGCGCGCAGCACGTCGCCAGCGAGGCGGCGCTGACCAAGTTGCTGCAGGACAAGACCTGGGATCTGCTGATCGCCGCCGAGAACAGCACGCAGCTGCCCCCGGCGCAGGCTCTGCGCACCATCAGTAAACTGCAAAAAGACGTTCCGGCGATCCTGTTGAGCGAGCGCAGCGGCGCCCAGCCGGTGGTGGAGGGGCTGAAGCTCGGGGCCAGGGACGTGGTCACCGTGGACGAGGACCAGCACCTGCTGCTGGTGATCCAGCGCGAGATGATCGCACTCGCGGACCGCCGCCGCGCGCGCCTGCACGACCGCCGCTACCACGCCACGCTGCAGCGCGCCAAGGAGCTGCTGGACAGCTCCAAGGACGCCATCGCCTATGTTTCCGACGGTCTGATCGTCTATGCGAACGATTCCTTCGCCGAGCGCTTCGGCTACGCCAGCAACGAGGATGTCGAATACCAGCCGCTGATCGATATGCTCACCGAGGGCGAGCGGGAAGAGGCGCGCGAGTTCCTGAAACAGTGTGCGATCGACAACAACGAGGTGGAGGCGCGGGAGTGGAAGTTCACCGCCAAGAGCGCCTCAGGCAGCCAGATTCCAACCCGCGCCGAGGTGCTCGCCACGGTTTACGACGACGAGCGCTGCCTGCAGGTGCGCATCGCCGCCCGCGGCGGCGACACCGAGCAGCTCGAAGCCCAGCTCAGCGACATCAAGAACCGCGATCCGCTCACCGGCCTCTACAACCGTCAGCACTTCCTGCACCTGCTCGCGTCGGCGATCAAGTCCGCCGCCGGCACCCAGCGCACCGGTGGCCTGATGTTTATCGAGGTGGACCGCTTCGAGGAATCGGTGCAAAAAATCGTCGGCGTGGCGGGCGCCGATGCGCTGCAGAAGAAAATGGCGGAGCTGCTCCAGTCCAGCCTGCGCCGCGGCGATATAGTGGCTCGCTACGGCGATGAGAGCTTCTGCCTGCTGATGCCGGACACGACGCCGGACAGCGCCGAGCAGCGCGCCGGAGAAATAGTGCAGAAGATTTCCGACACCATCTTCGAGGCCGCGGGCAAGACACTGCAGGTCACCGCCTCGGTGGGTATTTCGCTGTTGAGCGAAGCCTCCGGCAGTGCGCAGAAGGTGCTGGACCAGGCCCTCGCGGCCCACGACCAGGCGCTGCAGAAGAGCGACAAGGGCGGCGCCGTGGCCCTGTACGAGCCGGACACCAGTCAGCAGGAAGACGCCGATACCTACCGGCGCGCGCGCGTGGTGCAGGCGCTGGAAGCCGGCAAGCTGAAGCTGCTCTACCAGCCGATCCTGAGCCTGCAGGGCACCGGCGAGCAGATTTACGAGGTGCTGGTGCGGATGATGGATGGCAAGGAGGAGCTGGCCCCGGTGGCCTTCCTCGAGGCCCTCGGCGACGCCGGCCTGTCCACCAAGATGGACCGCTGGGTGATACTGACCGCGATCAAGTCCGCCGCCGCCCAGCGCGCCGCCGGCAAGGATGTCTCGCTGCTGCTGCATCTGACCGCGGCCTCGCTGACAGACAGCGGCCTGCCCGCCTGGCTGGGGGTGGCCTTCAAGGCCGCCAAGGTGCCGCCGAAGTCGGTGGTCTTCCAGCTGCGCCAGGAAGATATCACCAGCAATCTGCACGCCGCGCGCGATTTCACCAGACAGGTACAGGAACTGGGCTGCCGCGTGGCCGTCTGCCATTTCGGCACCGGCCTGAACCCGTTCAAGGCGCTGGAGCATGTGAAGGTGGATATCGCCAAGGTGGATCCGTCCTTCGTGCGCGAGGTCCAGGACGAGGGCGAGAGCAGCGAGACGCTGGCCAAGCTGGTGCAGCAGCTGCGCGAGGCCGACACCCGGGTGATAGTGCCGCATATCGAACAGGCCAGTATGCTGCCGACCCTATGGCAGACGGGCACCGACTATATCCAGGGCTACTATGTGCAGGCACCGGCGGAAGAGATGAATTTCGATTTCAGCCTGGAATAACCCGCCGGGATCGGGCGAACACAGAGTTCGCCCCCGACGAGCCCGCTTTTCCTCATTCATCATTCCGACCGGCTCCTGTATCCTGTGCCGCGATTAGAAGCAGAATACATTTTGGAGCCAGCCCATGTTGCCCCGCTTACTCTGTACCAGTCTGTTTGTCGGCGCCCTCGCCCTTGCGGGAGGTTGCTCAAAATCTGAACCGCCGAGCCGGCCGGCGGCCGACACCGCGGACGCGGCGAATACGGAAAGTGCCGCGCCCAAAACCGCGCAGAAAGCGCAACAGGTGCCCGAGTCCGGTGTCGACTACCACTCTTTCGCCAATACCGACGACTACCGGGTAGAGCACATCGACCTGGACCTGAACGTCGACTTCTCGCGCAAAGTGCTCGAGGGCGAGGCGAAACTGCAGGTCAAGCGTCTGAACGACAAAAACCCGCCGCTGATCCTCGACACCCGCGGGCTCGAGATAGAATCCGTCAGCGCCGGCCACGGCGGGCAGATGGCGCCGGTCGAGTTCAGTATGGGCAAGAAGGATGATCACCTGGGCACACCGCTCGAGATCAAACTGCCGAAGGACGCCACCAGTGTCGCGATCCGCTACCGCACCTCGCCGGACGCCTCCGGCGTGCAGTGGCTGGAGCCGCAGCAGACCGCCGGCAAGAAGCACCCCTTCCTGTTCACCCAGGCCCAGGCCATACACGCGCGCAGCTTCGTGCCGCTGCAGGACTCGCCCAAGGTGCGCGTCACCTACAAGGCCACCATCCGCACGCCGAAAGAACTGCGCGCGGTGATGAGCGCGAACAACGATCCGCTGGCGGAGAAGGACGGCGTCTACGAGTTCGAAATGCCGCAGCCGATTCCCTCCTACCTGATCGCGCTGGCGGTCGGCGACCTGGAATTCAAACCGATGGGCGAGCGCACCGGCGTCTACGCCGAGAGGGAGCTGCTCGATGCGGCCGCGGCGGAGTTCGAGGATACCGAGTCGATGCTCGAGGCCACCGAGGAGGTCTACGGCCCCTACCGCTGGGACCGCTACGACCTGCTGATACTGCCGCCGAGCTTCCCGTTCGGCGGCATGGAAAACCCGCGCCTGTCGTTTATCACCCCGACCGTGATCGCCGGCGACAAGAGTCTGGTGGCGCTGATCGCCCACGAGCTGGCGCACTCCTGGTCCGGCAACCTGGTCACCAACGCCAGCTGGCGCGACCTGTGGCTGAACGAGGGTTTCACCACCTACCTGACCAACCGCATCATGCAGAACATCTACGGCGACGAGCGCTACAAGATGGAGATGGCGCTCGGCTACGACGACCTGCAGGCGGACCTGAAGGACAAGCCGGACAGCGACGAGATCATGGCCATCGACCTGCGCGGCCGCGACCCGGACGAGGTGTTCTCCAATATTCCGTATGAGAAGGGCTCGCTGTTCCTGTACGAGCTGGAGCAGAAGGTCGGCCGTGAAAACTTCGACCAGTTCCTGCTGGACTACTTCAACCACTTCGCCTTCCAGAGCATCACCACCGAGGATTTCGTCCAGTACCTGAACGAGACCCTGTTGAAGCAGTACCCGGACAAACTGGACGCCGAGCGCATCCGCCAGTGGATCTTCGAGCCGGGTATTCCGGAGGGCGCGCCGCAGCCGCAATCCGACGCCTTCAGCAAGCTGGATCCGGTGCGCCAACGGTGGCTCGATGGCGAGATCGAGGCCAGGGATATCGATACCGGCGACTGGACCTTCCACCAGTGGAAGTACTTCCTCGACGGCATGCCGGAAAAACTCAGCGACGAGCAGCTGCAGGAACTGGACAGCGCCTTCGGCCTGACCGAGTCGAAGAACAACGAGGTCGCGTTCAGCTGGCTGATGATCGCGGTGCGCAACGACTACCAGCCGGCCTTCGCGCGGCTGGAGGATTTCCTGACCAGTATCGGCCGCAACAAGTTCCTGCGCCCGCTGTACCGCAATATGGTCGAGAGCGGCAAGAAGGATGAGGCCGCGCGCATCTTCGAAAAGGCCAAGCCCGGCTATCACCCGCTGACGGTCAAGGTGAACAGCCGCGTGATTTACGGCGACAGCGAGCGCTGACTGGATCGCCTGCAGTTGTGATGGGCACGCTTTGCTTTGCCCATCCTATTAGCCGTCGCCCGCGAAATACTGGCGCAGGTGTGTGAATCTGCTGGTATTTAGCGGGCTCGCGCCAGCCAGCGGCTGGCGGCGGCAGCCCCTTGTGCCGCGATTAACCCGGCAATATTTATCGCCGGGTTAATACTTGGCCTTCGAATTTTCTTTTGATTCGGGCGCAGGGTGGGCAAGGGCGTGCAGCGGCGCGCCCATCGCGACCCCACCGCGGAGATCCCGGCTAGCAGGCTGCTGAAAAAGTATTTTTCGGCAGCCTGCTAAAAGCCCCAGGGATAGGTATCCGGCGGCGACACCTCGCTGGAGGCCTCGATATTCAGCGGGTGCAGCGCCCGTGTCTGTTCCAGGTATACGAAGGCGTCGTAGCGGCGCGCCAGTTCGGTCGGCACATAGTTGCCCCACTCGCGCTGCGGGTTGTACACGACGCCCACCGCGCGGTGTCCGCGCGGCTGTGTCAGCAGCTCTGAATCCTCGCTTCCGCGCAACAGCAGGTAGCCGTCCCCGCCCAGCGCGCGCTGCAGCGCGCCCTCCCAGGAGTCTTCCGCGGCGGCGGGCAGCGTCATCTTCTGCCGCGCGCCGCCCCAGCGCTCGCCGGCCAGCACTTTGCCGCGGTGGCAGCCGAAGCCCACCAGGCGCACCCGCTCCGGGCCCCACTCCTCGCGCGCAAGCTGGCCGATATTGTGCATTCCGCGGCGCTGCATATCGGTCGCGCGGGCGTCGCCGATATGGGTGTTGTGGGCCCAGACAATGGCCCGCGCATCGGCGCCGTGGTAGCGCATCAGGCGGTCCAGCGTGTCCATCATATGGGTGTCGCGCAGATTCCAGGAGCCGGGGCCGCCCATCATCATGGTGCGGTAGTAGCGCTCCGCGCTGACCATCACGCGGGCGTTCTGCTCCGCGTCGAAATCGCCCTCCGGGTCCTGGTCGTAGCGCGAGTGGTTGCGCGCCAGGCGCAGCAGCAGGCCGACGGCTTCATCCGCGCAGTTGTGGGGGGATACTGCGGTGTGGCGGGCATAGCGCTGCTCGTCGCGCCCGTAGGGCTGGAAGCAGTCGAAGACCCGCTCGGCGACCGGCATCGATTGCGGGTCCGTGTCGCGCAGGTGGCGCATGATCGCGTCCAGGGACTCCCACAGGCTGTACACGTCCAGGCCGTAGAAGCCCACCGCCCGCCCGCCGGTGTTGTGCCGGCGCAGCCAGTTGGCGAAGGCCACCATCTCCCAATTGGCCCACATCCAGGTCGGCCAGCGGTCGAAGCCGCGCAGGGCGGTTTTCACCCCCTCGCCGGACTGCGCGTAGGACTTGATATAGCGGTTGACGCGGTAGCAGTCGGGCCAGTCCCCCTCCACCGCGACAAAGTCGAAGCCGTGCTCCTCGATCAGCCGGCGGCTGATCGCCGCGCGCCAGACGTAGAATTCGGAGGTGCCGTGGGAGGCCTCGCCGAGCATGACGATGCGCGCCTCGGCCAACTGCCGGACCAGCGGCTCCAGGTCGGCGCGGCCGCGCAATGGGTGCTGCAGTGCGCGCAGTTCTTCGATCAGGGCGGCGTCGTTGTTGCTGGCGGCGGACATAGGTTCGGCGGCTTTCGGCGGTTGGCTCCTGTTGTGAGCATAGTTTTTTAACCGCGGTCGCGCGCCGGTAAAAAATTGGCGTAGAATCTTCCTTTGCACTGTTCACCCCGGAACCCGGGGCGTAATCTGAAATCCGATAAAAACCGGCGCTCGCGAAGGGAGTTTGATATGACGAAACGGATATGTTTGCTGCTGCTTCTGGCTCTGCTGACGGTCAGCTGCAGCGGCGGCATCGGCGTCTGCACCGACGACAATCGCCCCCGCCCGCTGCCGTTCCCCCACGCGCTGACCTGACCGGGCGGCGGCGCCGCTAGCGGAGTTTTTCGATCTGGCGGTCGTTCAGGCCGAATAGATACAGCGCCGCATCCAGCCCGAAACTGTCGATGGACTGAGGGGCCTCCAGCCGCACCTTGGGCTTGGGGTGGATGGCGATGCCCAGGGCGCCCAGGTTCAGCATCGGGATATCGTTGGCGCCGTCGCCGACGGCGACGACCCGCTCCAGCCCCAGCCCCAGTTCACCCGCCATCCGCTGCAGCAGTTCGCGCTTGCGCATGCCGTCGACGATCGGCTCTATCACGCCGCCGGTCAGGGCGCCGTCGTTGAACTCCAGCTGGTTTGCGTGGACGAAATCCACCGGCAGCCGCTCGCGCTGCAGATATTCGGCGAAGTAGGTAAAGCCGCCGGACAGTATCGCGGTCTTGCAGCCCAGTGCCCGCAGCGCGCCGAGCAGTTCCGCCGCGCCCTCCTTCAGCGGCAGCCGCGCCGCTATCTCCGCCAGGCGCCGTTCGGAGAAGCCCTTCAGCAGCGCCATGCGCTTTCTGAAGCTCTGGCGGAAGTCCAGCTCGCCGCGCATCGCCGCCTCGGTAATTTCGGCCACCTGCGGCCCTATGCCGGTGATCTTGGCCAACTCGTCGATGACCTCCGCATCGATCAGGGTCGAATCCATGTCGAAGCCGGCCAGGGCGGGCACCCGCTGGCTGCTGCCCGGCTGCAGCACCAGGTCGGCGCCCAGCTCCCGCGCCAGCTGCAGGCAGGCGTGTTTGGCGGGGGAGAACTCCAGCTCCGCGTCCAGTTGGAAGCGCAGCACGGTGCGCTCGCGGCGCTGCGCCAGCGTGTCCACGGCGGCCACCGGCCAGCCGCGCCCGGTGAAAAAGCGCAGCAGCCGCTGCAGTTGCGACAGGCTGGCGGCGGGGGAGAGCAGGGTGACGCACCAGGGGGCGGTGACCGCGGCCGGCGCCTCCGGCAGCGGCGACAGTTCGCCGCGGCTGGCGCCATCGAAGGGCGCGCCGCCGACGTACTCGAGCCCCAGGCGTGCGTCGCCGCCGCGCGCGCGGTCATAGTCGAGGTAACGCAGGGTGCAGTCGCTCGGGCTCAGGGGGATTTGCGCCAGGGGCAGGTGGAATTCTTGTGATATCGGCTCGCGGCCCAT
Source organism: Microbulbifer sp. ABF4_143 (assembly GCF_056160225.1). Lineage (NCBI taxonomy): Bacteria > Pseudomonadati > Pseudomonadota > Gammaproteobacteria > Cellvibrionales > Microbulbiferaceae > Microbulbifer > Microbulbifer sp. ABF4_143. Next base: position 43,844 of record NZ_JBSWWT010000014.1, read on the forward strand.
GGCGCTCTTCCCTGGGGTTGCAGAAAGTGGAGGCGCATTATAGCGCCCCGGGGATTCTTCGCTAAAATCGACGCACTCAAACAGCCATAAAAATCACACCGCCGCCTATGTTTGCCGCTATTCTCGCCAAGGGCCGGAGTCTGCCCGGATTGATCGCCCGCCTGCCCCAGCGCAATCGGCAGCAGCTGCTGGCCGGCGCCATCTGGCTGGTGCTGGCGCTCTTCTGTGCCGCTGCTCTGGGGCACTACTACGGCCAGCAGAAATCCGCGGCCATCGCCCGCGACCGCGCCTCGGCCGAAGCCGCCGTCGCCTTTCTCGCGGGGCAGAGCCTGGAGCGCATCGTCGCCGGAGACCGCATCAGCATGGGGCTGCTGGCCCAGCAGCTGCTGGCGCTGCCGGCGGTCAGCGGCATCACCGTGCAGGATGTGGAATCCAATATCCTGGCCCAGGTCGGGGAGCCGGAGCAGGGCGAGCGCATCAGCGCACCGGTGGTACTGCACGACAGTATCGCCGGCAGCGTCACAGTGACCTTTCAGCCCGGCAGCGGCGTCGGCTTCCCCTGGGCCAGCCTGTTGCTGTGCCTGGTGTTCGCGCTGCCGTTCAGCGCCGCCGCCGCGCTGGCGGCGGGCGCGCTCTCTGCGCGCGGTGGCGCCGCGCGCGGCGTGCTGCCGGTGGTGGAGGTAGGGCCGTCGCCGCAGCCGCGACCCGAGCCGGAAATTTCGGTGGGTCTCTATATCCGCCCGCTGAACTGGGCCCAGTTGGGCAACCAACTGAGCCGCAGCGCGCTGGAAAAACTGCAGCTGGAACTGGAGGAGCGGCTGCAGCTGCTGCGGCGCATCTACGACGCGCGCCCACTGCGGCACGCCGGTCCCCAGCAGGGGCTGGGTTTCTGCGGCGAGGACGCGGCCTTCCGCGCCGTCTGCTGCGGCCTGCTGCTGCGCGAGCTGCTGAGCGCGGGCCGCGCCGCCGGCCTGCAGCTGGCGCTGGCGGTGGTGCCGGCGCGCCCCGACGCCTGCGACTTCTCCGGCGAACAGCTGCTGGCCCGTGCCCGCGGCCTGTCGCTGCACGCGGATCTGCTCGAGGATCCCGCCCTGGCCGGGCGCATAGAGCATCACGGCGACAGCTGGGGCGCCGAAGTGACCGGCCTGGCGCCCAACTACCAGAAGCTGCTGGACAATCAGCTGCGCCAGCTGCTGAGCGCCTAGGGAACCTCTGAATAATTCCGCGATACCTCTGGCTTGCAGAGCGGTTCACAATCAAGGCGCGGCTTCGCAGGAATGTCTAGACCTTTCAAGAAGCCGCAACGCAGAGTGTGAATCGCTCTGCAAGCCCCGCAGGGCGGGGCCTGAAGGCCGCATCTGCGGCGTTGCAGCTCTTGCAAAGGGCTGGGCCATTCGCGGCGAGCTGCGCCTAACAGCTGCAGCCTTCAGGTTCCGCAGAGGCATTGCGGAATTATTCAGAGGTTCCCTAGACTTCTCCGAAATGGTCCGAGAATCCGGTGACCAGGCGCCGGGTGCGGGTCCGATTTTGCCGTTAAGGTTACGTTTACGTTAACGTAAACTCCTGCTAGTCTCTAGCGGCTTGTTGAAGAGGGGCATTCCCGCCTTTTCTTTCAGCAGCGCGCAGTGAGCGCGTTCAGAGGAAGTTGCGATGAAAGCCAAAGCCGCCAGCGGGGGCGCCGCCGAAAAGAGCGCCGCGGAGCCCGCCAGCTACAGTATCTCCGAGTTGGCGCGGGAGTTTGATATCACCACCCGCGCCATCCGCTTCTACGAGGACAAGGGTCTGCTCAGACCCGCGCGGCGCGGCCAGGCGCGTATCTACAGCCCGGAGGACCGGGTGCGCCTGAAGTTGATTCTGCGCGGCAAGCGGCTGGGTTTCTCCCTCGACGAGAGCCGGGAAATCATCGACATGTACGACCCGGCCCACGGCAATGTGGAGCAGCTGCAGCGGTTGTTGCAGGCGATAGAGCAGAAGCGCGCGCAGCTCCAGCGGCAGCTGCGCGATATCCAGACGCTGATGGGCGAGCTGGACGAGGCGGAAGCGCGCACCCGCGCGGCGCTGGCGCCGATGCAGCGGAAAAATTCGCCGTGAATTTTCCCCCGCGCGCCGGCGGCCCGTCCGTGTGTCGCAGTGCAAAAGAACATCGAAAACCGACGAGAACCTATTTAACGGAGTTGCCATGAATACCTCCTATCCGACCCTGAATTTCGATCTCGGTGAAGAGATCGATATGCTGCGCGATATGGTCTACAAGTTCTGCCAGGCGGAACTGGCCCCGCGCGCGGCGCAGATCGACGAGGACAATCTCTTCCCCGCCGATATGTGGAAGAAGTTTGGCGAGCTGGGCCTGCTGGGCATCACCGTGGAGGAGGAGTACGGCGGTTCCAATATGGGCTACCTGGCCCACGCGGTGGTGATGGAGGAGATCTCCCGCGCGTCCGCGTCCGTGGGCCTGTCCTACGGTGCCCACTCCAACCTGTGCGTAAACCAGATCCGCAAAAACGGCACCCACGAGCAGAAGCTCAAATACCTGCCGAAGCTGTGCTCCGGCGAGCATGTGGGTGCGCTGGCGATGAGCGAGCCCAATTCCGGTTCCGATGTGGTCAGCCTGCAGCTGCGCGCGGAGAAGAAAGGCGACCGCTTTATTCTGAACGGCAACAAGATGTGGATCACCAACGGCCCCGACGCCGACACCTATGTGATCTATGCACGCACCGAGCCGGGTGTCAGCTCCGGCGGCATCACCGCGTTTATCGTCGAGCGGGATTTTCCCGGCTTTTCCCGCGCGCAGAAACTCGACAAGCTGGGGATGCGCGGCTCCAACACCTGCGAGCTGGTGTTCGAGGACTGCGAGGTGCCGGAGGAGAATATCCTCGGCGAACTGAACGGCGGTGTGCGCGTGCTGATGAGCGGCCTCGACTACGAGCGCACCATTCTTGCCGGCGGTCCGGTGGGTATCATGCAGGCCTGTATGGATGTGGTGGTGCCCTATGTGCACGAGCGCAAGCAGTTCGGCAGGGCTATCGGCGAATTCCAGCTGATGCAGGGCAAGATCGCAGACATGTACGCGGACCTGAACGCGAGCCGCGCCTACCTCTACGCGGTGGCCAAGGCCTGTGACCGCGGCGAGGACTCGCGCAAGGATTCCGCGGCGGTGATCCTGTTCACCGCCGAGCGCGCGACGCAGATGGCCCTGCAGGCGATCCAGACCCTGGGCGGCAACGGCTATATCAACGAGTACCCGACCGGCCGCCTGCTGCGCGACGCCAAGCTGTACGAAATCGGCGCCGGCACCTCGGAGATCCGCCGTATGCTGATCGGCCGCGAGCTGTTCAACGAAACCCGCTAACCCCCGGGACCGCGGAGCTGTTACGTTAGAGCGCTGAAGGCTCCAGCTACGCACGCGGGCCGCAGGCCCGCCGGAGAGTGCTATTGGCAAGCTTCGTGGCGGCGCCGCCTTCGCACTGGCACTGAGTGACTGACTACGAATCGACTTCGTAAAACTATGAATCAAATACAGAGCAAAATTAACACGCGCGACGCCGCCTTCGCAGAAAACCGCGAACAGATGCAGAAACTGGTCGCGGACCTGCGCGAGAAGGTGGAGAAAATCGCCCGGGGCGGCGGCGAGCGCGCGCGGGAGAAACACCTGGCGCGCGGCAAGCTGTTGCCGCGGGATCGCATAGACGCGCTGCTGGATCCCGGCAGCCCCTTCCTGGAATTCTCCCAGCTGGCCGCCTACGAGGTGTACGGCGAGGAGGTGCCGGCGGCCGGCATCATCACCGGTATCGGCACTGTGTCCGGCCAGCCGTGTGTGATCGTCGCCAACGACGCGACGGTAAAGGGCGGCACCTACTACCCGCTGACGGTGAAGAAACACCTGCGCGCCCAGACCATCGCCGAGCAGAACAACCTGCCGTGTATCTATCTGGTGGACTCCGGCGGCGCGAACCTGCCGCGCCAGGACGAGGTCTTCCCGGATCGCGAGCACTTCGGACGCATCTTCTTCAACCAGGCCAACCTGTCGGCGAAAAACATCCCGCAGATCGCCGTGGTGATGGGCAGCTGTACCGCCGGCGGCGCCTATGTGCCGGCGATGGCCGACGAGTCCATCATGGTCAAGGAGCAGGCGACGATCTTCCTCGCCGGCCCGCCGCTGGTGAAGGCGGCCACCGGCGAGGAGGTGTCCGCGGAGGAGCTGGGCGGCGCCGAGGTGCACTGCCGCACCTCGGGCGTTGCCGATCACTACGCGAACAACGACGTGCACGCGCTGCAGCTGGCGCGGCGCTCGGTGGCGCGCCTGAACCGGGTCGTGGATCCGGGCCTGGATATCCGGAAGCCGGTAGAGCCTATCTACCCGCCCGAGGAGATCTACGGCGTGGTGCCGAAGGATGCGCGCCAGCCCTACGACGTGCGCGAGATTATTGCGCGCGTGGTCGACGGCTCCGAGTTTGACGAGTTCAAGGCCCTGTACGGCACCACCCTGGTCACCGGCTTCGCGCGTATTCACGGCTACCCGGTGGGTATAGTCGCGAACAACGGTATTCTGTTTGCCGAGAGCGCGCAGAAGGGCGCGCACTTTATCGAACTGTGCGCACAGCGCCATATCCCGCTGGTATTTTTGCAGAACATCACCGGCTTTATGGTGGGCAAGCAGTACGAGGCCGGCGGCATCGCCAAGCACGGTGCGAAGATGGTGACCGCGGTGGCGACGGCAAAGGTGCCGAAGATCACGATTCTGATCGGCGGTTCCTTCGGTGCCGGCAACTACGGCATGTGCGGCCGCGCCTACGATCCGAATTTCCTGTTTATGTGGCCCAATGCGCGCATCTCGGTGATGGGCGGCGAGCAGGCCGCCGGCGTGCTGGCGCAGGTCAAGCGCGATCAGATGGCGGCGCGCGGCGAATCCTGGAGCGAGGAGGACGAACAGGCGTTCAGGCAGCCGATCGTCGATAACTACGAACACCAGGGGCACCCCTACTACGCGTCCGCGCGCCTGTGGGATGACGGCGTTATCGATCCCGCCGACACGCGCCGCGTGCTCGGTCTGTGCCTGGCCGCGGCCAGCCACAAAGCGCCGCAGGACACCAAGTTCGGCGTCTTCCGTATGTAGCGCCGGGCCCGGCTCGGCGTGGATAGCGCGCGTCCACCGGAGCCTATCCACCGATACAACAAGGAATGCAAAATGAGTGAAAAACTCCTGTGCGAAATCGACAGCGAAGGCGTCGCCACGGTCACCCTGAACCGGCCGGAGCTGCACAACGCCTTCGACGACCAGCTGATCATGCAGCTGGGTGAAACCTTCGAGCGCCTGTCGCGCGACACGGCGATCCGCGTGCTGGTACTGGCCGCCAACGGCAAGAGCTTCTCCGCCGGCGGTGACCTGAAGTGGATGAAGCGCATGGTGAGCTACTCCGAAGAGGAGAACCGCCGCGACGCCGCCGCGCTGGCCGCGATGCTGCACAAACTGGACACCTTCCCCGCGCCGACCATTGCGCGCGTCCAGGGTGCGGCCTTCGGCGGCGGCGTCGGCCTGGTCAGCTGTTGCGATATGGCGGTGGCCAGCGAGCGCGCCAGCTTCTGCCTGTCGGAAGTCAAGATCGGCCTGGTGCCCGCCACGATCAGCCCCTATGTGGTCAATGCGATAGGCGCGCGCCAGGCGCGGCGCTACTTTGTTACCGCCGAGCGCTTTTCCGCCGAGCGCGCGCGGGAAATCGGCCTGGTATCGGAGGTCTGCGCCGAGGGCGAGCTGGACCTGACGGTGCAGAAACTGGTCAACGCAATTACCGACAACGGCCCGCGCGCCGTGTCCATGTCCAAACAGCTGGCGATGTCCATGGCCAACCGCGTGGTCAACGAAGAGCTGCAGGGGCAGACCAGTGCTCTGATCGCCGCGGTGCGCGTGTCCCCGGAGGGGCAGGAGGGGCTGGGCGCATTTCTGGAGAAGCGCGCGCCCAAGTGGATGGACAGCTGAGTCCGCGACTTCGGGACGGACTCGGGTGAGCAGCGACGAATAACTTTCAGGTTTTTTATGATTCGCAAACTGTTAATTGCCAATCGCGGTGAAATCGCCTGCCGCATCATCAAGACCGCGCGCCGCTTGGGTGTGGCCACCGTGGCCGTCTACTCCGATGCGGACGCCGATGCGCTGCACGTACAGCTCGCCGACGAGGCGGTGCACCTCGGGCCGGCGCCGGCCAAGGATTCCTATCTGGTGATCGACAAGGTGCTGGAGGCGGCCAAGCGCACCGGCGCCGACGCGATACACCCGGGTTACGGGTTCCTGTCGGAAAATGCGGAATTCTGCCGCGCCTGTGACAGCGCCGGTATCATCTTCGTCGGCCCGCCCGCCGGCGCCATCGACGCGATGGGCTCCAAGTCGGCCGCCAAGCGCATCATGGAGGAGGCCAATGTGCCGCTGGTGCCCGGCTATCACGGCACCAACCAGAATCCGGATATCCTCGAGGGCCACGCCAACCGCATCGGCTATCCGGTGCTGCTGAAGGCCGCCGCAGGCGGCGGTGGCAAGGGCATGCGCCGGGTGGATAGCGCGGCGGACTTCAAGAGCGCGCTGGATGCGGCCAAGCGCGAGGCGATGAACGCCTTCGGCGACGACCAGATGCTGCTCGAGCGCTATGTGGTCAGCCCGCGCCACGTGGAGATCCAGGTGTTCTGCGACAAGCAGGGCAACGGCGTCTACCTGTTCGAGCGCGACTGCTCGGTGCAGCGCCGCCACCAGAAGGTGGTCGAGGAGGCGCCGGCGCCGGGGATGAGCGAAGAGCTGCGCGCGCGCATGGGCGAGGCGGCGCTGCGCGCGGCCCACGCGATCGGCTATGTCGGCGCCGGCACGGTGGAATTTCTGCTCGACGCCAGCGGCGCCTTCTATTTCATGGAGATGAACACCCGCCTGCAGGTGGAACACCCGGTCACCGAGATGATCACCGGCCAGGACCTGGTGGCCTGGCAGCTGGCGGTAGCTTCCGGCGAAGCGCTGCCGCTGGGCCAGGAGGACCTGCATATCCTCGGCCACGCGCTGGAAGTGCGCATCTACGCCGAGGATCCGGACAACGACTTCCTGCCGGCCACCGGCACCCTGGTGCGCCACCGCCCGCCGCAGGAGAGCGACGGCGTGCGCGTGGATACCGGCGTGCAGAGCGGCGACGAGATCAGCGTGCACTACGACCCGATGATCGCCAAACTGATCTGCCACGGCCGCACCCGCAAGGAGGCTCTGGCGAAGCTGGACCGCGCGCTGCAGCAATACCAGATCGCCGGTGTGCGTCACAATATCGAGTTCCTGCGCCGGGTCATCAACCACCGCGCCTTCGCCAGCGGCCGCGTATCCACGCACTTTATCGAGGACTACGAGGCGGAAATCCTGCAGCAGGAACAGCAGCTGACACCGCTGAAGTGCGCCGCCATCGCCGGTTACCTGCATCGCCGCGAGGTGCGCGACCTGCGCGCCAGCGCACCGGCGGCGGACCCGCATTCCCCCTGGCACAGCGGCGACAACTGGCGCTGCGCCCTGGCCGCGCGGCGCACACACACCATCGACTACCGCGGCCGGCACGCGGAAATCAGCTTCACGCTGTGCGGCGATACGGTGCTCTGGCGTTGCGACGCCCTCGAGGGCGAGTGCAACAGCGGCGAGATCCGCGTGCTGGAGGGGCATGAGCTGGCGCTGGTGGACGGCCGCCGGGTCAGCTTCTCCTGCGTGGACACCGAACAGGGCGGCGCCATCTTTATCGACGGTATTCAGGTGGAGTTCAAACTGCTGCCACCGGACCTGGGCGAGAGCGGTGATCAGGCGCACGGCCTGGACGCGCCGATGAACGGCACCATCATCGCGCTGCTGGTGGAACCGGGCACCGAGGTCGAGAAGGATCAGCCGCTGTTGGTGATGGAGGCGATGAAGATGGAGCACACACTGCGCGCGCCGGCCGCCGGCACGGTGCAGCAGTTCTTCTGCGCCGAGGGCGAACTGGTGGACGGTGGCAGCCTGCTGGTCGACTTCGCCACGGGTGAATAGGCTCGCCGCGAGCACCGCGTTTGAAATTGCCCTGTAGGAGCCTGCTTGCAGGCGAACAAAACTGGCACTCCGTAGCCCTTCGCCTGCAAGCAGGCTCCTACAGGTGGACTCCCGTTTATGGATAACCAATGATGAACCTGCCCCAGAAGGTAAAAATGGTCGAAGTGGGCCCGCGCGACGGCCTGCAGAACGAGAAGCAGCCGATCTCCGTCGACACGCGTATAGCGCTGATCGACAGACTCTCCGCCGCCGGCCTGGCGGCGATCGAGGCCGGCAGTTTCGTCAGCCCGAAATGGGTGCCGCAGATGGCGGCGAGCGAGGAGGTGCTGGCCGGAATCCAGCGCAGGCCCGGCACTGTCTACAGCGCGCTGACGCCGAACATGAAGGGCTACGAGCGCGCGCTGGCGGCGAAGGCGGACGAGGTGGCCGTGTTCGGCGCCGCCTCCGAGGCCTTTACGCAGAAAAACATCAATTGCTCCATCGCCGAGAGCCTGGAGCGCTTTCGCCCGCTGGTCGAGCAGGCGCGGCGCGACGGCATCCCGGTGCGCGGCTATGTGTCCTGCGTGCTCGGCTGCCCCTACGAGGGCGACATAGACCCGCGCAAAGTGGCGCAAGTCAGCGGCGCACTGCTGGATATGGGCTGCTACGAAATCTCCCTCGGCGACACCATCGGCGTCGGCACGCCGGAGGCGGCCAAGCGCATGATCGAACAGGTGGCGGCGAAGGTGCCGGTGGAAAAGCTGGCGGTGCATTTCCACGATACCTACGGCCAGGCGCTGGCCAATATCTACGCGGCGCTGCAGATGGGCGTCGCGGTGGTGGATTCGGCCGTGGCCGGCCTCGGCGGCTGCCCCTATGCGAAGGGCGCGTCCGGCAATGTGGCCAGCGAGGATGTGCTCTATATGCTGAACGGCCTCGGCATAGAGACGGGCGTGGACCTGAAGCTCCTCGCCGAGGCCGGCAATTTCATTTCCGCCGAGCTGGGCCGCGAGAGCAACTCCCGCGTGGCCCGCGCACTGGCCGGCTGATTTTTTCTCTCTCCGCAGGGCCCTTCGCGGCCCCGTCATACAGAATCTGCCATTAACCCGGCACAGGGATGTGCCGCCGCCGGTTGCAGGCCGGCGCGAGCCGTTGAAGTTCAAGAAGATCCGCGCATCTTCGCCAGTATTTCAAGGGCGATAATCAAATATTTCGGGATGAAATATTTGATTGCCAGGTTAATAATATCGGGCAAATTTCCCCGACCCACTGCTGGCGATGAAACTACTGCGAATTTCCCTCTTCTCCCTGCTCGGCCTGGCCGTCGCGACCGCGCTGGCCGCGCCCGGGTTTATCGGCCCCAAGGTGGAGGAAATCTGGAAGCGGCAGCTCGGCAGGCTGCAGGGCGGCGAGCTTCGCGGCTATGAGCGCGGCTGGTTCGGCGCCGAGACCCGCACCGAACTCGCGGCCGCCGACGGCAGCACCGAGTTGCACTCGGATATTCAGCACGGCCCGCTGCTGTTCACCGCGCGCGGTCCGCGCCTCGGCCTCGTCTACAGTGAAACCCGCCTGTCGCCGGAGCGGTTGGCGCCGCAACTGCGCGCGCAGCTGGAGCAGATTTACGGCCCGCTGGAGCAGAGCCCGCTGGTGCTGGAATCCCTGGTCGGCGCGGACAACCGCGTGATCAACACCCTGCGCCTGGAGCCTTTCGCCCGCGCCGACAGCAGCGGTGAGGTCACCTTCGCCGGCGGCGAGCTGCTGGTGGAGACGGATTACAGCGGTGCGCTGCTGACCGGGGTCCTGGAGCTGGGCTCGCTGCGGCGCAGCCGCGGCAGCCGGGAAGTACTGTTCACCGAACCGCTCAGTGGGGATTTCCGCTTCGTTCCCGGCCGGGGTGGCGAGGCGGCGCTGACACTGCCGCTGCTGCGCGCCGAGTCCGAATCCGGTCCGCTGGAGCTGCGCGATATCAGCCTGCACCTGAAGCTGGAAATGCTGGCCGCGGGCGCGCTGAAACTGGTTTCCGACCTGCAGCTGCCGCAGGTGCAGTCGGCCACACCGGTCACCTCGCTGCAGCAGCGGCTGACGCTGCCGCACATAGGCGCGGCGGATCTGCTGCACTATCTGGGCGCGCTGGCCCCGGCGGGCGGGCGCGACTGGCCGCGCACCATGCGGCGGCCGCTGCAGTTGCAGCAGCAGCTGGCGGTGCAGTCCCGCAACGGGCCGATACTGGTGGATGCGGATATCGATTGGCGCGGGCTGCGCGCGCAGCCGCGGCAGGTCAAGATGGCGGCGGACCAGTGGCTGGCGCCGCTCAGCGGCAGCGCGACCTTCAGCGCGGCGGAGCAGGCGCTGATGCAGTCGCCACTGGTGGGCCAGGCGATGCTGTTGCGCCAATACGGGTTGCTGCTCGAAGACGACGGAGAGTTGCAGATGCACCTGCAGGTGGACAGGGGCCAGCTGCAGGTCAACGGGCAGCTGCTGCCGCCGGACCTGTTCCTGCTGGCGTTGACCGGAAAATTCTAGGGAACCTCTGAATAAGTCCGTAATGTCTCTGCGGGGCCTGAAGGCTGCAGATGTTAGGCGCAGCTCGCCGCGAATGGCCCAGCCCTTTGCAAGAGCTGCAACGCAGCAGCTGCGGCCTTCAGGCCCCGCCCTTCGGGGCTTTCAGAGGTTCCCTAGTTCTCTGCGGAGGCGGCGGGCCGCCCCGCGGAATCAGTAGGTGTAGGCGGGGCGCTTGTCCGCCAGTGTCAGCCAGCCGCGCACCACCCGGTAGACGGCCCACACCCAGGCGATGCCCATAATCAGGAAGCCCAGCCCCAGCAGCCACCAGGTCAGGGAGCCGATCACTGTCCACAGCAGCCAGAACCAGAAGGTGCGTATCTGCCAGCGGAAATGGGATTCCGCCAGGGTGCCGCGCACATCGCCGCGCTTGACGTAGTTGACGATCACGCCGACGAAAAAGGGCACTGCGGTGAACAGGGCGATGGCCTGGATCAGGTAGACCAGGGTGGCCAGATCGCGGCCGCCCTGTTCGCGGGCCTCCTGGCTCTTGGCGGGGAACTGCTCGGACATGTTTTCTTCTCGCAGGGATTTCACCGCACTATAGTGCGGGCGCGGTGGAATATTTCAACGCCACCCGCACTCACTTCAGCGCCCACTCAGTGTGCACATTCTTCTCGCGCCAGGCCTTGAGCTGCTGAATCGAGGCGCGCATCAGGTTGAGCAGCTCGGTGCGCTGGTGGCGGCAGTACTCCCGCTCGTTGTCGATCGAGAGGCGCGCCGCCACCGCGCGCAGGCGCGCGGTCACCGCCTCCAGGCCGATTTCCTCGGTGCTGGTGGCGATCGTCTGGGCCAGCTTCTCGGCGTCCAGCCAGTGGCGGCCGGTCAGGGCGCTGGTCAGCGCGGTGATCCGTTTCGGCAGGGTCGCGCAGCGCTCGCTGAGCAGTTCCGCGAACGACAGGTGGCCGAGGGTGTCCCGCTGCCGGCACAGGGTGCCGGTGTTGAGCAGGCGCGTCGGGCGCGCCGGCTTCTTCCCGGCGCCGGCGCCGCTGGCGCGGCGCTCTATCCAGTCGAGCAGCTGCTGCACCTGGTAGTCCGTCACCGGGCGCGGCAGCACGCCGCTCAGGCCGCGGGCCCGGTAGCGCTCCTTGTCGCCGGCGCGGGGCTCGGCCAGCAGCGCGAAGACCGGCAGGTCGGGGCCGGCGCCGCGGCGGATCTTTTGCGTCGTCTCTATGCCGTCCATCAGCGGCAACTGGCTGTCGAGCAGAACCAGGTCAAAGCGCTTCTGCAGTGCCGCGTCGGCGCCGTCGACGCCGTTGTTCTCCCGCTGCACTTTGTGGCCGCGGGATTCGAGGGCGCCGCGCAGGGATTCCAGATTGTCGTTCTCCACCAGCAGTATCGACTGGCCGCCGGGCGCGGCGCCCTTCTCGCCGGGCAGTGTCAACTCGATGGTTTCCACCCCGCCGGAGCGGCCGATCTCCGCCAGCGACTGCAGTGAGGACTGCAGCTGACGCTGCGCCATCGCCACCAGCTGCGCGGATTCCCGCCCGGCGCTGCCGCGCGCGAGCAGGCTCAGGGTGCTTTGTAGTGCGTCCAGCGGTTGGCGCAGATGGTGGCCGACGAGCGCCAGCAGATCGGCGCTTTCCTGGTGTTGGTGTTCCAACTGGTCAATCCGCTCCCGCGCCTCCGCCAGCTGCCGTTCGCGGGAGGCCAGCTCGTCGCTGTAGGACTTCAGCTGCTGGTAGGCGCGGCTGTTCTCGTCCTTCAGCGCCGCCGCGCGCTGTGCGCCTTCGGCGGCTGTGCGGCGCAGGCGCAGCCAGGTCTTCAGGTAGAGGGTCGACAGGATCAGCAGTGCGGCGCCCAGAAACGCGGGCCACAGCAGCGATACCTGGGTGCCGGTGGACAGCGGTGCCGCGGCGGCGGCGGCGGGCAGCAGCGCGGCGGCGCCGGTCAGAGAGTGCAAGAGGGGTGCGCGCGGGCGAGCGCCGGGGCACAGGCCCCCGTGAGCAATGGTTTTATTCATCCTTGTACCACTTGTGTTGGCGCGGGCTAAATCCAGCAGCCCGCGGGGATCTGTTGGGGGAAGTGCCCCGCCGGGGTCTTCCCTGTCATGCTTAGATACTGCAATCCGGCAGTGTATACAAGTGTAATTTGACCGCCGGCGCCGGAAGGCCGCCCGAGCGGCTGCAGGGGAGAGGTCGGGGGAGGGGCTGGGCGGCCCTCAGGCGGCTCGCTGTAGCCGCGCCTGCAGCAGTTGCAGCATGCGTTCCGAGGGCAAAAACAGGCGGATACCGTCGCAGTGTTCGAGCAGCTCGCGGTAGAAATAATCGAAGTGGGTGCAGCCGAGGATCAGTATCTGCACACCGCTCTTGACCAGGGCTGCGACCAGGTCGTCCAGTGCGTGCTGCTGCACTATCTTCTCCGGCGCCACCCCGTCCTCGATATCCTCGACTATCTGCAGGTTGCCGATGCCGATGACCTTGGCGGTCTCGTTGCGGGCGAGTATTTCGCGCTCGATATTCGCGCAGCTCTGGCAGTTGGCCGCGAGCAGACCGAAATTGCGGTAGCGCAGGGTCAGTTCCGCGTAGACCTCCAGCGGCGATACCACCTCGATCGGTGCGGCCGCCTTGACCGCAGCCAGATCCACGGCGCCGGACAGGGAGTTGCAGTAGATCATCACCGCCTCGGCGCCGGCCTCGTGCAGCTGCGCAATGGCGTCGATCAGCTGGCGGGTCAGCGCGTCTCGGCCGAGGGCCTGCAGCTGGGTCTGCGCCTGCGGCGACGGGGACAGGGAGACGCCGATGCCGCGCAGTTGCCGCGCGGCGAGAAAGTCGAGGCCGAAACGGGTATCGGTGGCGGTGCCGGCGACCACGCCCAGGGTCGGCGCGCTGTTTTTGATCGCGTTGGTCAACACGGCGTTATCCTCACTGCGGTTCTCAGGCGAGCGCACAGGGCTCGTTTTGGGGGCGCCTATTTATCCATATCCGGCGCAGCCAGTCGAGATATATACCGTAGGGGCGGCCCAGGGCGCCGGCGATCAGCATGAAGGTGGCACTGGCGGTGGCCATCTCCGCCCAGCTGGCGCCGCCCAGATACATATTGCTCAGATACAGTGGCAGCTGGAAACTCAGGAAGACGAAAGTGTCCACCAGATAGGCGTTCAGCGCGCCGCCGCCGCCGAAACGGCCGACCACCCAGTTGCGGTAGAGGCTGAACGGCCGCGCGATCACGGTGTTGAAGACCACCGCCAGCAGCCGCACCTTCAGGTGCTCCTGCCAGCTCATGCCCGCCAGCAGCAGCTCGATCGGCACCGCGATGGCCCAGGAAAAGCTGTTCATCGCAAAGATGTCCAGCAGCAGGTCGCGGCGGCGTGACGGAGCGCTTACTGCGGCGGATTCCGGAACTGCGGGGGTAGCGGGGGCGGACATGGGTACAACTCTCACAAACTGCGGGCCGCACCTGTCGGGGCGGCCTCCAACGGCAGGCGATTATATCCACAAACTGCGCAAATGCTAGCCTTTCGTATCAATATGATCTTACTATCGATATAACCATCCTATTGTTACAGTAATTTTTAATCTGAATTGTTCGGTCGCGTCCGGCGGGGCCCGCGGCGGAGCTCCGCGCGCCGCGTCCAAAGCGGTTAATATGAAACTCTTTGCATAATTGGCCGGAGTCCCTATGTCCCTGCGCTACGCCGTCCTGACCCTGCTGGATATTGAGCCGGGCAGCGGCTACGACCTGAAGCGCCGATTCGAGCGCAGCATCTCCCACTTCTGGAGCGCCAGCCACCAGCAGATGTACCGCGAGCTGCACAAGCTGCACGACGAGGGGCTGCTGGACTGCACCGAGCAGCCCCAGGCCGGCAAGCCGGACAAGAAGATCTACCGCCTGACCGATCGCGGCCGCGAGGCGCTGCGCGCCTGGGTGCAGCAGCCGGCGCCGCCGCAAAAGATCCGCGAGCCCTTCCTGGTGCAGCTGTTCGCCGGCCACCACCTGAGCGACGAGCAGGCCCGGGAGGCGGTGCAGCGCCAGCTGGACCAGCACCGCGCACTGCTGGCGAGCTACCTGGAGCAGAACGAGCGGGTCATGCAGCGCGATCCGGCACTGAACGAGCGCTACTGGCTGGCGCACCAGACGCTGCTGCTGGGGATCGAGGCGGAGCGCACCTGGATAGCGTGGGGGGAGAAGTTGCTGGAGGAATTGAGCAAGCGGGGACAGTGAATCTCCCGGAATGATTGATGAAAATCGTTCAGAGCTTCCCTAGGAGTACCAGTACACCGCATGCGAGTAGGACGAGACTGCCAAACGCTACGCCTAACGAATGAAATATTAGCTGATAGCGGGCAAACTTGGGCAGCGATTGGAAAACTCCGTCCACCCCATTGCGGCGGGCCAGGGATTCGCTCAGACAATAGAAACCCCAGGGGCCAAATCGCATCGAAGAAAACAAAAAGCCGCCATCGAATACATGTCCGTCTATTTTCTTTGAAACATTGTCATAATGTAGGACGTAGAAAAGAATCGCATTGGGCAGCATTAGGAAGAAGAATAGAAATATACCGATCCCAACGAGCATCAGCGCGACGGTTTCCAGAATATTCATGGTGCTGTGGTCTCATAAATTTTCTCGCCGACCATCGCTCCCGCCTTTCCTCCTAGTTTAGATCCAGTGTAGCTGCCAGCTCCTCCAGCAAAAATTCCGCACCAAAGCAGGCTGGTGCCCGCTGTCTCGACGCCAAAAAGTAAGTTGCAGGCGCCATATGCCGCATATCCACCAAATGCCCCAACTCCGATACTGCCTGCTGTTTTACCTGTTTCGGTAAACTTGGCTCTTCTACATACTCCAGATCCTGGGTCAAGCGAGCAGGCCTCCTTGATATTGGCTACGCCACCCGCTATTTCCAGACCTATGGAAACATAGCCGAGTCTTGAGAAGACCTTGGCCGTTTGAGTCAGACGCTGGTAGTTGCTGCTGAACCCCTTGATGCTGTCCGCGCCGCCTTGCGCTTTCCACTGATGCACCGTGGCTTTGCTGCTGATGCCGAGCTGGCTTTTCAACTGGCCGGGCGATGCCGCGACACCAAACATTTCCCGCCGCATCATGCCGTTGATGGTCTGATTCAGCTGAGCGAACAGTGCCCTCCGCTGTGCGAAAAAGTGTTCGGTATGCAAATGGCCGTGAGCGTTGTAAGTGGTCACATACAGGCGGTCTATCTGCTGGAGTATTTGCTCCACATGCTTTGCCCGCCGGGCAAAGCTGTTGTTGGCCCAACTGAGCATGGGAGCTGTGTAATCGGTGACATCGCTCAACAGGGCGTAGTGGCGGGCAAGGTTTTTGCGCTCCTGTTCACTGAGTCGCGCAAGTTGCGCATCGCGCAGGTGTGCGGCTTCTTGCATTACCGCCTCCCAATGCGCGCAGGCTTTGGCGTCGGGGGGAGTGATGATAACCATTTGGCCGGGGGTTACGCGGCCGCCTTTCAGATGGGAATTGACACTGAGGAAATGCTCGCGGGTCCGCGCGGAGGGGTTGCTGTAGATCACCCGCAATACTTGATCCGTACTGTAGTATCCTTCGGCGATATAGAAGAGTGCTTCGTCCGGAATCTGCGTCTTTGACATATCTCATCCTTAGATATGAGTCGCTAAAGCGCGGATGGTATATCGAGGGAACTTGCGCGATCAAGCGGACGCCCAATCGCGGCTCGGAATTGAGATGTAGTGTAAGTTCAGAAGAAATGGACGGCGGATATCCCTATCCATGACAAGTTATATCGCGATCTTCTCCACCACCAGGCTGCCGATCGAATAGCCGGCGCCGAAGGAGCAGATAACCCCGCGGTCGCCGGGCTGCAGGTCGTCGCTGTAGAGGTTGAACGCGATCACCGAGCCGGCACAGCCGGTGTTGGCGTAGCGGTCCAGCACGATCGGGGCGCGCTCCTCGCTGGCGCCGTCGCCCATCAGCTTCTTCGCGATCAGATTGTTCATATTGATATTGGCCTGGTGCAGCCAGTAGCGGCGCACCTCGGCCGGCTCGCTGCCGGCTTCGCGCACGTGTTCCTCGATATGCGCGGCGGCCATCGGGCAGACCTCCTTGAACACCTTGCGGCCGTTCTGGCGGAACAGCTTGCCCGGTCCGAAGGGATCCACATCCGCGGCGCGGGCGGTGTAGCCGAAGTTGGAGCGGATGTTGTTGGAGAAGACCGTCCTGGCCTTGGTGCCGAGCACCTCCCAGGCGCTGTCCGCCGCACAGGTCTCGCGCCGCTCCACGACGCTGGCCACGGCCACGTCGCCGAAGATAAAGTGGCTGTCGCGGTCGGTGAAATCCACCTGCGGCGAGGCCAGTTCCGGGTTGATCACCAGCACCGCGCGCGCGCTGCCGGACGCGATGGCGTCCACCGCGCGCTGCAGCGAGAAGGTGGCCGAGGAGCAGGCCACTTCCATATCGAAGGCGAAGCCGTCGATTCCCAGCGCCCCCTGGATCTCGATCGCGATGGCCGGGTAGGCGCGTTGCATATAGGAGGCGCCGACGATGACCATATCTATGTCTTCGGGTTTCTTGCCGGCCTTCTCCAGCGCCAGCCTGGCGGCCTTCAGACCCATTTCCGCCTGCAGGCACAGCTCGTCGTCGGCGCGCTCCGGCAGGTAGGGGCGCATACGCTCCGGATCCAGTATGCCCTCGCGGCTGATCACGTAGCGGCTCCTGATACCGGAGGCCTTCTCGATAAATTCCGCCGAAGACTCGGGTTTTGCGGCCAGTTTGCCGGCCTCTATCTCGGCAGCGTGTTTGCGGTTGTAGAGTTCCGCGTGGGCGTTGTAGGCGTCCACCAGTTCCTGGTTGCTGATGGACTCCGGCGGCGTCCACAGCCCGGTGCCGCTGATCACTATACCCCGCGGCAGCTTGTATTCACTCATCGCTGAATTCCCCGGCTCGCGGCAAACGGAGCGCGAGCGATTAGTCACTTATTGAAACCTTAGCAGCGCCGGCCCCGGTTGAGACGCCGGTACCAGCCCCGCAAAAGGGCGCAATTGTGACGGGATTGTCAAACTGGGTCTATGTGCTGAGGGGACGAAACATCAGGGTGTTCTGGCCAGCGCGAAGGCACTGACCCGCGCCGCGCCCGCGTCGAGCAGGGCGCGGGCGGCGGCTTCCAGCGTCGCGCCGGTGGTGATCACGTCGTCGACGAGGCCGATACGCAGGCCGCCCAGCGGCCCGCGCACCGCGAAGCTGCGGCGGAGGTTGCGCAGCCGCTGGGCCCGCTTCAGTTGCTGTTGTGTCTCGCCGGCCGCGACCTTGCGCAGCAGGCGCGCATTGACCGGTATCCGCCACTGACGGCCCAACTCCGCCGCGATCAGCTGCGCCTGGTTGAAGCCGCGGCTCCAGTAGCGGCGCCAGTGCAGCGGTATCGGCACCAGCAGATCCGGCTCCTCGCCCGCGGGGCGCAGCCGCTCGGCGGCCAGTTGCGCCAGGCTGTGGCCGGCGGCCAGGTCGCCGCGGTACTTGAAGCGCTGCACCAGTTGGCCGATCGGGAAGGCGTAGTGCCAGGCCGCGCGGGCGCCGGCGAAGGCCGGCGGATGCTGCAGGCAGCGGGGGCAGAGGCGCGCCGCCTCTCCCCCAGGGGAAGGCGGCAGCGGCAGGGCGCAGCGCTCGCAGGCGCCGGCCAGCCACGGCAGCTCGGATGCGCAGGGCGCGCAGAGGCCGGTGTGCCCTGCGCTGTCGCCGCACAGCAGGCAGAGCGCCAGCCGCGGCGCCAAGGCCTGTGACAGAAGGTGCGTTATCGGTCTGTAAACCATTCCCTGGCCGTTTGGTTGACAGAGGTCCGCCCCCGGCTACACTGGCGGCTTCGAATTCCAACTGCAGGGGCGGCCGCTGGCGGCCCCTGAGGGACAATAACTATCGGGGAGATTAAGCCCAGTGACCGCCGCTCAGCAAATGCCCGCCGCCGCCATCCGCCACGACTGGACCCGCCAGCAGGTACTGGACCTGTTCGCCATGCCGTTCAGCGATCTGCTGTTCACCGCCCAGCAGGTGCACCGGGCGCACTTCGATGCGAACCGGGTGCAGGTCAGCACCCTCTGCTCGATCAAGACCGGCGCCTGTCCCGAGGACTGCGCCTACTGCCCGCAGAGCGCCCGCTACGACACCGGCCTGGAGCGCGAGAAATTGATGAAGGTGGAGAAGGTGCTGGAGGAGGCCCGCGCGGCCAAGGCCAGCGGCGCCACCCGCTTCTGTATGGGCGCCGCCTGGCGCTCGCCGAAGAAGAAGGATATGCCCTATGTGACCCTCATGGTGCGCGAGGTAAAGGCGCTGGGGCTCGAGACCTGCATGACCCTAGGCATGCTGAACGACGACCAGGCGAAGGAGCTGGCTGACGCCGGCCTCGACTACTACAACCACAACCTGGACACCTCTCCCGAGTACTACGGCGAGATCATCACCACCCGCACCTATCAGGATCGCCTGGAGACCCTGGAACGGGTGCGTGCGGCGGGCATGAAGGTCTGTGCCGGCGGCATCATCGGCATGGGCGAGGGCGAGCGGGACCGCGCCGGCCTGCTGATGCAGCTGGCCAACCTGCCGGAGCACCCGGAATCGGTGCCGATCAATATGCTGGTCAAGGTGGCCGGCACGCCGCTGGAGGGCGAGAAGGACCTGGACCCGTTCGAGTTTATCCGCTGCATCGCCGTGGCGCGCATCATGATGCCGAAATCCCATGTGCGCCTGTCCGCCGGCCGCGAGCAGATGAGCGACGAGATGCAGGCCCTGGCCTTCCTCGCCGGCGCCAACTCCATCTTCTACGGCGAGAAGCTGCTGACCACTGCCAACCCGGAAACCAACCGGGATATGCAGCTGTTCCAGCGCCTCGGTATCCAGCCCGAGGAGTATCAGCAGTACGCCGACGAGGCCGAGGTGGAGGCGGAGCTGAACGCGCAGATCGCCGAGCGCCAGAACGACCCCTATTTCTACGACGCGGCCAAATGACCCTGGACGAGACGCTGCGCGCCCGCCTCGACGAGCGGCGCCGGCGCAACCTGTACCGCCAACTCAAGACCCTGGACGCCGCGCCCGGGCCGCGGGCGCTGGTGGACGGGCGCGAGCTGCTGACCTTCAGCAGCAACGACTACCTGGGCCTGGCCACCCACCCGGACGTGATCGCCGCCCAGCAGGCGGGCGCCAGCCTCGGCGCCGGCGCCACCGCCTCGCACCTGGTCAACGGCCACCTGCAGATTCACGCGCAGCTGCAGGAGTCCATTGCCCAGGTCACCGGCCGCGAGGCCGCGCTGGTGTTCTCCAGCGGCTATATGGCCAATATCGGCACCCTCTGCGCGCTGCTGGGCCGCGGTGACAACGTCATCTCCGACCGCCTCAACCACGCCTCCCTGATCGATGGCGCGCGCCTGTGCGGCGCCGCCAGCCTGCGCTTCCCCCACAACGACCTGGACGGCCTCGAGCGCCAGCTCGCGCGCGCGGCGCGAAACGGCGGCAACACCCTGGTGGCGGTGGACGGCGTCTACAGCATGGACGGCGATCTGGCGCCGCTGGCGCAGATGGCCGAGCTGTGCCGGAAGTACCGCGCCTGGCTGATGGTGGACGAGGCCCACGGCTTCGGCGTCATGGGCAGCCGGGATCTGCCCCTGGCCGGCAGTATCGCCGCGGCGGGGCTGGGGCAGGGGGACGCGCCTGTGATGATGGGCACCCTCGGCAAGGCCGCCGGCAACGCCGGCGCCTTCGTCGCCGGCTCGCGGGAACTGATCGACTACCTGGTGCAGTTCGCGCGCCCCTATATCTATACCACCGGCATGCCACCGGCGGTGGCGGCCGGCTGTCTGGCGGCGATTGAAGTGATGCAGCGCGAGCCGCAATTGCGCGCGCGTCTCGGGCGCAATATCGAGTTTTTCCGCGCGCGCGCGGCGCAACTGAATCTGCCGTTGGCGGAATCCCGCAGCGCGATACAGCCGCTGCTGCTCGGCTGCGAAAAAACGGTGATGGGCGTCGCCGCCGGCCTGCAAGAGCAGGGCTTTCTGGTCGGCGCGATCAGGCCGCCGACGGTGCCCGCCGGCACCGCGCGCCTGCGCATTACGCTCAGTGCCAATCACAGCGAGGCGCAGATAGATCAGTTGCTCGCTGCGCTGGCGGAATCCCTGCGCGCAGTGCCGGCGGTGACACCGTGAAGCTGGTGTTTGTGCACGGCTGGGGTTGCGACGGGCGTATCTGGCAGCCGCTGGTGGACGCGCTGTCGGCAGCCCCTGCGGGCGAACAGGGGCTTAGCCCCTACGGATCGATGGCGGTGCTGGAGCTGCCCGGCTTCGGCGCTAATTCCGGCCAGCGGTGGCCCGCTGACGAGGCGCTGCTCGAACAGCTCTACCAACAGCTGCCGCACAACTGCCTGCTGGTCGGCCACTCCCTCGGCGGCATGCTGGCCGCGCGCCTGGCGGCGCTGCCGGGGCAGGAAAAAATCGCCGCGCTGGTCACCATCGCCGCGAACAGCTGTTTCGCGCGGCGCGGCGACTGGCCGGGTATGGCCCCGCAAACCTTCGCGCAGTTCCGGCAGTTGCTGGGCGATGCGCCCGAAGCGACCTGGGAAAAATTCTGCGGCCTGCAGGCCCGCGGCGACAGCGCGATGCGCGCTGTCTTGAAACAGCTGAAGCAGTGGCGGTCGCGGTCGATAGACGGTGCCTGGCTGGAGGCATTGGACTGCCTCGGCAGGCTGGATAACCGCGAAATCCTAAAAAAAATTCCGGTGCCGGCACTGCACCTGTTCGGCGAGCGGGACGCGCTGGTGCCGGCCGCAGTGGCGGAAAAACTCCGCGATATGGGCGTAAATGCCGAGGTGATCCGCGGCTGCGGCCACGCGCCGCAGGTTTCCAGCCCGGAGCTGGTCGCCGGCGCAATCCGCCGCTTTGTCCCCCGAGCCCGCGGCCCACATACAGAGCCGGGACTCGGCGCGCCCGGCGAAACGCCGTTCGACAAGAGCGCGGTGGCCAGGTCCTTCGGCCGCGCCGCCGCCAGCTACGACGCCTACGCGCACCTGCAGCGCGCCGTCTGCCGCCAGCTGCTCGGTGAGGCGGACAGCGTCTGGGCGCCGAAGACAATCCTCGACCTGGGCAGCGGCACCGGCTACGGCAGCGAGCTGCTGCGCCGGCGCTTTCCCCGCGCGCGCATCATCGCGCTGGACCTGGCCGAGGGCATGCTGCAGTACGCGCGCAGGGAACGGCCGCTGGCGGACTTCCATATCGCCGCCGATGCCGAGCAGCTGCCGCTGGCGGACCGCAGCGTGGATCTGGTCTTCTCCAGCATGGCGCTGCAGTGGTGCTACCGGCTGCCGCAGCTGTTCGCGGAATTGCGGCGGGTGCTGGCGGACGGCGGCCGCTGCCTGGTCGCGACCCTGGGGCCCGGCACGCTGCGCGAGCTGAAAAGCAGCTGGGCGCGGGTGGACGGCGGCGTGCATGTGAATCGCTTCCTGCCCCGGGACGATTGGATGGGGGCCGCCGTCGCAAACGGCCTGCCGGGGGAATTGCGTATCGAAGAGCGGGTGCTGCACTTCGACAATGTGCGGGCGCTGATGCGGGAACTGAAGGCTATAGGCGCGCACAATGTGAACCGCAGTGCGAACCGCGGTATGACGGGTCGCGCAAGGCTGGCGCAACTGGCCGAAGCCTACGAGCCGCTGCGCACTGACGCCGGTCTGCCGGCCAGTTACGAGGTGATCTACTTAAAGCTGGCGAAAGCCGCGGAAGAATTGACTGTAGGAGCGGCCGTTGGCCGCGATCGGAGCCCGCGTTAGCGGATAGTCCGTTCGCGGCCAACGGCCGCTCCTACACCGGGTTCAATGGCGCGAACTCAGGGATAGATATCGATCGGCGTCGGCGTCTTCACCATCGCCCAGATCTCGTCCATCTCGCGGTTGGTCACCGCGATGCAGCCATCGGTCCAGTTGATCTTTTGCAGATACTTCTCCATGCCTTTCCACTGCGGCTTCATGCCGTGGATCATGATGTCGCCGCCCGGATCCACGCCCAGCCGGGCCGCGCGGGCGCGGTCGCGCTTGTTCGGGTAGGAGATGTGGATCGAGCGGTAGAAGCGGCTGTTGGGGTTCTTCCAGTCCAGGTAGTAGCGCCCCTCGGGCGTGCGCTCGTCGCCCTGCTGGATCTTGTGACCCTTCGGGTTGTCGCCGAAGACGACCTTGTAACTCTTGACCACCCGGCCGTCGCGCTTCAGCTGCATCAGGCCCTTGGACTTATAGACGACCACATGGTCGACCGGTTTGATTGTGGCGAAGGCGAAGAGCGGCGCCACCATAAGTAGAGCAAAAGTCAGGTATCGCATGGTCTCACAAGCAGTTTGGCTAGTTGTCGATTTTTCCGTGGTTCCGGTAGCGTCCCTGCCGTTGTTTCCCCGGTGGGGAAATCTGTTTTGACAGCGTTGTCTTTTGCCGCCAATCCGGCCTCGGCCGGTATAAATTCTTAGGCAAATTTTCTAACCGCGACCGGAAAAGACCGCCAAAAATTGGTTAAAAATCGCTCTATGCGGGCAATTTATCATCAAGTAGTCGACGTTTAAAGAGGCGTCAAGAAAAAATATCGTTTCCCCGGGAGAGGACTGTTGTGACTCGAAGCTACTTTGTCGCCGGCACCGACACCGAAGTCGGCAAGACCTATGTGACCGCGGCTCTGCTCGCAAGTGCCGCAAAAGCCGGACTGCGCACCGCGGCGGTGAAGCCGGTCGCGTCCGGCTGCGAGCGTACCGACGACGGCTTGCGCAACGCCGATGCGCTGCTGCTGCAGCAGGCGATGACGCTGGATCTGCCCTACCAGCAGGTCAACCCGTTTGCGCTGGAGCCGGCCATAGCGCCGCATATCGCCGCACAGGAGGCGGGCAAGCGGCTGGACCTGGGGCGCATGGCCGGTGTCTGCCGCGGCGTCATGTCCGCCGGCGCGGACCTGGTGCTGATCGAGGGCGCCGGCGGCTGGCGCACGCCCCTCGGTCCGCGCAGCTTCCTGTCGCAGCTGCCGCGGGAACTGGATATTCCGGTGATTCTGGTCGTCGGCATGCGGCTCGGCTGTATCAATCACGCGCTGCTGACGGCCGAGGCGATTCGCCGTGACGGCCTGCAACTGGCGGGCTGGGTGGCGAACTTCATGTCTCCCGTGCAGATGCAGCGCCCGGATGAGAACCTGGCCACGCTGAAGGCCCTGCTGCCGGCGCCACTGTTGGGCGCCCTGCCGTTCGACGAGCAGGCCGATTACCGCGGCGCGGCGGAACACCTGGACCCGACTCCGCTGCTGACATCCCCGTAAAGTCCGCAGCGCAAATGCCGGACCTGTAGGGGCCGAAGGCGCCGCGAATACCTGGAGCGGCTGGAACGAACCTTGTGTTCGCCCATGTTTCGGGATGGCACCGAACTCTGTAGTCGGCTCGGTGGCGGCCCTGCTACCGGTGGCTGTTTGCAGGACACGCCGTAAATACATCCATGTAGGCTCTAATCGGCATCCATGCCTCAAAAGGTCCTGCAAACAGCCACCGGCATCAGGGCCCGCGCATCGACTTAGCCGTTTAACCGGACTTCCTAGGGCGAACACAAGGTCCGCCCGCACAAATCGTACCCCGCACCAACCGTCGATACGGTTGACATTCCCCCGCTTCGGGCCTAGATTCAAACGATCGTTTGAAACACTTGAATGAGGACCGGGAGCATGGCCGACTACAAGGCACCACTGCGGGAGATGAACTTCCTGCTGCACGAGGTATTTGCCGCGGAGCAACTCTGGGCGCGTCTGCCCGGACTGGCCGGTACCGTCGACCGCGAGACCGCGGATGCGATTCTGGAGGAGATGGCCAAGCTGGCCGCCAATACCCTGGACCCGATCAACCGCAGCGGCGACGAAGAGGGCTGCCACTGGAAAGACGGTGTCGTCACCACGCCGGCGGGCTTCAAGGAGGCCTACGCCACCTTCTGCGAGGGCGGCTGGGGTGCGCTGCTCGGCAACCCGGAATACGGCGGCATGGGCATGCCGAAGATGCTCGGCGCCCAGGTGGAGGAGATGATCAACGCCGCCAATATCTCCTTCGCCCTCTACCCGGTGCTGACCGCCGGCGCCTGCCTGGCCATCGACGCCCACGCCAGCGAGGCGCTGAAACAGAAATACCTGCCGAAGATGTACGAGGGCAGCTGGTCCGGTGCCATGGACCTGACCGAGCCCCACGCCGGCACCGACCTCGGCATTATCCGCACCAAGGCGGAGCCGCAGGAGGACGGCAGCTACCGCATCACCGGCAGCAAGATCTTTATCACCGGCGGCGACCAGGATCTGTCCGAGAACATCATCCACCTGGTGCTGGCCAAACTGCCGGACGCGCCGGCAGGGCCCAAGGGCATCTCCCTGTTCCTGGTGCCGAAAATTCTCGTCAATGAAGACGGCAGTCTCGGCGAGCGCAACGCGGTGCACTGCGGCTCCATCGAGCACAAGATGGGCATCAAGGCCTCCGCCACCTGCGCGATGAATTTCGACGGCGCCAAAGGCTGGCTGGTGGGCGAGGTGAACAAGGGCCTCGCGGCCATGTTCACGATGATGAACTACGAGCGCCTCGGCGTCGGCATCCAGGGCCTGGGCGCCTCCGAGCGCAGCTATCAAAACGCGCTGGAATACGCCCGCGACCGCCTGCAGAGCCGCTCCCCGGCCGGCGCGCAGCAGCCGGACAAGGCCGCGGACCCGATCATAGTGCACCCGGACGTGCGCCGCATGCTGCTGACCCAGAAGGCGCTGATCGGCGGCGGCCGCGCCCTGTCCACCTATGTGGCCCGGTGGCTGGATATCGCCAAGTTCGGCGAGGGCGAGGAGAAGAAAAGTGCCGAGGCCATGGTCGCGCTGCTCACTCCAGTAGCTAAGGCCTTCTTCACCGACAAGGGTCTCGAGTGCACCGTGCTCGGCCAGCAGGTGTTCGGCGGCCACGGCTATATCCGCGAGTGGGGCCAGGAGCAGCTGGTGCGCGACGTGCGCATCACCCAGATCTACGAGGGCACCAACGGCATCCAGGCGCTGGACCTGGTGGGCCGCAAGACGGTCGCCAACGGCGGCGCCCTGTTCGATCTGTTCGCGGCCGATGTGCAGCAGTTTATCGACGCCGAGGTGGACCGCGAGGAGATGGCCGAGTTCGTACAGCCGCTGGCGGCGGAGCTGCAGCGCCTGAAGGACGTCACCGCCAGGATTATCGACGCGGCGCAGCGGGACCCGCATGCGCCCGGCGCCGCTTCGGTGGAATACCTGCACCTGTTTGGCTATGTGGCCTACGCCTATATGTGGGCCAGAATCGCCTCGGCGGCGCTGCCGAAGGCTGACGAGGACGGTTTCTACAGGGGCCAGGTCCAGACCGCGCGCTTCTACTTCGCCCGTCTGCTGCCGCAGACCCGGGCCCTGGCCGCCAGCGTCGACGCCGGCAGCGCGACCCTGATGGATATCGAGGAAGATCTCTTCTGATAGCCGTCACCGCTTTTGATCTGCCGATCAGCCCCGCTCCGCGGGGCTTTTTTGTGGCGCACGCCCATGGCGCCACCCCGCGGGCCGGCGAAAGCTGGCCAAAAGTGCTCCCGGCACTTTTGTCTATCTGCAGTATCTCCTAGACTCG
This sequence comes from Microbulbifer sp. ABF4_143, assembly GCF_056160225.1. Taxonomy (NCBI): domain Bacteria; kingdom Pseudomonadati; phylum Pseudomonadota; class Gammaproteobacteria; order Cellvibrionales; family Microbulbiferaceae; genus Microbulbifer; species Microbulbifer sp. ABF4_143. The sequence continues at coordinate 69,976 of NZ_JBSWWT010000014.1, forward strand.
GGGCAAAAGAATAACGAGCAGTGATGCCCATGTCCGAAAAGCCGCAGAAGAAGCTCTCCGACGAAGACCAGGCCAAGGTCGACAAATATCTGCACATTGGTATCAACAGGGTGGAGCGCAAGCCGTTCCGGCCGCTGCTGTTGCTGCTGGTCATCGTCGGCGTACTGACGCTGCTGTCGCTGGTCAGTATCTTTATCGCGCGCACCAAGGGGGTTGTGTAGATGCCGGAGCCGGAAAAGTTTCTTCCGCTGCAGTTCGAGCGCCTGGACGAGGCGGAGATGCGCCGCCGTGCCGGGGCCTTCAGCGAGCTGATGCGCAGACGCCGCAGCGTGCGCGACTTCTCCGCCGAGCCGGTGCCGCGGGCGGTGATCGAGGACGCGATCCGCACCGCTGGCAGCGCCCCCAGCGGCGCCAACATGCAGCCCTGGCACTTCGTCGTGGTGGAGAGTGCGGAGATCAAGCGGCAGATACGCCAGGCGGCGGAGGCAGAGGAGCGCGAGTTCTACCAGCGCCGTGCCTCCGCCGAGTGGCTGAATGCGCTGGAGCCCCTGGGCACCGATGCGCACAAGCCGTTCCTCGAGACCGCGCCCTACCTGATCGCGATTTTCCTGAAGAAGTTTTCCAGCAACGACGCCGGTGAGAGGCTGAAGAACTACTACACGGCGGAATCGGTCGGTATCGCCACCGGCATGCTGATCGCCGCACTGCACAACGCCGGCGTCGCCACCCTGACCCACACGCCCAGCCCGATGAAGTTCCTGAACGAAATCCTCGGCCGCCCGGCCACGGAGAAGCCCTATATGCTGCTGGTGGCGGGCCTGCCGGCGGAGGGGGCGCAGGTGCCGGCGATCGAGAAGAAGCCGCTGGAGGAAATTGCGGACTTCGTTTGAAATCGCGAAGATTGGCTCTGTAGGGGCCGAAGGCACCGCGAATACGTGGAGCCTTGTGTTCGCCCTAGCCTGTTATGGAGAGGCTCCGCAGTGTTTTTTGTAAACAGAGCCTCTTTCAGACCCGGCCATACGATAACGAGCGCAAGTCCCTATGCCGAAAATACTGATCGTCGAAGACGAAGCTGCAATCGCCGATACGCTGGTTTACGCCCTCCAGGCCGAGGGTTTCGCCACCCGCTGGATTGGAGTGGCCGGCGAGGCGCTGGCGTTGCTTGAAAGCGAACCTTTTGACCTGGTAATCCTGGATGTCGGCCTGCCGGACATCAGCGGTTTCGAGGCCTGTAAACGCCTGCGCCGTTTCTCCGAGGTGCCGGTGATCTTCCTTACCGCGCGCAACGAGGAAATAGACCGGGTTGTGGGCCTGGAAATCGGCGCCGACGACTATGTGACCAAGCCCTTCAGCCCGCGCGAGGTGGCGGCGCGGGTCAAGGTCATCCTCAAGCGTGTGGCGCCGCGCAATGCAGAGGAGCCGGCAGCGGGGAATCCTGTGGGTGCCTTTCGCATCGACCTGCTGCGCTATCAGATCCATTTCTGCGGTCAGTTGCTGCCCCTGACCCGCCACGAATTCCGCCTGCTCGAAACCCTGCTGGGTCAGCCCGGGCGGGTGTTTTCCCGCGAGCAGTTGCTCGACGCCCTGGGGGTGGCCCGCGAGGTCGGCTACGAGCGCAATATCGACAGTCATATCAAGGGGCTGCGCGCCAAATTGCGGGCGGTGGCGCCGGCCGCCAGGCCGATCCAGACCCACCGCGGGCTGGGTTACAGCTGCAATCCGGAGTGCTGATATGCCTCTGGGGGTGCGCATCTTTGCGGTCTACTTCCTGTTCGTAGGCTTGTCCGGATGGTTTGTGCTGAGCACGGTGATGGACGAGATACGCCCCGGTGTGCGCCAGTCCACCGAGGAGACACTGGTGGACACCGCCAACCTGCTGGCAGAAATCCTGCGCGATGAGGTAAAGAGCGGAAATCTGGCGCAAAGCCATCTGCCCGCGCTGCTGGAGGCCTACGGCCGGCGCCGGCCGCAGGCGAGCATCTGGGGGCTGACCAAAAACCAGGTCAACCACCGCATCTATGTCACCGACGCCCGCGGCCTGGTGCTGCTGGATTCCAGCGGCCGCGCTGTGGGCCAGGACTATTCGCGCTGGAACGATGTGTATCTGACACTGCGCGGTGAATACGGGGCGCGCTCCACCCGTGAAGACCCGGACAACCCTGACTCCTCGGTGATGTATGTGGCCGCGCCTATCCTCGATGGCGAAGAGGTGATTGGCGTGGTCTCGGTAGCCAAACCCAATCGCACCCTGCAGCCCTATATCGAGCGCTCGCAGCGCCGTCTGGGCTGGCTCGGCGGCGGGCTGATCGCCCTGGGACTGGCGATAGGCGCGCTGCTGTCCTGGTGGCTCAGCGCCGCACTGGGCAAGGTAACCCGCTATGCCCAGGCCGTCAGTGAGGGGCGCCGCGCAGAGTCGCCGGGGGTGCGCAGTGGCGAGCTGGGACAGTTGGCGACGGCGGTGGAGCAGATGCGCACCAAACTGGAGGGCAAGGCCTATGTGGAGCGCTATGTGCACACCCTGACCCACGAACTGAAAAGCCCCCTGGCCGCCATTCGCGGCGCCGCGGAATTGCTCGGTGGAGAGTTGCTTGACGGGGAGATGCCGGCAGAGCAGCGCCGGCGCTTCGTGGCCAATATCCAACAGGAAAGCGCGCGCTTGCAACAGCTGAGCGAACGCCTCCTGCACCTGGCTCAGGTGGAGCAGCGCCAGGGGTTGGAAGAGCGCGTGCAAGTGCCGCTGGCGGCCCTGGTGGAAGAACTGCTCTCGGCCCAGCAGGCGCGCATTGCCGCCGGGGAACTACGGGTGGAGCGGGCGCTGGACCCGGCATTGCGCTTGTGCGGCGAGCGCTTCCTGTTGCGGCAGGCACTGGCCAACCTGCTCGACAACGCGCTGGACTTCACTCCTTCCGGTGGGCTTATCCGCGTCAGCGCGGAGCGGCAGGGGGCTTTTATCGAGTTCGGCCTGTTTAACGAGGGGGAGGCGATTCCCGACTATGCGCTGGCGCGCGTGACGGAGCGCTTCTACTCCCTGCCCCGGCCGGCAGGCGGGCGCAAGAGCACCGGTCTGGGGCTCAACTTCGTGCAGGAAGTGGCCGAGTTGCACGGCGGCGAACTGGCCATCGGCAATCGGGAGGGCGGTGTGCAGGTGTGCCTGAGACTGCCCGGGGAATGAGCGCAAGCCCTGCGCCACCGAATTTCCACACAGTCTCCATCCCCGCTCCATTGGCGCTCCATATTCGCCATTCAGACTCTGTGTCATCGACATTCGACACGGAGCGCTGAAGCATGAACCGAACCCTGACCTTCAAACTGGGCGCTATCGCCCTGCTGATACTGCTGCTGTTGATTCCGCTGAGTATGATCGGCGGCCTGATCACCGAGCGGCAGCAATACCAGCGCCAAGTGCTGCAGGATATCGCCCGCAGCTCGAGCTATAGCCAGCAGATCGCCGGGCCTATTCTGGTCGTGCCCTACGTCAGGACTATCCAGCAGTGGAAAGTCCGCGAAAAAACCGGCGAGCGCTATGCGGAGCAGCGCAAAAAGCGCGGGCAGCTGTACTTCCTGCCGGAGCGCTTCAATTTCGATGCCGAACTCGGCACAGAGCGGCGCGCGCGGGGTATCTACGAGGCGCTGCTGTACCACAGCGACAGTCGGGTCAGCGGCCAGTTCCGCCTGCCGGCGCGCCTGGGATTGGGCGAGGATCTGGATCAATACCGTTTCGAGCGCCCCTTCCTGTCCGTGGGTATCAGCGATATCCGCGGTATCCGCAGCGACCTGCAGCTGCGCCTGAACGGCAGCACCCTGGCGTTCGCCCCCGGCAGCGGCACGCCGATACTCGGCGCCGGCGTGCACGCACAGCTGCCGGCGCTGGAGCGCGAGGGTGGTCAGACGCTGGAGTTCGCCTTCGACCTCAAGCTCACCGGCACCGAGCATCTGCGCCTTGTGCCGGTGGGCCGCGACAGCCGGGTCATGCTGAGCGCGGACTGGCCGCATCCGAGTTTTGTTGGCGAGTACCTGCCGAGTCGCCGCGAGGTGAGCGATCGCGGTTTCACCGCCGAGTGGCAGACCAGTTTCTTCGCCACCAACCTGGAGGAGACACTGCAGCGGTGCGGGCAGGGCAAACCCTGCCAGAGCCTGCTCGAACGCAGCTTCGGCGTCAGCTTTCTCGATCCGGTGGATCAGTACCTGAAGACGGACCGCGCGATCAAATACGCGCTGCTGTTCCTCGCCCTGACGTTTGCCACCTTCTTCCTGTTCGAAGTGCTCAAGCGCCTGGCGGTGCACCCGGTGCAGTACGCCCTGGTGGGGCTGGCCCTGGCCCTGTTCTACCTGTTGCTGCTGTCGCTGTCCGAACACATCGCCTTCGCCCGCGCCTACGCGCTGTCCGCTGCCGCCTGTGTCGGCTTGATCGGTTTCTACGTCAGTTTCGTGCTGCACAGCTGGCGCCGGGGGCTGGGGTTCGCGGCGTTGCTGGCCGCGCTCTACGGGCTGCTCTACGGTCTGCTCAGTGCCGAGGACTACGCCCTGCTGATGGGGTCGATACTGGTGTTCGGTGTGCTCGGCAGCATCATGGTGCTGACCCGCAAATTGGACTGGTACAGCGTGGGCCGCAATTTGCCGGAAGGCGATTAACAGGTGCCGGCGGGCGGCGATCTCGGTGCCCGCTATCCCTGGCGGACCGCCGCACTTTGATAGAGCTGCGCTCTATCAAAGAGCCGTGTGGCCCAGCTGTACTATGGTCTTCCACTCTTCTTCGGTCACCGGCTGAATCGACAGCCGCCCCTGCCTGACCAGCACCATCTCGGACAGCGCCGGGTTCTGCTTGATCTCCGCCAGGGTTACCGGCCGCGCGAACTCGCTGCGCCACTGGATATCCACGCAGTACCAGCGCGGCTTGTCGCCGCTGGCCTTGGGGTCGAAGTACTTGTTCTCGGGGTCGAACTGGGCTGGATCCGGATAGGCGGCGCGCACCACCTCGGCGGTGCCCACCACCGCGGGCACCTTGCAGGCGCTGTGGTAGAAGAGGACCCCGTCGCCCACGCCTACCGCGTCCCTGAGAAAGTTGCGCGCCTGGTAGTTGCGGATACCGTCCCAGCGGCCGGTCTGGCCCGCTTCGGCAGCCAGGTCGCGGAGGCTGTATTCGTCCGGTTCGGATTTGAAAAGCCAGTAATTCACGGCGGTTCCTGCGGCAGTCTGTGCAAATGTTGCGCCGGTTGGTATTTCGCCGGCGGATTGCGCCATTTAGTATGAAGCCCTACAGAAGTGTCAAATCGGCGTCGGATGAAGGGCGCCGCATCACAGGATTTTATGGGAAACAAAGCATTCCGCTGGCTGTCCGAGCGGCTGGCCATGCAGCGCTGGCAGTACTGGGCGCTGCAGCTGACCGGCTGGGGCGGCTATACGCTGCTGACCTTTATCGGCAGTTTTTTCTGGGTCAAGGACCACTGGCTGCACAGCGGCTATATCGCCGTGGCCACTGCCTCCGGTGTACTGCTGTCCGAGGCCATGCGCCGCGGCTTCCAGAAGCTGTGGGACAGGCCGCCGGCCGCGCGCCTGTTCGGCTCCCTGGTGGTGGTGATACTGGCCGCGGCCCTGTGGGCGGCGATCAAGTTCGGCGGTTCCCTGTGGCTCTATGGCAAGGAGAGCGACGAGCACCCGGCGGTGTTGGCCATCTACTGGTTTTCCTACTCCTTCCTGATCCTGATGACCTGGGCGGCGCTCTACTACGGTATCAAGTACTACCAGGCCTCCCTGACCCAGCAGGAGAAGGCGCTGCGGGCCGAGTCCATGGCGCACCAGGCGCAGCTGAAGATGCTGCGCTACCAGCTGAACCCGCACTTCCTGTTCAATACCCTGAACGCGATTTCGACGCTGATTCTCGACAACCAGGGCCGCACCGCCAACGACATGGTCATGCGCCTGTCCCAGTTCCTGCGCCACTCGCTGGACAATGACCCGATGCAGAAGGTCACCCTGGCCAAGGAGGTGGAGGCGCTGATGCTGTACCTGGATATCGAGAAGGTGCGCTTTGCCGACCGCCTGGGGGTGAACCTGGACCTGGAGGGCGATTCGCCGCGGGCGCTGGTTCCCTCCCTGCTGCTGCAACCACTGGTGGAAAATGCGATCAAATATGCGATATCGCAGCGGGAGTGGGGCGGTGAGATCACGATCAAGGCGCGGGTTTTCGCCGGTGAGCTGCTGTTGGAAGTGAGCGACAACGGCCCCGGCGTCAGCGATGGAGACCTGCCCGGCCTGGGTTCCGGCCGCGGTGTGGGCATTCGCAACACCTGCGAGCGTTTGCGCGCCCTGTACGGCGAAGAACAGAAAGTGCGCTTTACCAACCGCCCCCAGGGCGGCCTGGCGGTGCATATCCGCATTCCCTTTGAGCAGGAATGAATGTATGACAGGCACAACAGACTCCAACAAAAACGCGGATCTTCTCCGGGCCATCGTCATCGACGACGAGCCGTTGGCGCGGCGCGGCCTGCGTCTGCGTCTGGAGCAATTGGGTAATATCGAGGTGGTCGCCGAGTGCGGCAACGGCCGCGAGGCGCGCGAGCGGATACTCGAACTGCAACCGGACGTGGCCTTCGTGGATATACAGATGCCCGGCGTCAGCGGCCTGCAGCTGGTGCAGCAGATACCGCCGGAGCGGCTGCCGCAGGTGGTGTTCGTCACCGCCTACGACCAGTACGCGGTGGAGGCCTTCGAGATCAACGCGGTCGACTATGTACTGAAGCCGATCGAGGAGCAGCGCCTAGCGTTGGCGCTGGAACGGGTGCGGGAAAAACTCGCCAGTGCCGATATCGCCAGCCAGCGCGAACAGCTGCTGGAGGCGGTGGCGGACCTGACCAAGGAATCCCCGGAGGCGCTGGAGCAGAAGCTGGCAGCAGGCGAGCTGGGCGGCAGCGCCTACCCGGAGAAAATCGCGATCAAGGACTCGGGCAAGATCACCCTGGTGCCGGCGCGGGAGATCGACTGGATAGACGCCGCCGGCGACTATATGTGTGTGCACGCAAACGGCGAGACCCATGTGATGCGTATCACTATGAAGGAGCTGGAGCAGCAGCTGGACCCGAAGATGTTCCAGCGCATTCACCGCTCCACCATCGTCAACTTGAGCCGCGTGCGCGAGATCTGCGCCCATATCAATGGCGAATACTATCTGGTGCTGAACAATGGCGAGCGACTGAAGATGAGTCGCAGCTACAAGAACAAGGTACAGCACTTCTTGTGATCGCTCCCCCCTTTCGCCGGTGACAATCAATTCGATTGGGGGCAATTCGATTGGGGGTTGGCCTCAGCGTTGAATAGACTTCCGGACACAATTGGCAGTGGAGGAAGTCCCCATGCGTTTTCTGATACCGTTAATACTGATGCTCTCTCTGGCCGGTTACAGCCAGGCACAGGAGCGGCTGCGCGAGCTGCCCTCTGATAGCACTCAGATTCAGTTTATGGGAAAGACTTACTATCAGCACGGCGACAACTATTATCGCTTTCATCCGCAGGGCGGTTACTACTATGAGGTCAGGCCGCCGCGCGGCATGGTCCGCTACGAGCAGCCGCACTTTTACCGCCGCACCCTGCCGGAGCAGCGCGTGCGTATCGATAGCGAGGAGGGCTGCCGCAACTTCGCCGCCGAGCGCGCCAACCGCAACCCGTCTGACGGCGGCAAGGTTTATATCAGCGAGTTCAACCGCTGCATGACCCTGACTGGTCAGCAGTAAAAGGTCGCGAAAAAACTTCCCGCGCCGTCCCCGCCCCAGAAAAGCGGGCCGGCGCGGGATTGTTTTTTTGTCGGCGCGCACCGCTCCGGGCGGCGCTCTATATCCGCCAAATAATTCCGCTGGTCGCAATCCCCTTGCGCTGTAAAGGCATCCCGTTAGCCTTGCCCCAATAGAAAAAAATCATAAAAGGTCCAGGGTATGGCGCTCACCAACGCCGCATTGAAAAATCCCGCCGCCACCGCGGTGGCCGTGGTACTGGCCGTGCTGCTCGGCGCCTTTCTCGCCAGCCGCCTGCCGGTGCAGCTCTTCCCCGATATAGACAATCCTCAGATCACCATCGCCGCCGGCTGGCGCGCCGCCTCGCCGAAGGAGGTGGAGGCGGAAATCGTCGAGCCGATAGAGTCGGTGCTGCAGGGCCTGACCGGCCTCGAGATGATGCAGGTCAACGCCGGCCGCGGCTTCGCCTGGGTGAACCTGGAGTTCACGATGGGCACCGATATGGACAAGGTGCTGATCGACGTGATCAGCCGCATGAGCAGCCTGCCGCCGCTGCCGCGCGACGCCGAGCCGCCGCGGGTCATGCTCGGCGGCTGGGGCGGCGACGCCACAGCGCTGACCTACTTCTTCCTGCAACTGCTGCCGGGCAATCCCAACTCGCTGGACGACTACACCGGTCTGATCGAGGACGAGCTGCGCCCGGCGCTGGAGGCGGTGCCCGGCGTGGCCAGCGTCGAGGCCCAGTCCGGCCGCGCCGGGCGCGAGGAGCTGCAGGTGATCTTCGATCCCTGGAAGGCCGCCGAACTGGGCGTGCAGCTGCCCGCGGTGACGCGCCAGCTGGCCTCGGCGCGGGATGTGTCCGGCGGCTTTACCGATGTGGGGCGGCGCCGCTACACGCTGCGCTTCGTCGGCGAGTACGACCCGAAAAACCTGTCCGAGCTGGTGCTCGAGTGGCGCGACGGCCAGCCGGTGCGCCTGGGCGATATCGCCGAGGTCAAGGTGGCGCCGTCCGAGCCCGGCGGCGTGACCACGCAGAACGGCAACCCGGCGGTATCGCTGCGCATCAACCGCACCAACGACGCCAACATGCTCGCGACCCTGGAGCGGGTCAAGGACAAGGTCGCCGAGCTGAACGAGACGAAACTCAAAGACGAAAAACTGGTGCTGGTGCAGTCCTTCGACGCCTCGGTGTTCGTCTACCGGGCGCTGAACCTGCTCGGCGGCAACCTGATGCTCGGCATACTGCTCGCGGTGGGCGTGCTCTGGTGGTTTATGCGCCGCATGCGCGCGACCCTGATTGTCGCCGCGGCGATACCGATCTCCCTGCTCGCCACCTTCGTGGTGCTGTCCGCCGCCGGGCGCAGCGTCAACGTGATTTCCCTGGCCGGTCTCGCCTTCGCCACCGGCATGGTGCTGGACGCGGCCATCGTCGTGCTCGAGAACATAGTGCGCCTGCGCGAGAAGGGGCTCGGCGCCCACGAAGCCTCTGAAAAAGGCGCCGGCCAGGTGTGGGGCGCGCTGCTCGCCAGCACCGCGACCACGGTGGCGATTTTTCTGCCGGTATTCTTCCTCAACAGCGTCGAGGGGCAGGTGTTCGGCGACCTGGCGCTGACCATCGCCGTGGCGGTGGTCTTCTCCCTGCTGGTGGCCGTGGCCGTGGTGCCGCTGGCGGCCAAGCTGTGGCTGCCGGCCATCTCGAGCCGCGACCGCCTCGCCGGCCTGTGGGAGAAGATCACCGCGCGGATCATGGGCCTGACGCGCACGCCGGCGCGGCGCTGGAAGGTCATAGGCGCGCTGTTGCTGCTGCCGCTGGCCGCCACCTATTTCCTGCTGCCGAAACTCGACTACCTGCCGCCGGTGAAGCGCGACGCGGTGGACGTGTGGATGAATTTCCCCGCCGCCACCAACGTCGACACCATCAAGCGCGAAATCGTCGATGAAATCGACCGGCGCATGGCGCCCTATATGCGCGGCGAGCGCGAGCCGGCGCTGAAGAACTACTACATCATCACCTGGCCCAACGGCGGCACCATGGGCGTGCGCGTCCGGGATATGGACAAGGCCAAGGAGATGGAGCGGGTGCTGCGCGAGGAGATACTGGCGGATATCCCCGACTTCCGCGGCTTTGCCGCGCGCGGCAACCTGTTCGGCCAGTTCGGCGGCGACCGCAATATCGCCCTGCACCTGCAGTCCAGGGACGCCGAGGGCCTGATGCGGGCCGCCGCCCGCGGCGTGGAGATAGTGGGCGAGGTGATGCCCGGCGTGCCGGTGAATCCCAACCCCGGGCTGGCCCTGGCGGAGCCGGAACTGACCGTCTTCCCGAACGACCGCGCCATGCACGAGCAGGGCTGGAACCGCCAGGATATGGGCAGCCTGGTGCGCGCCCTCGGCAACGGTCTCTACGTGGGCGAATACTTCAACGGCGAGAAGCGCCTGGATGTGATCTTCAAGGCGCAGGAGTGGAACACGCCGGAGCAGCTGCAGAACACGCCGCTGGTCACGCCGCGGGGCGAGGTGCTGCCGCTGAACCAGCTGGCCCGCGTCGAGCGCACCGTCGGCCCCGGCAGCCTGCGCCGGGTGGACGGCCGCCGCACCATCACGCTCAACATAGTGCCGCCGGAGGATGTGTCCCTGGAGGAGGTGCGCGCGCAGCTGGAGGAGGAGGTGCTGCCGCAGATCCGCGCCGCCATGCCCGCCGACGGCAGTATCCTGGTGGGCGGCAACGCCAGCGACCTGGACAAGGCACTGGTGTCCCTGTCGCAGAATTTCCTGCTGGCGCTGCTGATCCTGTTCCTGCTGATGAGCGCGCTGTTCCGCTCCCTGAAGGATGCCGGCCTGGTGTTGCTGACGGTGCCGCTGGCTACCGTGGGCGGTGTGCTGGCGCTGCGGCTGCTGAACCTGATCGGCTTCCAGCCGCTGGACCTGCTGACGATGATCGGCTTCGTGATACTGCTGGGCCTGGTGGTCAACAACGCGATTCTACTGGTGCACCAGACCCGCGCCGCCGAGCTGGAAGGCGCCAGCCGCGTCGACGCGGTGGAGCAGGCCCTGCGCCTGCGCCTGAGACCCATCTTTATGAGTACGCTGACCAGCGTGTTCGGCATGCTGCCGCTGCTGGTGGCGCCCGGCGAGGGCAGCGTTATCTACCGCGGCCTGGCGGCGGTGATCGTCGGCGGCATGGCGGTCAGCACCCTGTTCACGCTGGTACTGCTGCCGGCGCTGCTGCAGACCGGCAGCCTGCCGCTGCCCAAATTCGCGCGCCTGCGCGCGCGACTGGTTGCGAGGAATTCCCTATGAAAAAACTGATTGGCGCTTCGGTATTGGCGCTGCTGGCCGCCGCGCCGGTGTTTGCGCAGCCGCCGGCGGCGGTCACCGTCGACCGCGCGCAGCTGCGCGAAATGGCGCCCAGCCAGTGGTCCGCCGGCAAGGTGGTCAGCCGCCGCGATATCCGCATCTCCGCCGAATTGGACGGCGCGCTGGAATTTGTCGCCGAGCCCGGCAGCCTGGTGAAGAAGGGCGGGCGCCTGGCGCAGCTGGACGCGACCCACTGGCGCCTGCAGCTGCGCAACAGCGAGAGCCGCATCGCCCAGCTGCGCGCGCGCCTGACCTACCTGGACGCGCAATTGCAGCGCCTCGGCAAGCTGGCCGAGACCAACAGCACCTCGCGCGCGGCCCTGGAGGAACAGCAGGCGGAGCGCGAGGCCATGGCCCAGGAGCTGGTGGCCGCGCGCATCGAGCGCGACCGCCGCGCCTACGAGCTGTCCAAGACCGTCATCAATGCGCCCTTCGATACCCTGGTGGTCAGCCGGGCGCACCAGGCCGGCGAGTATGTGCGCACCGGCACCCAGCTGCTGCGCGCGCTGGACATGTCGCAGCTGGAAGTGGAGGCGGATATTCCGCTGGCATCCCTGCCGCTGCTGCGCGCCGGCGACGCCCTGGCGCTGCGCGCCGATACAGCGCTGCCGGGGAGCGACGAGGGCGAAAGCCTGCTCGAGGGTCAGGTGCGCCAGTTCGTGCCGGTGGCCAGCGACAACTCGCGCCGCGTAAAACTGATGGTGCAGCTGCCGCAGCGGAGCGGCTGGATCGTCGGCATGCCGGTGCAGGTGGCGGTGCCGGTGGCGGCCGCGCGGGAGATGGTTGCGGTGCCGCGCGACGCGCTGGTGCTGCGCAACGGCGACGCCTTCGTGTTCCGCGTCGATGCGGAAAACAGGGCAGAGCGGTTGCCGGTGACCACCGGCAGCGGCGACGGCGAGTGGATCTCGGTGCGCGGCGATCTGGCCGATGGCGACCGCGTCGTCGTGCGCGGCGCCGAGCGGCTGCAGCCGGGTCAGGCGGTCAAGGTACTGTCGGAAGTGGCCGCGCGGGAAGAGGAGGGCGGCTCCATCTAGCGCGAGTGGGGACGGGCGCCGCCGCTGAGTAAACTTGCGGTAGTTTACCAGAGAGGGATGCGGCCATGCGCTATGCCATTGCACTCCTGCTCAGCCTCGCCGTTGCGTTCGCCTGGGCCCAGGATCGCGTCAGGTCCCTGCCTTCCGGCGCCTCGCAGCTGCTGGTGGGCGGCAAAACCTACTACTATTCGGGCGGTTACTTCTACCGCCCGAGCAAAGGGGGCTATCTGCGCGTGGAGCCGCCGCTGGGCGCGCGGGTGCCCAGTGTGCCCGGGGATAGCGGCAGCTTCACCATGGGGGGTGAGCGCTACTTCGTCACCTCCGGTGGCGCCTTCCTGCGCTACGATCCGCGCGGCAACGACTATTCGGTCGTGAGCCCCCCTTACGGCTGGCGCGATTACTACAGGCCGGCGCCGAAACTGCGCGCGCTGCCGGCGCCGCGGCCCGCGCAGCCGCGGGCGATACCCCGCGCCTACCCGCGCCCCGACCCCAGAGTGCGCCCGGACAGCTACTACGGGCGCTACCGCGGCGACTTTTACGGCAGCTACCGCGGCGACAGCTACTACGGCCGCTACGGCTTCCGCGACGATATCTACGACGAAAACTACCGCGAGCGCCGCACCACCTGCCGCCGCATCGCCAACGACCAATCGCGCCGCGGCGGTGTCGGCCCCTACCGCCGCCAGCCGGGCAGCTACTGGGACGAGTTCGAGCGCTGCATGCGCTAATCCCGCGGGCGACAACGGCGGGGCAACGAAACGGATCGGGATTCGCCCGCTTCATTGCCCGGTGAGTGCAGGTCCGGTGGAAAAAAAGCAAACCGCGTCCGGATCCGGGCGCGGCGGAAAATCCCGTCATATTTCGCCACGCGCCCCGCGTGCATTCTTCCTAGGCTTAAAAGGCTGCTGTTGATTTGTCTCGCCGCCAGCGGATGGCGGCCGCCGTCGTCCAAGGGAAGTGCATACCGATGGATTCAACCCCGCCCGCCGCCTGGCGCGCCTGTGTCGCGCTGCTTCTCGCCCTCGGCATCGCCGCCTGCGGCAGTGGCAGCAGTGGTGGCAGTGGCGGCGGCCCGCACCCTCCCGGTGCCGGTGCGCCGGTGGTATGCGAGACCGGCGACGCGCGCCCCGACGCCGATGAATGCGGCCTGCTGTATATCGGTATCACCGATATAGAGGGTGACTTTATCCGCTACCGGGTGGATATTGCCGCGCTGCGCCTGCAGCGTTTCGACGGCACCTGGGCGCAGTTGCTGCCGGCTGCGAACAGCGTGGATTTCGTGCTGTACCGGGATAAGACCGAACTGGCCACCGCGGCGACGCTGCCGGTGGGCAGCTATGTGCGCGCCGAAATCACTCTCGATTTCACCGATGCGGATATCCGCGTCGACGTGGACGGTCGCGCGGTCAGGGCGCGGGTGGTCTCCAGCGACGGCGTCGGCGTGCGTCGGGTCGCGCTGGATCTGGAGCTGGACAAGCGCAGGCCCCTGGTGGTGGAGCCCGGCCTGCCGGCGCTGCTCGAAATTGACTTCAATCTGGCCGCGGCCAACAGCGTCGACACCGGGCGCGCGCCGCCGCGGGTGACACTGCTGCCGGTGGTTACCGCGGAAAACAACCCGCCGCTGCCGAAACCCTTCCGCCTGCGCGGGCCGCTGATTTCGGTGGACGAATCCGAGGTGGCCTTCCGTATCGCGCTGCGGCCCTTCTTCGCCGAATCCGGGCGCCAGGGCGGCGTGGATATCGAGATTCGCGGCGAGACCGACTGGGAGATCGATGGCGAGCGCCTCTTCGGCGCCAGCGGCCTGGGCGCGCTGGCGGCACTGCCGCCGGGCACATCGACGCTGGCCTTCGGCGCCTTCGACAGGCGCAGGCGCCGCTTTATCGCCGACCAGGTCTTCGCTGGCAGCAGTGTGCCCGGCGACACGCTGGACGCGGTGGACGGCAATGTGCTGGCGCGCGACGGCAACCTGCTGGCCCTGCTCGGCGCGCGCCTGATCCGCGCCGGCGGCGGCGTGACCTTCCTCGATCGCGTGGACCTGCAGCTCGGCGACAGCACGCCGGTGACCCGGCCCGGTTTCCCGCTGCAACAGGAGACCATCGGCAGTATTTCCATCGGCCAGCGCATCACCGCCCTCGGCCACTGGGACGGCGACCTGTTGCGCCCGGCGCCGGACGCCGGGCGCGTGCGCCTGCAGCCGACCAGGCTCGACAGCTTTCTGAACGCCCGCGCCGACGACGAGCTGCAGGTCACCGCGCTGACATTCGACGGCCGCGACGCGCTGCTGTTCGACTACAGCGGCACCGGCAGGAGCGCGGATCGGGATGCGGATCCGGACAACTATCGGGTGGACATCGGCGCCCTCGAGATAGGCCCGCTGGCGACAGGCACGCCGCTGCGGTTTTTCGGCTTCGCCGCAGACTTCCGCCGCGCGCCGCCGGATTTCGAGGCGATCTCGCTGCAGGACTTCGGCGAAAGCGGCGCCCAACTGCTGCTGGACTGGATCGGTGCCGGCGGCGCCAGCCCCTTCCTCGCGCTGGACGCGGCCGGCCTGAGCCTCAATCTGCCGCCGGACCTGCTCGGGCCGGACCACTTTATCCGCCGCGGCGATCTGCTCGTCGACCTGCTGTCGCTGTCCGTGGTGCCGCGCCTGGTACCGGTGGACGCGGGTGGCCTCTACGCGCTGGTGGAGGGCCGCGTGGTGACGCACTACTCCGACTTCGGCGATTTCGCCACCGACCTGGACCGGCGCCTGGGCGCCGGCGTCCGGGTGCGGCGCCTGTACGCCGAGGGTGGCTACCGCAGCGACGCGGGCAGCATGGCGGTAAACGCCGTGATCGTACTGTTCGAGGATTTCTAGAAAACCCGCTCAACTACACTGAACAGATCGGATCCCCGGCAATCCGTGCCGGGCTGTTGTCACGGAACCAGGCGCACTATGCTGGGCGATTGCCGCTATTCCCCCCTCCGCACGGCGCGCGACAATCGCGGCGGCACCCGCGCGCTGCTGCTACTTCTGCTCACACTCCTGCTGGCGGCGCTCGCCGGTACCGCCGGCGCCCAGCTGCCCGGTAAAAAGCCCAAGGAATTCGAGCCGGTCATTCCCGATTTCACCGCCCCGTCCGCCGACTGGTGGACCGGCTGGAGCGATGCCTCCGAAGAGGAGCGCCAGCAGTGGCTGCAGGCGCTGGAGGAGGCCTGGAACAAGTGGCGCGAGAATCTGCCCGAAGACGAGGCGCTGCAGGCGCGCGCGCGGGCCGTCGGCAAGAGTCTCGACGGCATCGAGATCACATGGCGCAAGCACCGGGAGTACCGCAAGGTCTCGCTGCTGCCGGAAGTGAAATTCCCCCGCGAGCCGACTGTGCTGGACTGGGCCGAGGCGGATGCCGCCATCAGCCGCGGCCGCCGGCGCCTGACCGGTGTGCAGCTGGAGGCGCGCCAACTGGACGACACACTGCGCCAGTCCCTGAGCCAGCTGCGCAAACAGGTGGTGCGGCTGCGCGAGGTGAGCGGCGAAAAGGCGGAAAAGGAATCCGCCGCACTGGCGCTGCTGGTGGCGCAGATCAATCACCTGAACATCATCGAGCAGCGCGACTCCCTGGAGAATTACCTGAGCCAGTGGCAGGAGCAGATAGATCTGGCGCAGAGCCAGTTGAAGCGCATGCTCGACCAGTTGCACTACAGCGCCGACGCCGCCAAGGCGCTGGAAAAAGACATCAAAAAGCAGACCGACCGGATCGACAGGCTCGGCGAAGAGCGCACCGGGCTGCAGGGCACAACGGTGCAGTCCACCGACCCGGACCAGAACATGAAGAAAGACCTGTCGCTGATGGAGCTTGAGGTCGATCTGCTCGAGAGCCACCTGAAAAAGCGCAAGGCGGAACTGCTGCGGTCGATCAACGCCGTGCTCGAGGAGGGGGCCGAGGACCAGCCGCTGGTGGTCAGCCGCGACCTGATCGAGACGGCGCGCGCCCTGATCGACGGCACCTCGCGGGAGCTGAATATCCGCCAGCGCCAGGTGGTGGCCTGGCGCGGCGAGGAGAATGAAGACCTGAGCCGCTGGTGGCGCTACTTCGAGCGTATCGACAGCGGCCTCGGGCGCGCCAACGACCTGATCGAGGACGTGCAGCGCTACGAGGCCGCGCAGCTGCAGGTGTACAAGCAGCGCCAGGGGTGGTGGGCCACGGTGCGCGAGCGCGCCGCCTTCACGGCTGGCCGCGCCTACAAATACTGGCGCCAGCTGGCGGACTTCGAGCTGTTTTCTATCGCGCAAAACCCGGTCACGCCGCGGGTGATCGCCCGGATCACCTTTGTGCTGGTGTGCGCCTGGCTGATCTCTAGCCTGACCCGCCGCTTCCTGAACCGCCTGGTGCGCAAGAAGCACGCCAGCGAATCCTCGATGTACAACCTCGGGCGGGTGCTGCACTACGCCATCATCGCCATCGCGATCATCGTCGCGCTGGCCATGCTCGGCCTGGACACCTCCAAGCTGGCGCTGGTGGCCGGCGCCCTGTCGGTGGGTATCGGCTTCGGCCTGCAGGCGATCTTCTCCAATTTTATCTCCGGGTTGATACTGCTGTTCGAACAGCCGCTGCGGGTCGGCGATCTGGTGGAGCTGGAGTCCGGCGTCTTCGGTCGTATCCGCGATATCAACGTGCGCAGCACGCGCATCACCACCCGCGACAATGTCGACATACTGGTGCCCAATACCGAGTTCGTCGCCGGCCGCGTGATCAACCACACCCTGGACGACCCGGTGCGCCGCATCCACGTCCCCTTCGGCGTGGCCTACGGCTCGGACCCGGACCTGGTGCGCGAGGCGGCGCTGGCGGCGGCGGACCGGGTCGCGATCACCCACACCGATTGGAAGCGCAAGACCGAGGTCTGGCTGATGGAGTTCGGCGACAGCGCGCTGAACTTCAAGCTGGTGGTGTGGATCAACAGCAATATGGTGTCGCCGCTCGGCGACCCCTACGCGCTCTACAACCTCGAATTGCTGCGCGAGTTCCGCGACCGCGGCATAGAGGTGCCCTTCCCGCAGCGGGATCTCCACCTGAAGAGCTGGGAGGCGCCGCTGCCGCTGGCGCGGCGCGGGCGGGACTAGTGGTCCCGTGCGCGTTTGTGATCGCGGCGGCGCCCCTGTATTCTGAGGGCGACTCAATTCACCGCAAAAAGGCCCGGCCTTGCTGATCATCCCCATCCAGAACAAGCCCGATTGGCGCCGGCCGCCGCTGATGTGCTTCGCGCTGATCGCCATCAACCTGCTGGTATTCGTGCTCTACCAGGGCCGCGACGAGACGCGCTGGCAGCAGGCGGAGGACTACTACTTCTCGAGCGACCTGCCGGACCTGGAGGAGCAGCGCTTCCTGGTCTATGTGAACGAACTGCGCCCCGAGTGGCGCACCCAGGTGGACGCCCAGGGGGAGGACTTCGTCTACCGCGAACTGCTGTGGAACCCGGAATTCCACAACTGGCTGTTGCCGCAACTGCGCGCCGAGGGCGAGACCGAGTGGCTGGCACAGCGCGAGCGCTTCGCCGAACTGCGCGACCGCCTCAGCAGCATCGCCCTCGGCCTGATTCCGGCGGAGCCCGATGTGGCCGGCCTGTTCGGGCATATGTTCCTGCACGGCAGCTGGGATCACCTGATCGGCAATATGGTGTTCCTGCTGCTGTTCGGCCTGTCGGTGGAGCTGGCCCTGGGCGGCCTCTGGTTTGCCGGCCTGTATATTGTCGGCGGCCTCGCCGCCGCCGGCCTGCATATGGCGGTGGAGGCGGGCAGCCCGGTGCCGATGGTCGGCGCCTCCGGCGCCGTGTCCGCGGTAATGGGCATGTTCGTCGCCATCTACGGCGTGCGCCGCCTGCGCTTCTTCTACACCGTGGGGTTTATGTTCGGCGAATTCAGCGCGCCGGCGCTGCTGGTGCTGCCGCTGTGGCTGGCCAAGGAAATCTTCGGCTACTTCTACGGCGACGCCGGCATCGCCTACTGGGCCCACACCGGCGGCCTGATCGCCGGCTTCGCCGCGACCCTGCTGTTGCTGAGCCGGCGCGCGCCCGTCGACACCATGCCGGTGGAAGAGGAGGCCCCGTCGCCGCAGCAGCGGGCCCTGGCGCGCATCGACCGCTTCCAGGAGGAGGGCAAACTGCTCGAAGCCGCCGAGGCCGCCGGCCTGGCCATCCGCCAGTACCCCCAGTCGCTGGCGCTGATAGAGCGCGCGATAGAACTGACCGCGGCGGCGCCTGAGAGCGAGGCCTACCACCGCGCCAACCTGGCCCTGTTCGCGCTGGCGGGCGACGCCGATACCGACGTGCGCACACTGGCCGCGGGTTACCGCCGCTACCTGCAGACCACCTCAAACCCACGCGCACTGACCGCCAAGGCCTGCCTGCTGCTGGCGCGCCGCGCGGCGCGGGAAAAAGACTGGGGCTGGCTGGAGGAGCTGCTGCGGCGGCTGCGCGAGCAGCGCGTCGAGCATCCGCTGCTGCCGAAGCTCGGTATGGCGCTGGTCAATCACTACCGGCGGCTCGGCGAGGAGCATCGGGCGCGGGAGGCGTTGCGGAATTATTCAGAGGTGCCCTAGCCGGCTACCGGAGTCCCGCCGAGTATCTGCTCCAATGTTTCCACCTGCCTCTGCAAGCTGCTATTCGGAAATTTCTGTCGCACGAATAGCAGCAGCTTTCTCGCCAGATCCTCGCGATTGAACCCATCGATATAGATCTGCGCCAGCAGCAGATAGGCCGCGTCCAGGTTCCGGTAATCCCTGTCGTCCTTGTGCAGATTGTTCAGCAGCATCGCCGCCGGCCGGAATTTCTGCTGGCGGTAGAGGGCCTCGGCGAGACCGTGGCGCAGGTGGGATTTGTCGATGGCCGGCAGCGGGTCCGTGGCCAGGTAGAGTTCGGCGGCCTTGTGGGCGCGGTTCATGCGCACGAACTTTTCCAGCAGGTGCGGGCCCAGTTCGCGCAGGGCCTTCTTGTCCTGGGTCGCGAGCAGCAGCCGGTAGTAGCGCTCGTTCAGGGCCGGGTCGTCCGGGTGGCGGCGCAGGCACTCCACCAGTGTGCGGCGCGCACTGTTGAAATCGCCCTCGCGCATCAGTATCTGCGCGTCGGCCAGGGCGCGGGCGCGCTCGAATTCGCGTTCCTCCAGGTAGTCGCCGTCGTCTTCATGCTCGGCGACGATACCGAGGCGCTGCTGTCGCGACAGGCAGATATAGCCCATCATCGCGCTGGTGACTATATAAAAATAGCTGGTGCTGGCGGCGATCAGCGGCCCTATGGACCAGGGCGGCAGCTTGTCCGCCACCAGCGCCAGCAGGTAGCCGGGGGCGGCGGAGACGGCGCTGGTGGCCAGCCACAGCAGCCAGTAGGGCCAGCCGATAATCAGCGTGAACTGCAGCAGCTTCAGCGGGTTGATGGCCGCGCGCAGGCTGCCCTCAAGAGCCAGCACGATCATCGCCGCCGGCGCCAGCAGGGACAGCGCGATCGAATAGAGTTGCAGCGCGCCCTGGCCGAAGGCCATCAGCTTGTAGCCGACGAAGCCGGCGATCAGCGTCATCGCGATCACCTTCAGGAACAGCGGTGCGCTGTTGCCGTCGAGCGCGTCGCCGAAGGGCGGCGCCTGCAGCTGGCCGGCGGCCAGCTTTTCGATGACCAGCAGGTTGTAGCGGGTGACCAGTGCCACCGCGGCCAGCAGCATGACCAGCGACAGGATACCCAGGCCGGAGATCATCAGGCTCACCGCCGTGGCCAGCGCGACGACGGTCAGGGGCCCCGGCTGCAGCGCGTAGCGGAAATAGAAGAGCCCCATCTGCCAGAAGGGTCTGGCGCTGTTGCTGGCACCTATGTATTCGATCGGTTTGTGGCACAGCGGGCAGTCCGGACGGCCGCCGTGGTAGTTGGCGCTGGAGCCGGGCACACAGTCGCGGCAGTAGCGGCGGCTGCAGGGCTGGCAGTGCCAGGCGGCCTCGGCGGAGGTGTGGTAGTGGCAGGGCTCGGCCATGAAAACTTCCCTATGTACTTTTTATATCCAGGGCGCCAGTTTATCCGCCGCCAATCCGGTGGCGCAAATATCGGTGCAGCCCTTTGCCACAACGACTTGATAGAATGCACGGCAAATTCACCCGGCGATTTCAGTGAGGGATGCAGTATGACGAATGCAATGCAGGTTCAGTTGGTGGAGACGGCGGCGGCGGAGATCTGGGGCGGGGACAAGGCGCTGTTGAGCTTTGCCGACGGCGGCGCCACCGTGCATGCGACCGAGGCCACCGGCGGACCGCTGGTGGCGGCCCAGCGCGCCGCGCGCCGCCTCGATGGCATGGGCGTGGGCGCCGTGCGGCTCGCCGGCGAGGGCTGGGACCTGGAGCGCCGCTGGGCCTTCTGGGCCGGCTATTTCAATCCGCGCAACGACAACCAACTGGATTGGGGAATCGCCGACGCCGCCGAACTAAAGGAGCTGGCGGCACGCGAGCAGGCGGCGCGCTGGGTGCGCGAGATCACCAACGGCACGCCGGAGGATGTCTCCCCGCGCGCGTTGGCAGAGAGCGCGGCGAAGCTGTTGCAGCAGCTGGCGCCGGACGCGGTCAGCTACCGGATCATCGCCGGCGACGAGCTGCTGAAAGAGGGCTTCGTCGGCATCCACAACGTCGGCCGCGGCAGCGTGCGCGAGCCGGCCATGTTGCAGCTGGACTTTAATCCCACTGACAGTGCCGAGGCGCCGGTGGATTTCTGCCTGGTGGGCAAGGGCATCACCTTCGATTCCGGCGGTTACAGCATCAAGCCGTCCGGCGGTATGGCGACGATGAAATCCGATATGGGCGGCGCGGCCATGGTGGCCGGCGGCCTGGCGCTGGCGATTGCGCGCGGCCTGCGGAAGCGGGTCAAGCTGTACCTCTGCTGTGCCGAGAACCTGATCTCCGGCAGTGCCTACAAGCTGGGCGATATCATCGAGTACAAGAACGGCGTGACCGTGGAAATTCTGAACACCGACGCCGAGGGGCGCCTGGTGCTGGCGGATGGCCTGATCGCCGCCTCGGAACAGGAACCGCGCTGGATACTCGACGCCGCCACCCTGACCGGTGCGGCCAAGATGGCCGTGGGGCGCGACTACAACTCGGTGCTCAGCTTCGAGGACGCGTCCGCGCAGAAGGTTCTGGACGCGGCCGCGGCGGAAAACGAGAAGGCCTGGCGCCTGCCGCTGGAACCCTTCCACCTGGAGCAGATCCCGTCCGGCTTTGCCGAGATTGCCAACGTCGGCGTCGACGGCAGCCCCGGCGCCTCCACCGCGGCGGCCTTCCTGGCCCGCTTCGTGCGCGACCGGGGCCGCAACTGGGTGCATATGGATCTGTCCGGCTCCTACCAGCCGAGCGCCAACGATCTGTGGGCCACCGGTGCCAAGGGCCACGGCCTGCGCACCATAGCGCGCTTTCTGCAGGAAAATTAATCCGGTAATCAAATAGATCATCCCGATCGATCCGGCGCCCGCCGCAATTTCGACGGCGGGCGCCGGCCTGTTCCCTAGTCCGAGTAGTAACCATGTCCAACGAATTCGCGCAGCAGGCTTGCGCCAACTGCAATACACAACTGCTCGGCCCCCACTGCTACGCCTGCGGTCAGCCGGTGAAGGGCATGGTGCGGCATTTCTCCAGTATCCTCGGCGATCTCTTCGATACGCTGCTGGCGCTGGACTCGCGCATCGGCCGCACCCTGGGCCCGCTGCTGCTGCGCCCGGGATTCCTCACCGCCGAGTATTTTGCCGGGCGCCGGGTGCGCTATGTGAGTCCGGTGCGCCTGTTTATTTTCCTGTGCCTGACCACCTTTTTTATCGTGCGGCTCAGCAGCGACTGGGACGATATCAATTTCTACAGCAATGAGATTGCAGATGCGGAAACGGTGGCGGAGGTCGAACGCCTGCGCGACGAGACACTGTCGGAGCTGGTCGAGGCGAAAGAGCGGAGCGCGGAGGTCCCCGCGGCACTGGAGAGTCTCGAACAGGCGGAGCAGAAGGTGCGGCAACAGGCCGAGTCGCGCATTGCCCAATTGCGTGGAGAAGAGCCCCCCGCCGAAAAACTGCCGCTGCAGGCAGTCGCAGATGAGGACGTCTGCCTGCTGAACCTGCACGGCGGCTGCTGGAATCCCGAACTGGATCCGATTCGCGTGGGTGCCTTGCCGTCGGGGCTCAACGACTGGCTCAATACACAGGCCGTGCGCGCCAGCGAGAATGTAAAAACCCTGCGCGATGACCCCAACCGTTTCAAGAAGGCGCTGATCGGCGCAATCCCGTCCACCCTGTTTGTGCTGTTGCCGCTCTTCGCGCTGATGCTGTGGTTGTTGTATCTGCCTCAGCGGCGCCTGTATATGGAGCATCTGATCGTCGCACTGCACAGCCACGCCTTTTTGTGTCTGGCGCTACTGGCGGCGACGCTGTTGGTGGATATACAGGCGTGGCTGGAAGGCTATGCCGCGGTCGAGTTCGTGTGCGACTGGGCAATCACACTGCTGTTGCTGTGGATGCCGCTGTACCTGCTGCTGATGCAGAAGCGCGTCTACGGCCAGGGCTGGGGCATGACGCTGGCGAAATTTTTCACACTGGGCCTCAGCTATTCGGCGCTGTTGGCCCTCGGCGCCACCTTTACCCTGCTCAGCAGCTTGGCCTGGATGTAGGCTGTTGTACGCATATCTCTGTGCCGGCCTTCGGGTTAGGTCGCCGGGCGAATCAGGAAGTCAAAAAGTCGATACACGGCGTGGCTATATTCAGTTCGGCTTTCCAGGCAGGCCGCCGCTGTAAAAAGCCCGGAGAACTGCGGCACAGATAATACCGTCGTCGATCTGCCCCCTCTGCAAGAGCGGATAAGTATAGGGGCGCAGACAAAGCCGAGCAGTACCGAAGTGGCTGCGGCAATAATGGCTGCTATTGGGGTGGAATATCGGGGGAATGGTGGGCCCTCCGGGACTTGAACCCAGGACCTGCCGATTATGAGTCGGATGCTCTAACCAACTGAGCTAAGGGCCCCCAAAAAGACACTCGCGTCGAGGCCGCGAGCGGGGTGGCAAAGTACCCGATTTTCCCTTGCGGATCAATGGTTTCCTTTTCCTTCCGGGCCGCGCCCGCCGCCTTGGCGCGGGTTCTCCCGCGCTACCAGGCCCAGTTGAAGCCCAGGTTGGCACTGCCGCCCTGCCAGTCCAGGTCGTCCACCGAGCGCTGGTAGCTGAGGGTGGCGTAGGCGCTGCCGCTTGCGCGCTGCAGCAGCACCAGGCCGCCGCCGGCCTCCAGCCAGGTGGCGCCGCGGTCGTTTTCCAGGCGCAGGCGGCCGTTGAACTCGATTTCGTCGTCGCCGCTCAGGGTGTGCCAGAGGTTGCCGAACAGGTAGTACTGGTTGCGGCCCTCGCGGTTGTAGGCGCGCAGGCCGGCGCGGAAGGTGAGTTCCGGGGTTACGTCCGGTTCCACCCGGGAGATGCCGTCCCAGTAGGCGTTGAAATTGGTGTAGTTGGCGACGATCTGCAGCTGGGGTTCCAGGTTGAACCGCTCGCCGGGCTGCAGGGTGAGGCCGCCTTCGGCGGACAGGCTCAGTTGCGGGCCCTGGATGCGGTCGGCGATCTCGCGCCTGGAGCGGCTCTCCAGTTCGACATAGGCGACCTTGGCGACCAGATCCAGGTAGCTCCGGTCGAGGCGGTAGTCGGTGAAGTAGCCGCCGACATAGTGGCTCTCCAGGCGGTTGCGGCCAGCGTCGAAGTCCCGCAAGCCGCGCGCGAAGCCGCTGACGGCGCCGCTGGCGCGGCTGCTGCCGGCGAACAGTCCCAGTTCCTGGGAGCCCCGGCAACTGGGGCCGGCGTAGAGGTTGCCGCCCAGCTGGAAGCCGCTCAGGTGGCCGTCGAAGCGGCTGTAGACGTCGCCGTCCCAGTTCAGCTCGGCGCTCTGGTGGTAGAGGCGCAGCCAGCCGCTGTTCTCGCCGCTGGCCCAGTTGCGTTGTTCGCCGCGGCGTTTGTGGTAGCTGCCGATTTCGGTCAGGGACAGGTAGTGGGCGAGGGATTTGGCCTGGGCGTAGAGCGGGACTTCCGGGCGGTAGTGGGGCGCCGGACTGATGACAATGCCGCCGGGGCTGGTCCCGGTGGTGTCGGCGAGGAGTGTCTGCGGGCCGGAAAAACTGGCGGCCAGCAGCAGGCCGGCACAGCGTATCAGTGCCGGCCCGGGGCGCGGTCTCGGCATAAACCTTCCCTGGCTTATCGGTTGAACACTTTGGGTATCAAAGTCTAGACGAGCCGCTCCGGCGTGCGGGAAGAGTCATGTGTTTGCGCGCGGCGCTGGCCGGGGCGGGGAGGGCGCCGGGTGGGGCGCCCGCGGCTATCAGGAGATCCAGCGCGGCAGCAGTATGCAGCCCCAGGTGAGCAGCCACAGCAGCAGCGAGATGGACACGGCGGCGGAGGCGGTGTCCTTGGCGGTCTTCGACAGCGGGTGGCGCTCCGGGCCTATGCGGTCTATGGCCGCCTCCACCGCACTGTTGAGCAGTTCGACGATCATGACCAGCAGCGTGGCGCCGATCAGCAGCGCGCGCTCGACGCCGCTGTCGCCGAGCCACAGGGCCAGCGGGATCAGGAAAATGGCCAGGGTGACCTCCTGGCGGAAGGCGGCCTCGTTGCGCCAGGTGGTGCGCAGGCCGTGCCAGGAGTAACTGGTGGCGTCGATCAGGCGGGAGATGCCGGTCTTGCCCGGTTTGTTGACGAATTCTTCCTGCATGGTGTTTTTCTTTCGGCGCATCTGTTTCACCCTCTCCCCGGGCCCTCTGCCGCGTGCGGGAGAGGGGCCCTGGGGCCGGGGCGGTCATGTAAATGTCATAAAAAAGCCCGGCGTTGCCGGGCTTTTCGTCTGGCGCTTAGCCCTCGTCGAGGAAGCTGCGCAGGTGCTCGGAGCGAGACGGGTGGCGCAGCTTGCGCAATGCCTTGGCCTCGATCTGGCGGATACGCTCGCGGGTCACGTCGAACTGCTTGCCCACTTCCTCCAGGGTGTGGTCGGTGTTCATGTCGATACCGAAGCGCATGCGCAGCACCTTGGCCTCGCGCGCGGTCAGGCCGGCGAGCACCGCGCGGGTGGCGTCGTGCAGGCCGGTCTGGGTGGCGGTGTCGATCGGGGACGCCTGGTTGGTGTCCTCGATAAAGTCGCCCAGGTGCGAGTCCTCGTCGTCGCCGATCGGCGTCTCCATGGAGATGGGCTCCTTGGCGATCTTCAGCACCTTGCGCACCTTGTCTTCCGGCATGTCCATGCGCTCGCCCAGCTCTTCCGGGGTCGGCTCGCGGCCCATCTCCTGCAGCATCTGGCGGCTGATGCGATTGAGCTTGTTGATGGTCTCAATCATATGCACCGGGATGCGGATGGTGCGCGCCTGGTCGGCGATGGAGCGGGTGATCGCCTGGCGTATCCACCAGGTGGCGTAGGTGGAGAACTTGTAGCCGCGGCGGTATTCGAACTTGTCCACCGCCTTCATCAGGCCGATGTTGCCCTCCTGGATCAGGTCCAGGAACTGCAGGCCGCGGTTCGTATACTTCTTGGCGATGGAGATCACCAGGCGCAGGTTGGCCTCGACCATTTCCTTCTTGGCGCGGCGCGAGCGGGCTTCGCCGATGGACATGCGGCGGTTGATCTCCTTGATCTGGCCTATGTCCAGGCCGGCGCGCTCCTGGCACTGGGCCAGCTTGCGCTGGGCGCGGATGATTTCGTCCGCCACCTGGCGCAGGGCGTCGGAGTAGTCGCGCTTCTTCTTGATGATGCCGGGGATCCAGTCCTCGTTGATCTCGTTGCCGGGGAATTCCTTGATAAAGGTCTTGCGCGGCATCCTGGCTTTTTTGATGCACAGGTTCATGATGGTGCGCTCTTGCTCGCGCACGTCGTCGAGAATGCTGCGCACCTCGTTGTACAGCGGGTCGAACTGGCGCGGGGCCAGCTTGAAGTAGCGGAAGATCTCGCCCACGGCTTCCATGGCCTCGCCGGCCTGTTTGGAGTCGCGGCCGTGCTTCTTGATCGCGGCGTCGGCCTTCTTCTGCGCGGCGATCAGCTTCTTCATGCGCTCGGCCAGCTCTTCCGGATCTATGCCGCCGGTGCTCTCATCTTCTTCCTGAGTGGCTGAGTCGTCATCGTCGTCGGTGGCGTCGGCGTCATCGGCGGTGTCGTCGCTGCTGGTGGCCTCGGCGGCCTGGCCGGTCTGCGCGCCCGGGGGCACGTCTTCGGCCGGGTCGAGCCAGCCGGCGACTACGTCGGGAATGCGGCGCTCTTCCTTCTCGATCAGGTGGTATTCGTCGATCACCTGCTGCACGGCACCGGGCCAGTAGGCCAGGGCGGCCATCAGCTCGCGCAGGCCCTCTTCGATACGCTTGGCAATGGCGATCTCGCCCTCGCGTGTGAGCAGCTCTACGGTGCCCATCTCGCGCATATACATGCGTACCGGATCGGTGGTGCGGCCCACGTCGGATTCCACCGCGGCCAGGGCGGCGGCGGCTTCGGCAGCGGCGATCTCATCGGCGGAGCTGTCGCCTTCGGCCATCAACAACTCTTCGGCATCGGGGGCGCTTTCGAACACCTTGATGCCCATGTCGTTGATCATGCCGATGATGTCTTCCACCTGATCGGGATCGGAGATGTCCTCCGGCAGGTGGTCGTTCACTTCGGCGTAGGTCAGATAGCCCTGCTCTTTACCGCGGGCGATCAGTTCCTTGATGCGTGAAGTCTGCTGTTGGGTTTTGTCGGTCATGCACAACCCTGAAAAGTAAGGAGAAAATTCGGGACAAAGACGCGGGATTATAGCGTATTTGCGATAGCAATAACCACCGTGGCTGTCAAGAGACGCCTGGTGCGATATGTGGGCTCTTCGGTTCCCGATCCCGTCCGGGGGTCAGAGATTATGGTGCTGCGCCGAGGCTTTTCAAGGGCCGCGGGGCTGATTTTCCCACCCGGATATGGCGCCGGGCTACTCGTGTTTGCGCCAGTTGGCCAGCAGGACCAGCTGTTCCTCGGCGCTGGCGCCCTTCAGCCGCTCCAGCAGCTCGCGCTTGCGCCGCTTCTGCTCGGCCAGTTCCAGGCGCCGCAGGCAGTCGGCGAATTCGGCCTCGGGGTCGTACTCCAGCTGTTCGTCGCCCTGGGCCAGCTGGCGCACGCCGCTGACCAGCTGCGACGCGGCCAGCTTCGCCAGGGTGTCGCAGGAATCCGCCCCGCGGTGGGCGCGCCAGTAGCCGAGCAGCTTGTTCAGATTGTAGTCGGGGCGGCTCTGCAGCAGTTCCACCAGGTCCGCGAACAGTTGCAGATCCGGGTCGCCGGCGGCGCGGAAGCGCTCGATGTCGTCTACCTGCCCGGCCAGGCGCGGGTGGTGCAGCAGCAGCGCGATCAGCATGCGCTCCGGCGGCAGGAGGTACTGGCCGTTGCGGCGCGGTGGCGGCACCGGGTGCCGGGGCGCCTCGGTGTCGGATTCGGGGGGCGGCGCTTCGCCCGCGGCCGGCGGCGCGGCGGGCTGCGGCGCCGGTTGCGGCTGGGACTGCGCGGCGCGGGCCTTTTCCGCGCTGATGACCTCCTGCAGCGTTTCCCTGTCCAGGCCGGTGCGCGCGGCCAGCTGCTGGAACATCAGCTGGCGGTAGACGCCCTCCGGCAGCAGGTCGAGCAGCGGTGCGGCCAGCTTCGACAGGCGCGCGCGCCCGTCCATGGTCTGCAGGTTGATACCCTCGCCGAGCAGGTCGAACAGGAAGTCCTCCAGCGGCCGCGCCTGCTCGTCCAGCAGCTGCCCGAAGCGCTCGCCGCCCACCTGGCGCACCAGGGTGTCCGGGTCCTCGCCCTCGGGCAACAGCAGGAAGCGCAGGCTGCGGCCGTCCTGCATTTGCGGCAGCGCGGCCTCGAGGGCGCGCCGGGCCGCGGCGCGGCCGGCGCGGTCGCCGTCGAAGCAGAACACCAGCTCCGGCGCGTGGCGGAAGGCCAGCTGGATATGCTCCTCGCCGCAGGCGGTGCCGAGGGTGGCCACGGCGCAGCGGATGCCGAACTGGGCCAGGGCCACCACGTCCATATAGCCCTCCACCACGATCAGCCGCTCCAGGCTGCGGTTGGCCTGGCGCGCCTCCCACAGGCCGTAGAGTTCGCGCCCCTTGTGGAAGATGGGCGTCTCGGGGGAGTTCAGGTATTTCGGCTTGTCGTCCCCGAGCACGCGCCCGCCGAAGGCGATGGTGCGGCCGCGCTGGTCGCGGATCGGGAAGATGATGCGGTCGCGGAAGCGGTCGTAGTGGTGGCGCCTGCCGGGCTCGGTTCGGCCGTCGCTGTCCTGGCGGCGGATGGCGAGACCGGCCTGTTCGAGCAGGTCGGCCTTCTCGGCGGTGTCGCCCAGCGCGTTGAGCAGGTTGTCCCAGCCAGGCGGCGCCAGGCCGATACCGAAGTCCCGCGCTATCTCGCCGGACAGGCCGCGGTTGCGCAGGTAGGCGATGGCGCGGCCGGCGGCCGGGTGGTCGCGCAGCTGCTTGCGGTAGAAGTCGGCGGCCTGCTCGGTGAGCTGGTACAGGGACTGGCTTTCGCGCTGGCGCCGCTCCTGGCCCGGGGCCAGCTGCTCGCGCGGCACTTCGAGGCCCAGGCTCGAGGCGAGCTTCTCCACCGCCTCGGGAAAGCCGAGGCGGTCGTATTCCATCAGGAAGCCGATGGCATTGCCGTTGGCGCCGCAGCCGAAGCAGTAGTAGAACTGCTTGTCCGGGCTGACGGTGAAGGATGGCGTCTTCTCGTCGTGGAAGGGGCAGCAGGCGGCGTAGTTCTTGCCGGTCTTGCGCAGCTTGACCCGGCTGTCCACCAGCTCGACGATATCCGCCCGCGCGAGCAGGTCGTCGATAAAATGCTGGGGTATCTTGCCGGCCATAAATGCTCGTAATTCTCGGGGGTAGCCGAGTCGGGTCAGCCGAGCCGCGCCCTGACCAGCTTGCTGACCGCGCCCATATCGGCGCGGCCCTGTACCTGGGGCTTCACCAGGGCCATGACCTTGCCCATATCCGCCATGTCGGAGGCGCCGGTCTCCTCGATCGCGGCGGCGACTATCTCGGCGATCTCCTCCTCGGACAGCTGTTCCGGCAGGAACTCCTGGATCACGTCGATTTCCGCCTGCTCTACCGCCGCCAGCTCCGCGCGGCCGGCCTTCTCGTACTGGGCGATGGAGTCGCGGCGCTGCTTGGTCATCTTGTCCAGCAGGGCGAGGATGCGGGCGTCGTCCAGTTCGATGCGCTCGTCCACTTCCACGCGTTTGATCTCGGCATTGATCAGGCGCAGGGTCGCCAGGCGCTCCTTGTTGCGGGCTTTCATCGCGTCTTTGGTGGCCTGGGCCAGGGTGTCCTTGAGGGTACTCATGGTTCTTGTTCCGTTTCCGTGCGGGGTGTTCGTCAGTGTTTGTGTGAAGGTCACAAGAATAGCGTTTCCCGGACAAACAAAAAACGGCGCGCGAGACTGGCTCGGGCGCCGTTTTCGGATTCCGCTGCGGGATCTGCCCCGCCCGGCGACCTGTTAGTACAGGCGCTGGAACTTGCGGTTTTCGCGCTGCAGCTTTTTGGCGTGACGCTTTACAGCGGCAGCGGCTTTGCGCTTGCGCACCGCAGTCGGCTTCTCGTAGAACTCGCGACGACGTACTTCAGACAGTACACCGGCTTTTTCACAGGAGCGCTTGAAGCGGCGCAGGGCGATATCGAAGGGTTCGTTGTCTTTGATTCGTACAGAGGGCATTAGGATACCTGTAAAATTCGTTTCTCTCGGCCTTTCCGGCATTGCTGATACGCATCTCGCAGTTGCAACCCGGCGGCCGGTTCACAGCGAGGGCGCAAATTCTAAACACTTGAATCGGCGATCGCAAGCCTCTTTTCGAGTATGATAGCGCCCCTCCGAACCAGTCCGTAATCGCGGTGCTGGGGCCAGTCACCAGTACAGTTTAGAGAGATGCAGTGCGAGTTCTGGGTATAGAAACCTCCTGCGACGAGACAGGCGTCGCGATATACGACACCGAGCAGGGGTTGCTTGGTCACGCCCTGTTCAGCCAGGTGGATCTGCACGCCGATTACGGCGGCGTAGTGCCGGAACTGGCCAGTCGCGACCATGTGCGCAAACTGCTGCCGCTGGTGCGCCAGGTGATGCGCAAGACGGGCACCCGGCCGGCCGACCTGGACGGTGTCGCCTATACCGCCGGCCCCGGTCTCGTCGGCGCGCTGATGGTGGGCGCCTGCGCCGGGCGCGCGCTGGCCTACGGCTGGGGCATTCCGGCGGTGGCGGTGCACCATATGGAGGGCCACCTGCTGGCGCCGATGCTCGAAGAGCGGCCGCCGGCCTTCCCGTTTGTCGCGCTGCTGGTGTCCGGCGGCCACACCCAACTGGTGGATGTGCGCGGCCTCGGCGACTATGCACTGATGGGCGAGTCTCTGGACGACGCCGCCGGCGAGGCCTTCGACAAGGCGGCCAAGATGCTGGATCTGGATTACCCCGGCGGCCCGCGCCTGGCGGCGCTGGCGGAAAAGGGCGACCCGCAGCGCTTCACCTTCCCGCGGCCGATGACCGACAGACCGGGGCTGGATTTCAGCTTTTCCGGCCTCAAGACCTACACGCTGACCACGGTGCGCGAGCACGCGTTGGCGGACGGTCTGCCGGACGAGCAGACCTGTGCCGATATCGCCGCGGCCTTCCAGGAGGCGGTGGTGGACACCCTGGTGATCAAGTGTCGCCGCGCGCTAAAGGCCTCCGGTCACAAGACCCTGGTGATCGCCGGCGGCGTGTCCGCCAACAAGCTGCTGCGCGCGCGCCTGGAAGCGAAGTTGCGCGAGGATGGCGCCAGTGTCTTCTATCCGCGCCACGAGTTCTGCACCGACAACGGCGCCATGATCGCCTACGCCGGCTGCCTGCGCCTGCGGGCCGGGGAGGCGTCGGATCTGGCGATCGAAGTGCGGCCGCGCTGGCCGATGACTGATTTGAGTGGGAGCCTCAACTGACCCATGGATATCGTTTATATACGGGACCTGAAGGTGGATACCATTATCGGTATCTACGATTGGGAGCGCGAGGTGCGCCAGACGGTGAGCCTGGATCTGGAGATGGCCTTCGATATCAGCGAGGCGGCACGCACCGACAATATCGAGCACACCCTCAACTACAAGGCGGTGGCCAAGCGGCTGATCGCGTTTATCGAGGGCAGCGAGTTCCTGCTGGTGGAGACAATGGCGGAGCAGGCAGCGGCCATAGTGCGCGAGGAGTTCGGGGTGTCCTGGCTGCGCCTGCGGCTGTCCAAGCCCGGCGCGGTGCGCGGCTCCCGCGATGTGGGGGTCATCATCGAGCGCGGCGAGCGGCCGGAGCGCGGCGCCGCGGCGGGAGTGTGAGTGTGGCACAGGTATTCCTAAGCCTCGGCAGCAATATCGACCGGGAGCGCCATATCCGCGCCGGCCTCGATGCGCTGGCGCGGCAGTTCGGCGAGCTGCAGGTGTCGCGCGTGTTCGAGAGTGTCGCCGTGGGTTTCGACGGCGACAACTTCTACAACCTGGTGGTCGGGATACACACGGATCTGCCGGTGGGCCGGCTGGCCCTGCGCCTGCGCGAGATCGAGGACGCCAACGGGCGCCTGCGCGCCGGCCCCAAGTTCAGCGCGCGCACCCTGGATATCGATATCCTTCTCTATGACGACCTGGCCGGCACCATCGACGGCGTCAAACTGCCGCGCGCGGAGATCGAGAAAAACGCCTTCGTGCTGCAGCCGCTGGCGGAACTGGCGCCGGAACGGCGGCACCCGCTGACCGGCAAGACCTTTGCCGAGATGTGGGCCGAGTACGACAAGACGCAGCAGAAGCTGTGGGCGGTGGAGTTCTGCTGGCCGCGGGAATCCTCCGGCGGCGACGGGCGCCAGTAAACCTTTTCCCTATCGCCCGGCCGCCGCGTCGGGCGGCGTCATATATTGAGGCTGCGGCCGCCGTCCACGGCGATCACCTGGCCGCTGATATAGGGCGCCTCGCTGACCAGGAAGCGCACAGTCCGCGCTATATCCGCCTCGCTGCCGGTGCGCGCCAGCGGGATGCGCGCGAGAATCCGCGCCTTGGCTTCTTCGCCGACATTCTCCTGCTCCGGCCAGAGTATGGCGCCGGGGGCCACCGCATTGACGCGCACGTCGGGCGCCAGTTCCAGCGCCAGGCTCTTGGTCAACATCACCAGGCCCGCCTTGGCGGCGCAGTAGATCGGGTGCCCGGGCATCGGCCGCTCGGCGTGTATATCCGCCATATTGACGATGCAGCCCCGGTCCCGCGCCAGCGACTCCGCCAGCGCCTGACTGAGGAAGAAGGGCGCCTTCAAGTTGCTGCCGATCAGCTGCTCCCACTGGGCCTCGCCGGCGCTGCCCAGTGGGGTTGGGAAAAAGGCGGAGGCGTTGTTGACCAGCAGGTCTATGCCGCCCCAGTGGCGCAGGGCCTGTTCGGCCAGCCGCTCGCAGTCGGCGGCGGAGCCCAGTTCGCTGTGCAGCGCGACGGCGGAATCCGGGCGTATCCGGTTCAGCTGCTCCACCAGCTGCCGGGCCGCGTCGGCGGAGCTGCGGTAGTGGACGACCACGCGGTGGTCCCGGTGCAGCTCGCGGGCAATGGCGCGGCCGAGGCGGGCGGCGGCGCCGGTGATCAGTGCGTTACGCAACGTAGGCTTCCTTTACTTTGGCGATGGCGCGCACGCGCGCGCGGTCCAGGGCCTTGCCCAGTTCGGCGCCCTCGTAGCCCTGGGCCATCAGCTCGTCCGGGGTGACCGCGGCGGCGGCTTTGCGCACCGCGCGCAGGTAGTCCACCTGCGGGTATTCCCTGTCCTGCAGGCCCTTGCGGCCGCGGGCGTCCGCCTCGCAGGCGAGCAGGAACTGCTCGAACCGTTCCGGGCGGCGCAGCGCGTCCAGGGCGCGCAGCACTTTCATCAATGTCTGCGGCCGCAGCTCGAACGCCTTGTGGCAGTGCAGGTGGTATTCGCACACCCCGGCGGCCAGCGCCGCCAGCTGCCTGGGAACGCGCCAGCGTTTGCACAGGTCGCGCACCAGCGGCAGGCCGGCCACCTCGTGGCCGCGGTGGCTCGGCAGTATTTCCTGCGGCGTGACCCCCTTGCCGAGGTCGTGCACCAGCACCGCGAAGCGCACCGGCAGCTCCGGGGCGGACACGCGCAGGGCCATCAGTACGTGTTCGCCGGTATCGACTTCCGGGTGGTATTGGGGCGGCTGGGGGATGCCGAACAGCCGCTCCAGCTCCGGCATCAGTATCGCGAGGGCGCCGCAGTCGCGCAGCACGCGGATAAAGATATCCGGGTCCGGCTCGGTCAGGGCGCGGCTGATTTCCTTCCACACCCGTTCGGCGACCAGGTGTTGCACTTCGCCCGCGTCCACCATCTGCCGCATCAGCGCCATGGTGTCATCGGCGACGGTGAAGCCCAGGTGGTGGTAGCGGGCGGCGAAGCGGGCCACGCGCAGGATGCGCAGTGGGTCTTCGGCGAAGGCCGGGGATACGTGGCGCAGCAGGCGGGCCTCGAGGTCGGCGCGGCCGCCGTAGGGGTCGATCAGTTCGCCGTCTTCGCTCTCGGCCATCGCGTTGATGGTGAGGTCGCGGCGCTGCAGGTCCTGCTCCAGGGTGACATCCGGCGCCGCGTGTACCGTGAAGCCGCCGTAGCCGTGGCCGCTCTTGCGCTCGGTGCGCGCTAGCGCGTACTCCTCGCGGGTCTGCGGGTGCAGGAATACCGGGAAGTCCTTGCCCACCGGGCTGAAGCCGAGCTGGCGCATCTGCGCCTCATCGGCGCCGACCACCACCCAGTCCCGTTCGTTGACCGGCCGCTTGAGCAGCCTGTCGCGTACGGCGCCGCCGACGAGGTAGACCTTCACGGGCCGGGCTCCGGTTTGGATGGGGTTGGGTGCCGGGGTGATCTGTGTACAGCCATAAATCCGTCAATTCCGGCGCCGCCCGCGAACGGGATCGGTGAGAGATGGGGTGAGAACTGGAGTTTCGGCAAGATAAAAAAAAGGCCCCGAAAATACAAGGGGGCCCAGGGTCTTAGGGTATTCGCTAGGGGAATATCCATTCGCCATTCAAAGAGACTGTCGCGCCGCTGAGGGGCGCCATCGGCAGCCAACAATTCCGCCGATACGTGACCATTCTATGCAACCTGACATAACTGTCAACTATACCTTTCAGTATTTTTTGAGGGGGTGTCCACGCCGTTCGTCAATAGCCTATGGAAGCCGAGCTTCAAACTGAATTTGCTGTGTTGGGCAGCATAATTTGTAAGGGCATTTCGATAAAACAGGATAATTTCGCGTTAAACTACGGTTTTCAGTTGCTTGTTGCGCAAATACACATCGGAGTGCCTGACAGTAATCGCAGGATGTTGGGGGAATAATAAAGATGAACGAACTGCATGTGCTTACTACTGGGGAGGCGGCGAAGTATTGCGGGGTGAATTTTCGCACCGTGATTCGCTGGATCGAGCGGGGCCAGCTGAAGGCATACAAGCTGCCTGGGCGCGGCGACCACCGTATCTGCGTCGAGGACTTTGTCGGCTTCCTGCGCGACAACGCCATGCCGGTGCCCTCTGAGCTGGCCGCTGCCAGCCGCAAGGTACTGTTGCTGGCCAGCGATCCGGAGCTGACCGCCGCTGGCCGCCAGGCCCTGCAGCAGGCGGGTTGCGACGTCGAGGTGGCCGGGGACAGCTTTGTCGCAGGCACCCTGATGGCGGGCTGCAAGCCTGCGCTGATGGTGATCGATGCCAATCTGGTGGGGGGCGGTGGCTTTCAGATCCTGGACCACCTGCGCTCGCGCAGTGAATACGCCAATGTGCGCGTGCTGGTGATAGCCCCGGCGGGCGAGCGGAACCCGCAGCGCTGGCTGGATGCCGGTGCCGACGCGCTGGTGGCACACCCGGGCGAGCGCGCTGAGCTGGCGGCCAAGGTGAAGCTGCTACTCGAAATGTGATTCGTGGTTGGTGGCCAGTTGTTCGCTGGCCCCGACCGTCCGCCACTCTTCAGATGGGTTTCGGCACCAACATCGATTCCTCTTCCCTGTCGGTGCGGTCGCGGCCCTGTTCCGGGCAGTGATAGCTGGCGGTTATCTCATCGCCGTGCAGGCTGTGCAGGTGTACGTCAAACCCCCACAAGCGGTGCAGATGGCGCAGCACCTCGCCGGTGTCCTTGCCCAGCGGGCGGCGGCGGTGCTGGGTGTGGTGCAAAGTCATTGAGCGGTCGCCGCGGGTTTCCACCGAGTAGACCTGGATATTGGGCTCGCGGTTGCCCAGATTGTACTGCCCGGCCAGGTTGGCGCGCAGCTGCCGGTAGCCGTCTTCGTCGTGGATGGCGCTGACGACTATCTCGTTCTCGCGGTCGTTGTCGCTGATGCAGAAGAGTTTCAGGTCGCGCATCACTTTCGGCGACAGGAACTGCAGGATAAAGCTCTCGTCCTTGAAGTCGCGCATCGCGAACTGCAATGTCTCCTTCCAGTTGCTCCCCGCGATGTCGGGAAACCACTGCCGGTCCTCGTCCGTCGGGTTCTCGCAGATGCGCCGCAGGTCGCTGAAGATACTGAACCCCAGTGTGTAGGGGTTGATGCCGCTGTAGTAGGGGCTGTCGAAGGAGGGCTGGTAGATCACATTGGTGTGACTCTGCAGGAACTCCATCATGAAACCATCGGTCACGCGACCGCGCCGGTAGAGCTCGGTGAGCAGTGTGTAGTGCCAGAAGGTGGCCCAGCCCTCGTTCATCACCTGGGTCTGGCGCTGGGGGTAGAAGTACTGGGCCAGCTTGCGCACGATGCGCACCAGCTCCCGCTGCCAGTTCTCCAGTAGCGGCGCATTCTTTTCGATGAAATACAGGATGTTTTCCTGGGGTTCCTCCGGGAAGCGCACCTCTTCGACCGCCTCCTCCCCGTCGCCCAGCTTCGGGATGGTTCGCCACAGGTCGTTCAGCTGGCGCTGGCGGTACTCCTCCCGCTCCTTCTGCCGGCGCTCCTCCTCCACCGCCGAAATCGGGTAGGGGCGTTTGTAGCGGTCGACGCCGTAGTTCATCAGTGCGTGGCAGGAGTCCAGTATCGCCTCCACCTCGTCGAGCCCGTAGCGCTCCTCGCAGCGGGCGATATAGTTCTTGGCGAAGATCAGGTAGTCGATGATGCTGCTGGCGTCGGTCCAGGAGCGGAACAGGTAGTTGCCCTTGAAGAAGGAGTTGTGCCCGTAGCTGGCGTGGGCGATGACCAGCGCCTGCATCGTCATGGTGTTTTCCTCCATGAGGTAGGCGATGCAGGGGTTGGAGTTGATGACGATCTCGTAGGCCAGCCCCATCAGGCCGCGCTGGTAGTTGTTTTCGACACTGATGAACTGCTTGCCGAAGGACCAGTGGTGGTAGCCCACCGGCATGCCCACCGAGGAGTAGGCGTCCATCATCTGTTCGGAACTGATCACCTCTATCTGGTTGGGGTAGGTGTCCAGACCGAATTCGTCGGCCAGTTCCGCGATGGCGCGGTCGTACTCCTGAATCAGCTCGAAGGTCCACTCGGAGCTGGTGGAGATGGGGCGGCGGGATTCTGACTCGGGGGCGCTGCCGGTGGTAAGGGAATCTAGCATCAGACGGCCACCTTCTGGCTGAACAATTGGCGGAAGACCGGGTAGATGTCCTGCACGTCGACAATCTGCTCCATGGCGAAGTGATTCGGGAAGAGGGTGCGGACACTCTCGTACTCTTCCCACAGCGCCTGGTGGTCCCTCGGCGTGATTTCCACGTAGGAGTAGTACTGCACCTGAGGCATGATGTCGTCGATCAGTATCTTGTGGCAGGTGCTGGAGTCGTCGTTCCAGTTGTCGCCGTCGGAGGCCTGAGCGCCGTAGATGTTCCACTCACTGGCCGGATAGCGCTCGCGCATGATGCGGCGCATCAGCTTCAGCGCGCTGGACACAATGGTGCCGCCGGTCTCGCGGGAGTAGAAAAACTCCTCTTCGTCCACCTCCTTGGCGCTGGTGTGGTGGCGGATAAACACCACTTCCGTGTACTCGTAGCTGCGCTGCAGGAACAGGTACAGCAGCAGGAAGAAGCGCTTGGCCATGTCCTTGGTGGCCTGGTTCATGGAGCCGGACACATCCATCAGGCAGAACATGACCGCGCGCGAACGCGGCCGCGGCTGGCGCACCAGCAGGTTGTATTTGAGATCGAAGTCGTCGAGAAAGGGCACCCGGTCTATGCGCCGGCGCAATTCGGCAATACCTTCGCGCAGGGACTCGATCTTGCGCTGATCGCGCAGCGCCGGGTCCTTGGCTTCCTCCTGTTCCAGCTCAAATTCCAGCGCGCGCATATTGCGCCGCTTGCTGCTGGTCAGCGCGATGCGCCGCGCGTTGGCGGCGCGCAGGGAGCGCACCACATTGAGGCGCCCGGGCGTGCCCTCGTTGCTGATGCCGGCGCGCACCACCTGGAAGGACTCGTTGCCGGCCAGGCGGCGCTTGACCATATTGGGCAGCTGCAGCCCTTCGAACATAAAGTCGAGGAACTCTTCCTGGGAGATCTGGAAGACAAAGTCGTCCACTCCCTCGCCGCTGTCGCTGGCGGCGCCACCGCCGCCCCCGCTGCCCGCCTGCTGCCCCTGGCGGGGTATGCGGTCGCCGGGGACAAATTCCTTGTTGCCGGGCAGAACCCGCTCCACATGGCCGCCGGCGCCGTGGGAGAAAATCGGTTCGCTGATATCGCGGGTGGGGATGCTGATGCGTTCGCCCTTGTCCATATCGGTAATGGAGCGGCTGTTCATCGCCTCTCCGACCGCTTTTTTGATATGAGCCTTGTAGCGGCGCAGGAATCGCTGGCGGTTTACCGTGCTTTTTTTCTTGCCGTTCAGGCGGCGGTCGATAATGTAACTCATATTACTGCCTCTTATACGAACGATACCTTTAGCGGGCCGCAGTGGCGGCTCTGCTGCTGGGGGGCAATTTTCGAGACGCGCCGTGAACCCATCCATGGGGGCTTGTCGGCGAGGTCCCTCTCGCCGACTGTCTCGAAAATTGCCCCCAGCATCAGAGCCTTTGCGTCACGTTTCGAGCACCATTCGCACTGACCGCTCCAATTTATTACTGCGACTTGCGCACCCGCAGATACCACTCGGATAGCAGCCGCACCTGTTTCTCGGTATAGCCCCGCTCGACCATGCGCGCGACGAAGTCCGCGTGCTTCTTCTTGTCGTCCGCGGAGGCCTTGGTGTTGAAGGAAATTACCGGCAGCAGATCCTCGGTGTTGGAGAACATCTTCTTCTCGATGACCGCGCGCAGTTTCTCGTAGGAGCGCCAGTCCGGGTTCTTGCCCTGGTTGTTGGCGCGGGCGCGCAGTACGAAGTTGACTATCTCGTTGCGGAAATCCTTCGGGTTGGAGATGCCGGCGGGCTTCTCAGTTTTTTCCAATTCCTCGTTCAGCGCGCCGCGATCGAGGATCTCGCCGGTTTCCGGGTCGCGGTACTCCTGATCCTGGATCCAGAAGTCGGCGTAGGTGACATAGCGGTCGAACAGGTTCTGACCGTACTCGGCGTAGGACTCCAGGTAGGCGGTCTGGATTTCCTTGCCGATGAATTCCACATAGCGCGGCGCCAGGTATTCCTTGATGAAGCCGAGGTAGTTCTCCTGCACCTCCGGTGGGAACTGCTCCTGTTCTATCTGCTGTTCCAGCACATACAGCAGGTGCACCGGGTTGGCGGCCACCTCGGTGGCATCGAAGTTGAACACCTTGGACAGAATCTTGAACGCGAAGCGGGTGGAGAGGCCGTTCATGCCCTCGTCGACACCGGCGTTGTCGCGGTACTCCTGGATGGTTTTCGCCTTCGGATCCGTGTCCTTCAGGTTTTCGCCGTCGTAGATGCGCATCTTGGAGTAGATGCTGGAATTCTCCGGGTTCTTGATCCGCGACAGCACCGAGAACTGCGCCAGCATGCGCAGCGTGTCCGGTGCACAGGGCGCCTTGGACAGGGAGCTGTTTTCCAGCAGCTTCTGGTAGATCTTGATCTCCTCCTGCACCCGCACGCAGTAGGGCACCTTGACGATATAGATGCGGTCGAGGAAGGCCTCGTTGTTGCGGTTGTTGCGGAAGGACTGCCACTCGGATTCGTTGGAGTGGGCGAGGATGGTGCCGTTGAATGGAATGGAGCCCAGGCCCTCGGTGCTGTTGTAGTTGCCCTCCTGGGTCGCGGTCAGCAGCGGGTGCAGCACCTTGATCGGCGCCTTGAACATCTCCACGAACTCCATCAGCCCCTGGTTGGCGCGGCACAGGCTGCCGGAGAAGCTGTAGGCATCCGGATCGTTTTGCGGGAAGTCCTCCAGCTTGCGGATATCCACCTTGCCCACCAGGGAGGAGATATCCTGGTTGTTTTCGTCTCCGGGCTCGGTCTTGGAGATGGCCACCTGGTCGAGAATTGACGGGCGTATCTTCACGACGCGGAACTGGCTGATATCGCCCTTGAACTCATGCAGCCGCTTCACCGCCCAGGGCGACATGATGGTGTTCACATAGCGCCGCGCGATGCCGTAATCCTCCTCCAGTATCTGGCCGTCCTCGTCCGGCGAGAAGAGGCTGAGGGGGGATTCGAACACCGGCGAGCCCTTGATGGCGTAGATGGGGATCTTCTCCATCAGCGCCTTGAGGCGCTCCGCCAGGGACGACTTGCCGCCGCCCACCGGGCCCAGCAGGTAGAGGATCTGCTTCTTCTCTTCCAGGCCCTGGGCCGCGTGGCGGAAGAAGGAGACGATCTGCTCTATCGCCTCCTCCATGCCGTAGAATTCGCTGAAGGCCTTGTAGCGCTTGATGACCTTGTTGGAGAAGATGCGAGACAGGCGCGGATCGCGGGAGGTGTCCACCAGCTCCGCCTCGCCGATGGCCATCAGCATACGCTCGGCGGGGGAGGCGTAGGCACTGCGGTCGGTTTTGCACAGTTCCAGGTATTCCTGAATGCTGAGCTCTTCATCCTGGATGGACTCGTACCTCTCCAGGTAGTGGTTGAAAATCGTCATGATGTACAGCTCCCTGTAGCGTGTCGGACAGCGTTTGGCGTCCTGCCAGTCGCGCTGGATAAAGGCACAGCTTACTGCTTCAAATGTGCGTCTAACCCGAGGGGTCGGCGACCGGGGCGCGGAGCTGTTGCCGGGCTCCGCATTTACTGGGATGCGCGTGGGCGCGAAACACTATCTTTATTACCAGTGGCATCTCTTTGCCGCGCGGAAGCAAATGCGAAATGACCTCCCGCACTTCCAGCATAGCTTTCCGTGCAACCGCGGCGGCGAACTGGCGCCATCACGGGTTGAATTAGGCGGCAGTTTTGCGCTCTACTAGGCGCCGTCTTGAGAACTCAAAGTGATTAAAGGATTTCGCGATGGCGATTCTGGTGACCGGCGGCGCCGGTTATATCGGCAGTCACACCTGTGTTGAACTGCTCGCGGCCGGCTGGGCGCCGGTGGTGGTGGACAATCTGAGCAACAGCAGCGCCGAGGCGCTGCACCGGGTCGAGGCCATCGCCGGGCGCCAGGTGCCCTTCCACCGGGCGGATATCGGCGACGCCGAGGCTCTGCGCGAAATCTTTTCCCGCTACGACATAGAAGCGGTAATCCATTTCGCCGGACTGAAGGCGGTGGGGGAGTCGGTGGCGCAGCCGCTCCGCTACTACCAGAACAATGTTGCGGGGACCCTGACCCTGTGCCAGGTCATGGCGGAATTCGGCGTGCACCAGCTGATCTTCAGCTCTTCCGCCACCGTCTACGGCGACCCGGCCAGTGTGCCCATTCGCGAAAATTTCCCCACCGGCGCGACCAACCCCTACGGTGCCAGCAAGCTGATGGTGGAGGACATACTGCGCGACTTCTGCGCGGCGCCGGAGAGCCGCTGGAAAGTCAGCCTGCTGCGCTACTTCAACCCGATCGGTGCCCACCAGAGTGGCCTTATCGGCGAGGATCCGCGCGGTATACCGAACAATCTGCTGCCCTATGTGGCCCAGGTGGCGGTGGGGCGGCTGCCGCAGCTGCAGGTGTTCGGCGACGATTACGACACCGTCGACGGCACCGGCGTGCGCGACTATATCCACGTGGTCGACCTGGCCCGCGGCCACCTGGCGGCGCTGGAGAAGCTGCGCCGCGAAGACACGGGAGAGGGCTGCTACACCTACAACCTGGGTACCGGCCGCGGCAGCTCGGTACTGGAAATAGTGCGCGCTTTCGAGCGGGCCAGCGGCCGCCAGGTGCCCTACAAAATTGTCCCGCGCCGCCCCGGCGATATCGCCGAGTGCTACGCCGATCCTACCCTGGCGGAGAGAGAGCTGGGCTGGAAGGCCGAGTATGATCTGGAGCGGATGGTCGAGGACACCTGGCGCTGGCAGTCGCAGAACCCGAACGGTTACGCCGCGGGCTGATCCGCTTGCAGGCGAATCCGGCCCCTGGCTGTGCGCCGCTCGGGGCGTCACCAGGCCAACAGAAATGTCGCCCCGTCTTCCGATAGTCGCATTGCGGCTCCCAACTGGCGGCACTCGCGGTCCAGGGTGTCGAGCAGCCAGTCGCGATCCTCACGCGTGGGCTGCTGCAGCCGGAAGCGGCGCATCTCTAACGGAATCACCTCCAGGCGCTTCAGGGCGCCGCTCTCGCGATCCAGATCGATGCAGTAGAGCGGCCGCAGATGCGAGCGGTACTCTTCGTGACCGCTGATACCCTCGTAGTCGTTGATCAGATCCCCGCAGCCATACAGAATCGCCCGCTGCCGGTAGACCTCGATACCCATCGGGTGGTGGGAGGAGTGGCCGTGCACCAGATCCACGCCGGCATCTATCAGCCGCCGGGCGAATGTCTGCTGTTCGCGCGCTATGCGGTAGCCCCAGTTGCCGCCCCAGTGGATCGAGACAATGACCAGGTCTCCCGGCGCTCTGTGGACGTCTATCTGCCGTGCCAGGGCCTGCGCAGTTTCCGCGGATAAGTCGCCGATAAAGTTTACGCCGGCCCTATTCTCCGCCGCCGCCCAATCCTGCGGAATACCGCTGCTGTGGTGACCGCAGGCAAATAACAACAGCCGTTTGCCCCCGAGATCCATCTCCGCCGGCGCCGCCGCAGCGCAGACGTCGACTCCCGCTCCGGCAATTTCCAATCCCGCCCTTTTCAGACTGTCCAGCGTTTCCGCGAGTCCCGCGTAGCCCCAGTCCAGCACATGGTTGTTGGCCAGGCTGCAGATATCGATCTGCGCGGCGGTGATGGTCGGAATATTGCCCGGGTGCATACGGTAGTTGATGCCCTTGCCCGGCCAGGCGTCGTCGCAGCGGGTCACGGCGGTTTCAAGATTGATAATCCTGCAGTCCGGCGCCCGCGCGGTTATGGCGCCGAGCGCCTCGCCCCACGGGTAGTCAAACGAAACGGGTATCGGAATACCGCCGTTGCGCGCCTCCGCCAGCGCCACATAGCCCTCGGCGGAGCGCATACAGGATTCGAAGATCCGCGGATCGCCGGCACGGGGCAGCACCTGGTCTATGCCGCGGCCGGTCATTACGTCGCCGGTGAGAACAATTCGGAGACAAGCTTTTTTCTGCATAACCAATAAATTCTAGAAAATCAGAAACTGAAAGAAGATTCGGT
Organism: Microbulbifer sp. ABF4_143; assembly: GCF_056160225.1. Classification (NCBI taxonomy): domain Bacteria; kingdom Pseudomonadati; phylum Pseudomonadota; class Gammaproteobacteria; order Cellvibrionales; family Microbulbiferaceae; genus Microbulbifer; species Microbulbifer sp. ABF4_143. Next base: position 112,653 of record NZ_JBSWWT010000014.1, read on the forward strand.
TTCTGTAATGGCGTGTAATTAAAAATTTGTTGTGTCCGCTGCCACATATCTGTAAAAAAATGCGCCGCAAAAGAATAAGTATCGAAGAAAGGAATTCTCGGTGACAGGGTTGTTCCGCCAGCAAGCCATGGAGCGGCAGGCAGATCGTCTACACGGCGAGATTCTGCTGCTGCCGCGCCTTTCACACACGGTCATTCTCGCTCTGCTGCTGCTCTGGGTGCTGGCTGTCATCGTCTGGCTTGCCAACAGCAGTTATGCGCGCAGGGAAACCGTGCTGGGCTGGCTGGAGCCGGCTTCGGGTGTAGTGCGGGTCTATGCCGAAAGTTCCGGCATTATCAAGCAGGTTTTGGTTCGGGAAGGCGACCGGGTCGCCAAGGATCAGCCCCTGCTTGTTGTCAACGGCGACAGAATTCTCGCCGACGGTGAGCATCTCGAATCCCTGTTGTTGGCGGAATATGAAAGCCAGCGCAAATTGCTCACCGAACAGCTGGAGCGCAACGAAAAGATCTATCGCCGGCGCCGGCAGGATATCGAGCAGCGTATCGCTGCCAGTAAAGAAGATCTGGCGCTGCTGGAACAGCAGATACAGACCCAGGCACGCCGTTACGCCTTGATAGCGGAACAGGCGGAACGCTACCGCCAACTCAGGCGCGACGGCCATATTTCCTCGGCGGAGCTGGACTCGGTGGTTGCCCGGGAGCTGGAACTGCACGCCGAACGCCAGGGACTTTCGCGCAGCCGGGTCAACCTGAATAACCAGATTCAGCAACTCGAAAACGAGCTGTCCCTGCTTCCCGAGGAACACGCCAATAGTAGTGACCAGTTGCGCGCGCGTCTCTCCGATCTGGCCCAGCAGATCGCCCAACTGCACGGTCAGCGTGCCTATATCGTAAAGGCTTCCAAGGCGGGCGTGGTCAGCAACCTTCAGGCGAGGGAGGGGCAGCAGGCACAAACCAATGTCCCGGTTCTGTCCCTGGTGCCGGAGGGGCAGTCACTCACTGCCCAGTTGCTGGTGCCGGTGAGATCCGCCGGTTTCCTAGACGCCGGCCAGCCTCTGAATATCCGCTACGACGCCTTTCCCTTCCAGAAATTCGGCCTTTATGGCGGTACTGTGGTGGAAGTATCCGATACGGTGCTGCTGCCGGACGAATTACTCCACGCGCCAGTCGCTGTGCGCGAACCGGTATTCAAGGTATCCGCCAAATTGACGCAGCCGTCGGTCAACGCCTACGGGAAGGCGTTTTCCCTCAAGCCGGGCATGACGCTGTCCGCCGATGTGCAGCTGGCCGAGCGCAGCCTGCTGCAGTGGCTGCTGGAGCCCATCTACAGCTTGCGGGGGCGCCTGTAATGGAAGCGACTGTGCAGCGATCCACCGCGCAAACGCGTCCCGAGCAGCTGCTGCATTTTTCTGCCAGCCGCCGTCTGCCGGTAATACTGCAAACCGAGGCCGCCGAGTGCGGGCTGGTATGCCTGGCGATGATTGCGGGTTATCACGGCTACGACACGGATCTCGCCAGTCTGCGGCGGCGCTTCAGTATTTCCAGTCACGGCACCAATCTAAAAACCCTGATGGATATGGCCGGCCGCCTGCATCTGGCGGGCCGCGCCCTGCGCCTGGACATGGAGCACCTGGGGGAGCTGCAGCTTCCCTGCGTACTGCACTGGGACATGAACCACTTCGTGGTGCTCAAGTCAGTGGAGCGTGCAAAGGTCACCATCCACGACCCCGCTGTCGGTGAGCGGGTACTGACTAGGGAGGAGTTCGGTCAGCACTTTACCGGTGTGGCTCTGGAGCTTACGCCCACGGAGGAGTTCCAGATTGGCGAAGAGCGCCAGCGTCTCAAGCTTAGCCATTTCTGGTCACGTATCAGCGGACTGAAGCGCAGTTTGACCCAAGTGCTGCTGCTGTCTCTGTTATTGCAGCTGTTTGCCGTAGTTGCACCCTTCTATATGCAGACAGTGGTGGATGACGTCATCCTGCGTGGCGACGACAACCTCCTGCTGGTACTGGCCATCGGTTTCGGCCTATTGCTGCTGATCCAGACCGGTACCAATGCCCTGCGCGAGTGGGTGATTCTACATATCTCCAGCCGCCTCAATATGCAGATGGCAGCCAACCTGTTTCGCCACCTGATCCGCCTGCCGATGAGCTACTTCTCCACCCGCCATATCGGCGATGTTGTCTCTCGCTTCGGCTCCCTGAATAAGGTCCGGGAACTTCTGACCACCGGCTTGGTAGCCGCGGTGGTGGACGGCGTCATGGCGCTGATTACGCTGGTCGCCATGTTCTTCTACGACGTAGTGCTGACTTTGATTGTTCTGATGGTCGTCGTCCTCTATGCCGCCTTGCGCCTGTTGCTCTACCGGCCGCTGAGGCTGCTGACAGAAGAGCATATTGTCGCCATGGCCAAACACGACTCCCATTTTATGGAGTCGGTACGCGCTATCCAGACCGTCAAGCTGTTCCAGCGCGAAAACGACCGCCAGGGCCAGTGGCAGAACCGCCTCGCGGATGCCATCAACAAGGATATCCGCATAGCGCGCTGGAATATCGGCTACGACACCATCAACCGCCTGCTGTTCGGGCTGGAAAATCTGCTGGTGATCTACTTCGCTGCCAGCGCGGTGATGGGCAATGTCATTACGGTGGGCATGCTCTACGCCTTTATGAGCTACAAGACCCGCTTTGTGGAATCCATGGATGCGCTGATCGCCAAATGGATAGAGCTGAAGATGCTGGGCCTGCACCTGGACCGCCTGTCCGATATCGTCTTTACCAAGGTGGAGGCGGTAGACGGACCGGATTCTTTGCCGTTGCGTGCGGATGAAACTCTGCCTCTGAAAGGCAAGATTGAGGTACGCAATCTCGGCTTTCAATACGGAGAAGCCGAAACCCCTGCGTTCAGAAACCTGAATTTCACTATCGAAGCCGGCGAGACAGTCGCCATCGTCGGGCCCAGCGGCTGCGGCAAAACCACTCTGCTCAAGTGCCTGATGGGCCTACTGGAGCCGACCGAGGGCGAAATCCTGATAGACGGCCAGCCGCTGAAACAGCTGTCCCATTACCGCAGCCAGATAGCCGGAGTTATGCAGGACGACCAGCTGTTGGCCGGTACCATCGCCGACAATATCGCCTGCTTCGATCCGCACCTGGATCTCGAACGCATAACGGCCTGTGCGCAGATGGCCTGTATTCACGACGAAATCATAAAGATGCCCATGCAGTACAACACCCTGGTGGGCGATATGGGAACCAGCCTCAGCGGTGGTCAGAAGCAAAGAATTGTGCTGGCGCGCGCCCTATACCGCGCACCGCGCATACTGTTCATGGATGAAGCGACCAGTCACCTGGATGTGACGAACGAGTCTTTGGTCAACGACCATATCAAGCGGCTCGCCATCACCCGGGTATTGGTGGCTCATAGGCCGGAGACGGTCGAATCTGCAGGGAGGCAGATAGAACTTACCAGATAAAAACTGGTAGCCATTTACTAAAGGAAAATATAGGGAATTCAAATGATAAATAGAGAGCTTTCACAAGAAGAAATCTCCTCGGTTTCGGGAGGGGGCCTGTACAACCCCTATGTCAATGAATCTTTGGAAGAGCTTCTGGATGAAATTAATAACCCGCTAGTGCCCCCTGCTAAACCGTGGGATCCGTGGACTACTGTTTAACGATTTCCTGCTGGAGCCTACAGTTAACTTATAAGGTCGATGTTATGCGTGAACTGAATAAAAAGATTAACAGTAGCTAAAGGCGAAGAATCGTGCTGGCGCGCGCTCTCTACCGCGCGCCACGCATACTGTTCATGGATGAAGTGGTCAGTGACCTGGATGTGACGAACGAGTCTTTGGTCAACGACCATGTCAAACGGCTCGCCATCACTCGGGTAATGGTGGCCCATAGGCCGGAGACGGTCGAATCTGCAGGGAGGCAGATAAATCTGGCCGGTAGTTAGCTGGCCTTTATTAACCTTTAGGAGATTAGTCATGAAAGAGCTTACAAGCTGCGAGATGAAACAGGTTGGCGGTGGAATCTACCAGGCTTTGCTACCTGTTGCCGTTTCATTCGGTACAAGATTCGTCACAAACCAACTTGTGCGACATTATATCAGTGGTGCTTCTTTGTCGTATGGGTCTTACAAAGCCGCAGCTGGAATCCATGAAACGGTATTTAAATAGTAGCGCAAGTGAGTCGACGCTGACTTAAACTTGGCCAAGCCGATGTCGTTGAGTCGGCTTGGTTTGTTTTTTTAAGTGAAATTACCTGGTGGCAAGGTATGTCAATCGAACGGGTTTATAGGAAATGCCCTGAATGTAGAAAATATACCATCAATATTTCTCTTCTTGAGAAGGGTACATTTTGTCCGAATTGTGGATCTGCTGTCGTGGTCAATCCACTCTATTCATCGATTGTTAGTGTTGGCTTGGCAGTTATGATATCGGCTTTGATTAATGTCGGACAGCTGTGGTTTGGTCTCGTCATGTTGATTGTTCTTGCGATAAGGGCGTTCTTCTTAGATAAGATCGATGCTAGATTTCTTCCTGTTAAAAAAATATAGAAAGGGCCTTGGCGTATAAGTAATTTTTATATCCTTACATAAAAACAAAGTACGTTGCTAAAGCGATCAATGTAGTGGTCTACTAGTCCCGGACACCAATTTAGGTGGTAAAGTCGCCGCCTGAGACAGAGGTGTTCAATAAATAGACAATGTCGATTCTTTTCCCCCGAGTTCAAGCTAGATGCTGCCCGCTTGGTCGTGGACCAAGGGTATTCAATATCAGATGCAGCCCGCGCTCTGGATGTCGGCACAACCGCTATCCGCCGCTGGGTGAGGCAGCTTGAGGCGGAGCGCAGCGGTGAGACGCCTGCAAGCAAGGCTCTCACCCCGGAGCAGCAAAGAATCCAGGAACTTGAAGCCCGAATCAACCGTCTGGAACGGGAGAAAGAGATACTAAAAAGGCTACTACTCTCTTGATGTCAGACGAGATGAATCGTACGCGCTGATAGACCGATTAAGTGAGCTGGAGCCCGTGGAGCTGGTCTGTGAAGCGTTTGAAGTACCTCGATCATGCTACTACGAATATAAGAGCAGAAAGGCCTCGATTGACGCGCCTAGGGTTCAACTCCGCGCCAAGGTCAGCGAGATCTTCAAGCGCAGTCAGCGCAGTCGTAGCGCAGCTGGCAGCAGAACGATTGTAGGGCTGCTCAATGAACAAGGCATCGTGATCGGGCGCTATAAAGTCCGTAGCCTAATGCGTGAGGCCGGATTGATCTGCAAGCAGCCAGGGGCTCATAAGTGCAAGCAGGCCACGGTTGAGCGGTCAGATATACCGAATCAACTGGACCGCCAGTTCGATGTTCAAGCGCCGAATCAAGTTTGGTGTGGCGACATCACCTATATCTGGGCCGATTCGCGTTGGAGCTACCTTGCCACGATCATAGACCTGTTTTCTCGACGCGTTGTTGGGTGGGCTATCTCGGCACAACCGGATACGGCTCTGTGGGGTAGCCTGATTTCTTCGGACAGTCCCGATTGTTATCATCGACGATCGGGAGTTGAAAATGACTATCAGAAAGATCTATTCAATAGAATTTCGTGCTGAGGCTGTAAAGCTTGTTCTTGAGCAGGGGCTGACGCAGGCGGAGGCGGCCCGGAGATTGAGTATTTCCAAAGGCACCCTGGCTAACTGGGTTGTAGCCGCCAAAGCTGGAGGTGAGACGCCGGCGCCGGGTGCGCGCTCTGTTTCAGACTTGGAGGCAGAGAATGCCCGACTGAGGAAGGAGCTGTTAGAGGCGCGCCAAGAGCGGGACATCCTAAAAAAGGCTACAGCGTATTTTGCTCGGGAGTCACTGCCAAATACGCGTGGATAGAGGTGCACTGGGAAGAATTCCCGATGGTAGTGGCTTGCCGGGTGCTGGAAGTTTCCCGCTCCGGTTTTTACGACTGGCGTGGGCGCCCACCTTCGCAGCGGGCACAGGAGGATGAGCGGCTGAAGGTGGCCATCCGGGCCGCCCATGCCAAATCGCGAGGGACTTACGGTGCGCGTCGCTTGCAGCCGGAATTCGCGACAGATGGCTTTGTGGTCGGCCGGGACCGTATCGACCATCTGCGCCGAGAGATGGGGCTTCAGTGTCGGTAGAAACGCAAGTTTAGGGCGACCGCCAACTCGGCGCACTCGCTGCCGGTGGCCGAGAATATGTTGGGGCAGGTATTCAAGCCGACACGGCCAAACGAGGTCTGGAGCGGCGATATTACCTATATCCCGGCGGATGAAGGGTGGCTCTATCTCGCTGGCTTAAAAGACGTATTTACCACTGAGATAGTTGGGTACGCGATGGGGGACCGCATGACTGTAGACCTGGTGAACCAGGCATTATTCAAGGCGGTCTCTCAACAGAGACCAGAATCGGGGTTAATCCAGCACACAGATCGAGGGAGTCAGTATTGTGCCCAGTTTTATCGTGATCTGCAGAAGCAGTTTGGGATGGTGTCTTCGATGTCGCGCAAGGGGAACTGCTTTGACAACGCGCCAATTGAGAGCTTTTGGGGAGCACTGAAGAGCGAGCTTGTGCACCACCGTCGCTTTACCACTCGAACAGAGGCTGAAGCGGCGATCAGGGAGTACATCGAGATTTTTTATAACCGCCAACGCCGTCACTCGCGGCTTGGTAACCTGGCCCCGGCAGAATTCGCCAAGAGGTATTGGGAATCAGCCAGGGCTGCTTAATGCGGGACTGTCCGATATTGTCAGGACACCCCAATTGCGGACTGCAGATAGAAATTGAAAGTCTCTTGGAAGAGAACGACTTGGCGCGTGCGGTGGATGAAGTGTTCTTGGTTGCGCGATCGACAGAGGTCGTTACTCTGCTGGGGGGCGCCCAACGGCGACTGGCAAGTCGCCGGTGATTCGCATGCTGGTGAGGGCTTATGCGGCCAGATAGCGGTGAAATCAAGATATGCAGGAACGCTGCGCCTCTGGCATCACTACGGGCGGCGTACTTCGGCTACCTGCCAGAGGTCCGAGGTCTCTATCTGGAGTGCAGTGTGCGGCAGAACCTGCGTTATATCGGGAAGCAGCGTGGTATTGCGCGGGGCGCAATTCGTAGTCGCGTTGACGTCCGGCAGGTGTGACATCTGGAAGGCTGCGGTCGGGCGAGGTTCAGCCGTTCAATGAAGTTGAGCAAGTAAAAAGGAAAGACCATGGAATCCACACTTGAACACATCTCTCCCCAATCCAGCGCTGCTGGGGGCGCTCGATCGCCGGCGCTGCCGCGGCCATGGCGCGCGGCGGGATGGCTTTGTGTCTTCGCCGCTCTACATTTTCTCGGTGCCTTCCTTTATATCGCCGGTTACGGCGGCTATCTGGGTGCGCAGCTGGGAGCGCGGGGGGAGGTGGTCGATCCGGTCGCGATCCAGTCGGCGGTGGAGGCGCATATGCAGACGCCGGCGGCCATGGTCGGCTTCTATCTGCTGCAGTTCTTGTTGATATTGCCGCTGCTGCTACGGGTGGCGAATTTCAAAGGGCAGTCGCGCTGGCAGACGCTGGCCGTGCGCTCTTTTGCGATCAAATCCCTGTGGCGCTGGGTGGCCCTGTTGCTGCTGTTTCTGGTTGCGCAGATGCTGGTGGTGCGGCTGCTGGATATCGAGCAGGGGGAGTTTATGCAGATGCTGGCCGGCAGCCGTCATCTGCCGTTGGCACTGGTCATCGTCTTCGCCGCGCCGGTGCTGGAGGAACTGGTGTTCCGCGGCTATCTGTTCACGGCCTGGCGGCAGTCGCGGCTCGGCTTCAGCGGTACGCTGCTGCTGACTTCCGCCCTGTTTACGCTGTTGCACTGGGGGCAGTATCACTGGATACAGATGGGCTTTATCTTTGTGCTGGCGCTGATACTCGGCCTGGCGCGGGAGAAGAGCGGTACGGTACTGCTGCCGGTGCTGCTGCATCTGTTTAATAATCTGGCCAGTGCGGTTGTGGTTATTTATCTCGGAATTTTGTGACCGGTCTGGGGGGCACTGCGAGTGCGGCCCGATGAAAGCATCTTTGTGGTTCGGGAATGGAAGCACTAGAGATTACATCACTTCAGGTGAATCGCTCAAATAGACAAGTCATCAGAGATTTGTCATTTGCGGCGACAGGCATGCGGATCAAGGTGTCCGGTGGCAATGGTGTGGGAAAGACAACGCTGTTGCTGGCGATAGCGGGTCTGTTGCCGGTAACTGCAGGAAGTGTGCATCTGCTCGGTAGGGCCCGCCCGTCAGAAAGGCGTAAGATTTGCGGCCTATCTTCCAGCGGTATATGCATTCCCGATTATTTGTCCGCGGCACAGGCAACTTCCCTGTTCCACTGTGATGATCGGCAGCAGTTGAGTTGCTTTGAAGCGCGGTTTCTCGAAGGGATCAATCCGGACGCACGGATAAGCAGCCTGTCAGAGGGGCAACGTCAAAAGATTGCGATAGTGTGCGCACTGCGCAAGGAGCGAGGAGCACTGTTGCTGGATGAGCCTTTTAATGCATTGGATGCCGCCTCCGCGGGCATGCTGCGAGAGTATCTGCTTGGTTTCAGTGGACTGCTGATCTACATAGACCATAGAAATTCCATGCCCGAGTTCGAAGAAGCCAGTCTTGTCCTGTGAGCATGGGGCTGACTGAACTGCTGAGTCTCGGCGCTCGCCACAGGCTCGAGGCGCTAAAGGAAGCGCACAAGTGGGTGTCCGCTACTCTCGCCGTGGTGTTTCTCCCCGCGCTTCTGGCCATCCACCTGCCGGTCAGCCTGCTGCTGGTGGGGACTGAAGGGGAGGCCTTCTATGCCGGTGTCATACTCGCCGTCGCTCATGTCGCCTTTGCACTGGTCGGCTTGCACCTGTCGCCCCCGGTCGAGGAAATGCAGTGGCTCCTCTTGCGGGCCGGGGTGTAGTGGTCAAGTTATTTTGGCCACCGTCTTTTGAGCATTCCAGTATTTCTCTTCTGCCACATTCGGCGGTAAACCGTCGTTATTCTGGTGTGGCCGTATTTGGCTGTAG